>CANCJE010000024.1 GCA_947378235.1 Caulobacteraceae bacterium | reverse complement strand
GAGGGGATGTTGCGGCCGGGTAGCCTCGCGTCCCTGACCCTTGTCGACATAGCGCCCAATGTCGCTCCAGCGGGGGTCGAGCGGGTGGTCGGCTTTATGCAAAAACATGTCGAAGCAGGCTTTGCCTCGCCTGAGGAGGCCGCAGAGGTCATCGCCGCCTATACCCCCAACCGGGCCAAGCGCGGGGCCAGTGATGGGCTCAAACATTATCTGCGTCTGGGAGACGATGGCCGCTATCGCTGGCACTGGGACCCAGCCTTTATTGCCAGCGTTCAGGCGCGCCGTAGCCGGGGTGATGATCGTGAGGCGGGGATGGACGAGGCGGTCGCGTCCTTACGGCTCCCGGTCCATCTGGTGCGCGGCGCCTCCAGTGACCTTCTGACCCAAGAGGCTGCTGAGGATTTCAAAAAACAGGTTCCGGGGCTGGTCTATTCAGACATAGCAGGCGCAGGCCACATGGTCGTCGGCGATCGCAACGATGCCTTTGCAGGCGCGATCTTGGGCTTCTTGGATCGGCAGTGATCGGGTGTTAGGCTGACCTTGGACCGCAGGGAGACCATGGATGACCCTTTCGTTTTCTCGTCTTATCACACCCGTCGCGGCCATCAGTCAGGGGCTGCTTGCGGCCTATGTTTGGCGGTTTGGCAATCGCGGTCCCATACCGATGCATTTTGGCCTTGATGGCACGGTTGACCGCTATGGTGATCGCACAGAGGCTGTAATGCTCATTGCTGGCATGATGGTCCTGTCCTTGATCGTTGGTCTGATGATCGACGCCAGTGCCCGTATGCCAGAGGCGGGTGAGGCGCGGCGGCGAGGGCTGGCCATTGCTAAGGGACTTGGCGTTGTTGTGCCCTGTTTGGTCTCGGCCTTGATGGCGGGGTTGGCCCTGTCCATGAAGCCGACGGAGTTGGTTAGTGGCCACAGTGTTTCAATTGTTCTTTTCGGGCTCTTCGCCGTTGTCGGTGCGGTCATGGGCAAGGTGCCGCCCAACGCCTTTGTCGGGGTGCGGACCGCGTGGAGCCTCAGCAGCCGGTTGGCGTGGGATCGAAGCAATCGCTTGGCGGGACGTCTTTTCCTCGGCTTCGGCCTGATCGGGATGGTCGCCTCGCTCGCCCTGCCGCAAAGGCTGGCCATGCCGATCTTGATCGGGGGCGTACTGATCATTGCGGGCCTAAGCATCTTCGAAAGCTGGCGCGTTTGGCGCAGCGATCCTGATCGTCGGGTGGTTTAGGTGGGCAGTCCCGTGGTGCAACTTCCGATCCTTGAGCCGATGAGGCTACGGCCGAACGGTTCGGGTCCTATCCTGTTTGTCTGTGACCATGCCAGCAACGCCATTCCAGAGGTCCATGCCAATCTGGGGCTCAGCGCTGAACAGAGGGCCGATCATATTGCTTGGGATCCCGGCGCAGCGGGCGTGACCGAGGGCCTGTCAGACCTGTTAGATTGCCCGGCCATTTTGGCGCGCGCCTCACGGCTGTTGATTGATTGCAACCGTCACCCGGGTGACGTCGACGCTATACCAGAGATCAGCGAGACCACGTCAATTCCGGGCAATGGGGACCTATCGCCTGAGGAGGTCGCCGCGCGGATTGAGGCCTATCACACACCCTTTCATGCAGCGATCGACCAGAGCCGAGCCGAACTTGGCCCGCAAATTCGCGCGGTCGTGTCCTTGCACAGCTATGTACCGGTCTTTCACGGCCAGCAGCGGCCTTGGCATCTGGGGCTGGTCTATAATGCCGACCGCAGGATGGCCGATGTCGTGCGCGAGGGCCTATCGGCGGACTCCGATCTCGTCATTGGCGACAATGAGCCCTATTCGGGCCAGGACCGGTTCTATTACACGCTGAACCGACACGCGCAGACCCACGGCATTCCCTGTCTGATGATAGAAATCCGCAACGATCTGATCAAATTCCCGTCAGATCAAACGGCTTGGGCAAAGATCCTCGCCCCGATGTTGATGAAGGCTCTTGCCAAAAACACCTGAAGCAATGCTGAGTGGTCGGCGATAGAACGCACGTTCCATCTGAAAACCGAGGGGGGTAATTCAAATGACAGCGTCAAATGACGAGCTGCATCAGGATGATGTCAGCCGATTGCATAAGATGGGCTATGCGCAGGAACTGTCCCGCACCATGGGCCATTTCTCCAACTTCGCCATTTCCTTTTCGATCATCTGTATCCTGTCCGGGGGCGTAAATTCCTTGGCACAGGGCTTGAGCGGCGCGGGGGGCGCGGCTTTGGGCATTGGTTGGATCGTTGGCGGTCTAGCGGCACTGATTTTTGCGCTCGGCATGGCGCAAATCGCGTCGGCCTTTCCGACCGCCGGAGGCCTCTATCACTGGAGCTCAATCCTCGGCGGACGGTTCTGGGGCTGGTTGACCGCTTGGATGAACCTCTTAGGCCTGATTACCGTCTTGGCGGCGATCAATGTCGGGACCTTCACCTTCTTTGTCGGAGCCTTTGGCAAGTTGCTCGGGATCGAAGCGGGCTACATACCGCAATTGATCTTCATGATCACGGTCACGGGCCTGCACGCCCTGATCAATCATCTTGGTATTAAATTCACGACGCGGCTGACGGACCTGTCTGGCTATCTGATCTTAGCCGGAACCGTGGTTCTGACGGCGGTGCTGTTCTACACCTCGCCGACCCATGATTTTAGCCGTCTGTGGACCTTCACCAACTATTCGGGCGATGCGGGCGGCGGGGTTTGGCCACAGACCGGGTCGATGTATCTGGTCTTCTTCCTTGGTCTGTTGCTGCCGATCTACACCCTGACGGGCTATGACGCCTCGGCCCATACCTCTGAAGAGACCGTTGGGGCCGCCAAGCGCGTGCCAACGGCCATCATCCATTCGGTCTTCTGGGCGGCCCTGTTTGCTTGGATCTTCTCTTGCGTATTCGTCATGGCCATCCCCGATATGGGCGAGGCGGCAAAGCAAGGGTGGAATGTCTTTTTCTATGTCATGGATGCCCGGGTCCCCGAGACCCTGCGAACAGCCCTCTATGTGATGGTCTTTGTCGCTCAGTTTCTGTGCGGCCTTGCGACAGTCACATCGGCCTCGCGAATGACCTATGCCTTTGCCCGCGATGACGGGTTGCCAGGCTCGAAATATCTCAAGGCCGTCAGCAAGCGTTGGCGCACGCCCGTGGCCGCGATCTGGACCACAGCCATCTTGGCGGTCGCCTTCACTGCCTATGCCGATGCCTATTCGACCGTGGTTTCCGTGACCTCGATCGCGCTCTATCTGTCCTATGCCATGCCCATCGCCGCAGGCCTCTTCGCCTATGGTCGGACGTGGAAAGAGATGGGGCCTTGGGATATGGGCCCACTGTTCCGCGTTGTGGCGGTGCTCTGCATCCTCATGGCGGGCGTCATCTTCTATGTCGGCGTTCAACCGCCGAACCAATTGGCGCTCAAGGTTATGGCGGCAATTGGCGTGTTGACCTTGTTGGCTTGGTTTGGTGTTGAGGTGCGCCGCTTTAAGGGGCCACCCGTGGGGGATCGCATCGCAGAGCGCGCGGCGGCTATTTCTGAAGCTGAAGCGGCTTTGGACGCGAAATAGACCTCTATCCACACTATGTTGTCTGGCGGAGGGGAATCAAAACGCCCCTCCGCCGTTTCTTTTTCTGAGGCATGACCATGGCTGCGAACGCTCGAACGGACCAACACCCCAAGACGGCGGCGGATTTGAAGCGCTATGTGGAGCAGTCAGACCTGCCCTATGCCAAGGTCGGCGTGTTCGACATCGATGGTGTGCTGCGCGGCAAATATATGGCCAAGGACAAGCTGCTCTCGTCGCTTGAGGGTGGCTACGGCTTTTGCGACGTGGTCCTAGGCTGGGACAGCAACGACCAACTCTACGACAATACGACCATGACCGGCTGGCACACGGCCTATCCGGATGCGGGGGTGCGGCTGCTGCCCGAAACAACCCGGCTCTTGCCGTTCGAGAACAAAATGCCGCTGATCCTCAGTGAGTTTACCGGCAAGATGGAGGCCATCTGTCCGCGCTCGCTGCTGCGCCGCATTGTCGAGCGCGCCTCCAGCATGGGCTTTGGTATCAAGTCCTCAGCGGAATTTGAGTTCTTCGTCTTTGAGGAAACGCCGCAATCGGTGCGCGACAAGGGCTATCGCAATCTCAACAGCATCACGCCGGGCTATTTTGGCTATTCGATGCTGCGAAACTCCGTCCACGCGGATTTCTATCACGAGCTGATGAATCTCTGCCTCGATATGGATATCGAGCTTGAGGGACTGCATACGGAAACCGGTCCAGGCGTGCTCGAGGCGGCGATCAAATATGATGACGCCATGGCCTCTGCAGACAAGGCGGCCCTGTTCAAAACCATGACCAAGATCTTGGCGCAGCGTAAGGGCTGGATGGCGACCTTTATGGCCAAATGGTCGAATGATTGGCCCGGTCAGTCCGGTCACCTGCATATGTCGTTGGTCGACGAGAAGACCGGCAAGCCTGTTTTCTATGATGAGACAAAGCCGCTCGGCATGAGCGACACTATGCGCTGGTTCGTCGGTGGTCAGCAGGCCCTGATGCCAGAGCTGCTCAGCATGATCGCCTGTACCGTCAACAGCTATACGCGTCTCATCCCCGGCTATTGGGCCCCGACCAGCGCCAGCTGGGGCTATGAGAACCGAACCTGTGCCCTGCGCGTCATTGGCGGCGCGCCAAAGAGCCAGCGGGTCGAATATCGGATCGCCGCAGCGGACATCAATCCCTACATCGCCTTCGCGGCCAGTATCGGCTCGGGTCTCTGGGGCATTGAAAACAAGATCGAACCGACCGCGCCGGTCGAGGGCAATGCCTATGAAAAGCGTTTCCCCGCCAAGATGGGCCTGCCCTCTACCCTTTGGGAAGCCGCTCAGAAGCTGAAGGGGTCCAAGGCGGCGCGCAATCTGTTTGGCGATGAGTTTGTCGATCACTATGCCGCCACCCGCGAGTGGGAAGAGCGCGAGGCGCGTAAAGCCATTACCGACTGGCAGTTGGCCCGCTATTTCGAAATTATCTAAGGTCAGGAGCCTTCATGTCTGTCTTTTCTTGCGTCTCTCCCATCGATGGAGAGGTTGTCGCCTCTCGCCCCTTTGCCAGCGCCGCTGAGATTGAAAGCGCCGTTGCCGAGGCCAAGGCCGCCCAGAAACTATGGCGCGCCACGTCGCTCGCTGACCGCGCGGTGCTTTGCACAGCCTTCATTGAGGCGATGTTGTCGATGGAAGCCGACATTGTGCCCGAATTGGCCCAGCAGATGGGTCGGCCAGTGCGCTATGGCGCAGGCGAATTGAAGGGCTTTGCCGAGCGCGGTCACCATATGATCGCCATTGCACCAGAGGCCCTCGCGCCGGTGGTTCCGACTGAAAAGCTGGGTTTTGAGCGCTATGTGGCGCGTGAGCCTTTGGGCGTGGTCTTTACCATTGCGCCTTGGAACTATCCCTATCTGACGGCGGTCAATTCGATCATACCGGCCCTGATGGCGGGAAATGCGGTCCTGCTCAAACATGCCGCCCAAACCCTATTGGTGGGCGAGCGGTTCCAGATGGCGGCCGACAGGGCGGGCTTTCCAAAAGGCCTTTTGCGCAATCTCGCCCTCAGCCACGACCAGACGGTCCAGATCATCGCCGCACGCCATGTCGACATGGTCTGTTTCACCGGTTCGGTCGAGGCGGGCAGGGTGATCGAGCGTGCCGCTGCTGGGAACTTTATCGGCGTTGGCCTTGAGTTGGGCGGTAAGGATCCGGCCTATGTGCGCGCTGATGCCAATCTAGACCATGCCGTTGAGACCTTGGTCGACGGGGCCTTCTTCAATTCGGGACAGAGCTGCTGCGGCATAGAGCGGATCTATGTTCACGAGGCGCTCTTTGATGCCTTTGTTGAGGGGGCTGTGGCCCTGACCAAGACCTATGTGCTGGGCTCGCCCATGGATGCCAGCACGACGCTGGGGCCCATGGTCAAGCCGTCGGCGGCGGCCTTTGTTCGTGGCCAGATCGCAGAGGCGGTCGCCGCCGGTGCCAAGGCTCACCTTGATCCTGCAGCTTTCCCCGCCAATCAGGAAGGCTCAGCCTATCTGGCGCCCCAGATCCTAACCGGCGTTGACCATTCGATGTCAGTGATGCGCGACGAGTCCTTTGGCCCGGTGGTCGGCATTATGAAGGTGTCGAGCGATGACGAAGCCATCGCCTTGATGAACGATAGCCCCTTTGGCCTAACGGCGGCGATCTGGAGCGAGGATCCGGTGGCCGCCCACGCCATAGCCAGCCAGATTGAGACCGGCACGGTCTTTCTCAATCGCTGTGACTATCTGGATCCGGCGCTTGCGTGGACCGGGGTCAAGGATACAGGCCGGGGTGTGACCCTCAGCAGCCTTGGCTATGAGCATCTCACCCGCGCAAAGTCCTATCATTTCCGCCTATCGACCAAGGATTAATCATGACCGCTGTACTGACTGGCAACTGGAACTATCCGACGAAAATCATCAGCGGACCGGGCCGAATTCAAGAGTTGGGCGCGCAGTGCATCGCCAACACAATGCTCAACCCTTTGGTCGTTACCGATAAGGGTTTGGCCGATAGCAGCATCATCGCAGCGGTGCGTCAGGCTCTTGATGCGGCCAAGGTTCCCTTCGCCCTCTATGCCGAGGTTCAGGGCAACCCGGTCGCCAAGAATGTCGATGATGGCGTAGTGGTCTATCGGGCAGGGCGCCATGATGGGGTGATCGCAGTCGGCGGGGGCTCTGGTCTTGATGTCGGCAAGGCCATCGCCTTTATGTCGGGTCAAACCCGTCCTCTGTGGGATTTTGAGGATATTGGAGACTGGTGGACGAGGGCCGATCCTGCTGGGATCGCCCCGGTGATCGCCGTGCCCACCACATCGGGTACGGGCTCAGAGGTTGGCCGCGCATCGGTGGTTGTCAAAGAAGACACGCACGAGAAGAAGATTATCTTCCACCCCAAAATGATGCCGGTTCTGGTCATTTCAGACCCGGAACTGACCACGGGACTGCCAGCCCACATTACGGCAGCCACGGGGATCGACGCCTTTGTCCATTGTTTCGAAGCCTATTGCGCGCCCGGTTTTCATCCGATGGCCGATGGCATCGCGCTGGAGGGGATGAGGCTGATCAAGGATTTCCTTCCCCGCGCCTATGCCGATGGGAACGATATTGAAGCACGCTCTATGATGCTGGCCGCAGCGAGCATGGGCGCGACCGCGTTCCAGAAGGGGCTTGGAGCCGTTCACTCGATCTCCCATCCGGTCGGGGCCTTCTATGACACCCACCATGGCCTGACCAATGCCATCGTCCTGCCCTATGTGATGATGTTCAACCGTCCCGCCATCAGCGATCGGATGGACCTTTTGGCGCGGTTCTTGGGCCTTGAGGGTGAGGGTTTTGACGCGGTTCTGGCTTGGGTCCTGAGCTTCCGCAAGGCCTTGGGCATTCCTGACCATCTGGGCGCTATTGGTGTTCCCCTCGATCAGGCCGATATGATTGGCATCCACGCGCAAAATGACCCGTCCACGGGCAGCAACCCACGCGCAACGACCCCGGACATTATGGCCCGCCTCTTTAAGGCCGCTGTGACTGGGGATTTGAACGCCGCGACCCTCTAGGGGCCGATTGGCAGCGACAGGGACGGATGGGATCGCTAGAAGGTCCGTCCCTAGTCGCTTTGACCCGGTGAGGAATTACCATGCAACTTTCGATGTATCAGGCTTCAGCACCGGTTTTCGCTCAAGGTTTGCGCGCCCTTGTCGGCATCCTAGCCAAGGCGCAGGCCCATGCAGAGGCGCGCGGTATTGATCCAGCCGCCCTTTTGCAGGCGCGCCTCTATCCAGACATGTTGCCCTTCAACCGCCAGATCCACCTCTGCACCGACTTTGCTAAGGGGCCAGTGGCGCGGTTGGCGGGGCAGGAGCCCACCAGTTTCGCCGATGTGGAGACCAGTTTTGCGGACCTGATCGCACGGGTACAGAACACCCTTGCCATCGTTGAGGGCTTTGCGGCCGACCAGATCGATGGGTCCGAAGATAAGGACATCACGCTTATTCGCAGGGGCGAATCTACGGTTGTGAAGGGGCGGGCCTATCTGCTCGAACAGGCCATGCCGAACTTCTATTTCCACCTCACCACAGCCTTCGCGATCCTTCGCCACAATGGTGTCGAAATTGGCAAGAAAGATTTCTTGGGTTTAGTTTAATGGGCGATCCACAACCCATATTTTTGCAGTCTAATGAAGTGATTTGAATTTGGTATTTCTGTTAATTTGAGTTTTGGTCCCGGTTAATTGGAAAATTAATCAATATAGACCGTTAATATCTATTAATTTGTTTGATATTTATGGCCTGCCATAGTTTTTGAGGGCGGCTGGGCGGGGCGCTTGTTAAGGTTAATATAAATTCTACTCAGCCTAAGGATTCATGGCGGCCGCGTCATGCCTATAACGATGGTTATATTGTTCGTGAAAATCGCAGATGCTAATGAACCGGCAGCAAAATTAGTTCGTTGAATTCGCACGAGATTTTAAGCCTTGAATAGCCCTTTTATCTTTTACGATCCAGAGGTGCGTCTTGGCGATGCCGTTGAGGGTTCCGATGTGGCGACTCTAGCGGATTTCGGAGGTGTCGTAGCCTTTGATGCGGGTGCTCAGGCCCTGACCAAGGCGGTTGCCGTCACCAGCGCAACAACATCCAAGCAAGGCTTGCAGGTCGGAACAGCGCGGGGCGGCACAACGGCGACTGGATTGGTCTCTAAGACGGTTGCTCAGGCCGCAGATGCTTTAACCCGCAGTGGATATAAGTGGCTGGATGGATCCGACGGCGTCGTTGACGGCATCACCAACCTCTCCTTTGCATTTAAGAGTACGGCCTCGGCGACGGACCCAGCAGGGTTCTCACAGTTCACTGCAGCAGAGATCAGTTTTACGCTGAATATGATGGCGTCCTGGTCGGACGTCGCCAACGTCAAGTTCAACCGGGTTGGATCTGGAACAACGGGTGCCCAAGCCTATTCCAATAACGCCACCATTCTGTTTTCGAACTACAACGTCAATGACGGCAATGCGGCCTATGCCTATATGCCGGGGGCGACGGATTTCGCGTCCAACGCGGGCGACGTTTACGTCAACTTCAACAACCCAAGCAGTCAAATCTACGACTACATGACCTATGGCGCCTTGGCCATTGCGCATGAATTTGGCCATGTCTTGGGCTTGCAGCATCCAGGCGACTATAACTCGACCTTGGGCGTGACCTTTAGCTACAGCACCAGCGCCGCCTATTTGGAAGATAGCCGTCAATATACACTGATGAGCTATTTCGATGGCAGTTCCACGGGTGAGACGGCGAACCTCTATGCCTCGTCGCCCCTGATGGACGACATCGCCGCAATGCAGAAGCTCTACGGGGCCAATATGACCACCCGCACGACGGACACGGTCTATGGCTTCAATTCCACGGCTGATCGGGATTGGTTTTCGGCATCGTCCAACGGCGTGGCGCGGAACGTGGTTTTCTGCGTCTGGGATGCGGGCGGCAAGGATACGTTCGACTTTTCGGGCTACGGCCAAAACCAGACCATCGACCTGCGCGCGGGGGCCTTCTCCCATGTCGGCGGCCTGGTCGGGAATGTGTCCATCGCCGTTGGTGCCATTATCGAAAATGCCATCGGCGGTTCAGGTGCGGACACGATCTATGGCAATGAGGTTGCCAACACCCTCATCGGCGGCGCGGGCAATGACATCCTCGACGGCGGCGTGGGCGCAGATAGTCTGATCGGTGGGCTCGGCGATGATACCTATATCGTCGATGCGGTTGGCGATATTGTCACTGAACTGGCCAACGAAGGCATTGATACGGTCCAATCGTCGGTCAGCTATACCTTGAGCGCCAATGTCGAAAACCTGACCTTGACCGGTACAGCCGCGATCAATGGAACGGGTAACGACCTTGGCAATAGCATTACCGGCAATGTCGCGGCCAATGTGCTGACGGGCGGTGCAGGCAATGACATACTCGACGGCGGGGCAGGCGTGGATACGCTGGTCGGCGGCACGGGTGATGACACCTATGTGGTCGATGTCGCCGCTGATGTGATCACCGAGCTGGCCAATCAAGGCGTTGATACCGTCAAGGCCGCCTTCACCTACACTCTGGGGACGACGCTCGAGAACCTGACCTTGACCGGAACGGCTGCGATCAATGGAGCCGGCAACAGCTCAGACAATATTCTGATCGGCAACAGCGCTGCGAACATCCTCACCGGCGGCGCGGGCAATGACACGCTCGATGGCGGCGCTGGTATCGACACGCTGGTTGGCGGAACGGGTGATGACACCTATGTCGTTGATGTCGCGGGTGACGTCATTACCGAACTGGCCAATGAGGGCACAGATACGGTTAAGGCCGCCTTTACCTATACGCTTGGCGCAACACTCGAGAACCTGACCCTGACGGGCACAGCGGCGATCAACGGCACAGGTAATGGCTCGAACAATGTGCTGATCGGTAATGCCGCGGCCAATATCCTGACCGGCGGTGCTGGCAACGATATTCTCGATGGTGGCGCAGGTATCGATACGCTGGTCGGCGGCGTCGGTGACGATGTCTATATCGTTGACGTGACCGTCGACAAGATCACCGAATTGGCCAATGAAGGCACGGACTCGGTCCTGTCGGCAGCGACCTATGTGCTCGGGGCCAATATCGAAAATCTCGCCCTGACCGGTACGGCTGCGATCAATGGCACCGGCAATGACCTCAACAATATTCTGCTCGGCAACAGTGCGGCGAACATTCTCAGCGGCGGGCTTGGCAATGATACCATGGCAGGCGGTCTGGGCGATGACACCTATGTCGTAGATGCGGTCGGTGATCTGGTTATGGAACTGGCCAACGAAGGAACGGACCTGGTTCAGGCTGGCGTCACCTATAGCCTGACCGCCAATGTTGAAAACCTAACGCTTACTGGCACTACGGCCATCAACGGCACCGGCAACGATCTGAACAATGTGCTGACCGGCAATGCGGCGGCCAATGTCCTGACCGGCGGAGCGGGGAATGACACGCTGGATGGCGGAGCGGGTATCGATACGCTCATTGGCGGGACCGGTGATGATGTCTATGTCGTCGATGTAGCGGGCGATATTGTCACGGAACTGACCAATGAAGGTACGGACACCGTCAAGTCGGCCATCACCTACACCCTCAGCGCCAATCTTGAGAACCTGACCCTGACCGGTACCACAGCGATCAATGGGACAGGCAACGACGCCAACAATATCCTCACGGGTAACACCGGGGCCAACATCCTGACGGGTGGCGCGGGGAACGATGTCCTTGATGGCGCGGCCGGCAGCGACACCCTCACCGGCGGTACGGGAGATGACACCTACGTCGTCGATGCGACGGGCGACAAGGTGACTGAGCTGGCCAACGAAGGCACCGATACGGTCCGGTCCAGCATTACCTATGTTCTGGGCACCAACCTCGAAAACCTAACCCTGACGGGCACGGCCGCGATCAATGCGACCGGTAATACGGTCAATAATATCCTGATCGGCAACAGCGCCGCCAACATCCTCGATGGCGGCATGGGCAGCGACACGATGGCCGGTGGCCTTGGCGACGACACCTATGTGATGGATGTCGCGACCGACTTAATCACCGAACTGGCCAATGAGGGCACCGATACGGTCAAGGCCGCATTCACCTATACGCTGCTGGCCAATTTCGAGAACCTGACCTTGACCGGCACGGCCGCGATCAACGGCACGGGCAATGAGCTGAACAACGTCTTGACCGGCAATGCAGCAGCGAACCTGCTGACCGGCGGCTTAGGCAATGACACGCTCGATGGCGGTGCAGGCATTGATAACCTGATCGGCGGCCTCGGTGATGACATCTATGTTGTGGATGTTGCGGGGGATGTGGTCACGGAACTGGCCAATGAAGGCATAGACACGGTCAAGGCTGCAATCACCTATACGCTCGGCGCGACCCTCGAGAACCTGACCCTGACCGGCACGGCCGCTATCAACGGGACCGGAAACGCGGCCAACAATATTCTGATCGGCAATAGCGGTGCCAATGTGCTGACCAGTGGAGCGGGCAACGATACGCTCGATGGTGGCGCGGGCATCGATACGCTGGTCGGTGGCACCGGAGACGACATCTATTTCGTTGATGTTGCCGGTGATGTGGTCACGGAACTGGCCAATGAAGGCACCGATACGGTCAATGCAGCGGTCACCTATAGCCTCGGCGCGAATGTCGAGAACCTGACCCTGACCGGAACGGCTGTGATCAATGGAACGGGCAACAGTGCAAACAATATCCTGATTGGCAATAGCGCCGCCAACCTCCTGAACGGTGGCGCAGGCAATGATTTCCTCACCGGCGGTGGGGGTAAGGATACGCTCACGGGCGGCGCTGGCGCAGATGGGTTCATCTTTACGGCCCTGACCGATAGTGCGGCTGCGACGCCTGACCTGATCACGGACTTCACCTGGGCGGATGGGGACTATATCGACCTGTCGGCCTTGGACGCTAATAGCACCCTTGCGGGTGACCAGGCCTTTAGCTTTGTCAGCGCCTTCACGAAGCAGGCTGGTCAAGCGACGCTTGCCTATGATGCCACCACCAACATCACGACCTTTAGCGCCGACGTCAATGGTGACGGCGTCGCTGATTTCGTTTTGCAGATCACCGGTCAGCAGGACACCACTCACGGATGGATGCTCTAGTCAAAAGGACTGGGCCGTTGGTGATCTCGCCACCTTAGCGACATGCACCCTCGTCACGCAGGAAAGACGCCAATATGGCTCTGCAGGTTGGAAGTACGCGCGGCGGCGGCTTGATCGTCAATGGGAAGGTTTCTAAAACCGCCTCAGAAGCCGCCGATGTTCTGACCCGCAGCGGCTATCGCTGGCTCGATGGCTCCGACGGTGTGGTCGATGGTGTCACCAACATCTCTTTCGCCTTTAAGAGTTCGGCGACCAATACCGATCCCGCCAGCTTTTCACGTTTCACCGAGGCGGAGATCAACTTCACCCTGGCCATGATGGTCTCTTGGTCCGATGTGGCCAATGTGAAGTTCAACCGCGTTGGAACCGGAACGGCTGGCGAAGCGGCCTATGCCAACAATGCCACCATCCTGTTCTCAAACTATTCGGCAGCGGATGGTTCAGCCGCCTATGCCTATATGCCCGGCAATATAGATATCGCGTCGGCGTCCGGTGATGTTCACGTCAATATCAACTATGCGAGCAGCCGAAACTACGACTATCTAACCTATGGCCGACTGACGATTGCGCATGAATTTGGCCATGCCTTAGGTCTAGAACATCCTGGCACCTATAATGGCGGCGCGCCGACCTATGCCAGCAATGCGGCCTATGCCGAAGATAGCCATCAATACACGCTGATGAGCTATTTCGACGCCAGCTATACAGGCGCGTCAGCCTATATGTATGCGTCTTCGCCGCTGATGGATGACATCGCCGCCGCGCAAAAGCTCTACGGTGCCAATATGACCACCCGCACGGGCAATACGGTCTATGGCTTCAACTCGACGGCGGATCGCGATTGGTTTGCCGCGTCGGTCAACGGTGTTACGCGGACGGTTGTGTTCTGCGTCTGGGATGCCGGTGGGACCGATGTGTTCGACTTTTCGGGCTATAGCCAAAACCAGACCATCGACCTGCGGGCCGGGTCGTTCTCGAATGTTGGTGGCTTGATCGGCAACGTCTCGATCGCTGTCGGCGTGACCATCGAAAAGGCCATCGGCGGCTCTGGTGCGGACAGTCTCATTGGCAATGACGCGGCCAACAGCCTGATCGGCGGCGCGGGCAACGATCTGCTCAATGGCGGCGCGGGCATCGACACGATGATGGGCGGCCTCGGCGATGACACCTATGTGGTCGATGTCGCAGGCGATGTGGTCACCGAACTGGCCAATGAGGGCGCCGACACGGTGCAAGCCGGGGTCAGCTATAGCCTCGGGGCCAATGTCGAGAACCTCACCCTGACCGGATCAGCAGCGGTCAATGGCGTTGGCAACAGCCTCAACAATATGCTGATCGGCAACGCTGCGGCGAACCGGCTTGAAGGCGGTGCGGGCAATGATACGCTCGACGGCGGTGGAGGGATCGATACGCTGGTGGGCGGGATCGGAGACGATACCTATATCGTCGATGTCGTTGGCGATGTGATCACCGAACTGGCCAACGAAGGGGCCGATACGGTCAAGGTCAGCCTTACCTATAGCCTCGGCGAAAACCTTGAAAATCTCGTCCTGACGGGCACGGCGGCCATCAATGGCACAGGCAATAGCGTCAACAATATCATGACCGGTAACAGCGCCGCCAATCGCCTCGACGGCGGTTTGGGTGCTGACACCATGGCTGGCGGCCTTGGTGACGATAGCTATGTGGTCGACAATGTCGGTGACATCGTTACCGAGCTGACAAATGAGGGCACAGACCGGGTCGAGGCCAGTGTCAGCTATACGCTCTCAGCCAATGTCGAGAACCTAACCCTCACCGGCACCGCCGCCATCAATGGCACGGGTAATGGTTCCAATAATGTCATTACCGGCAACAGCGCGGCCAACATCTTGAACGGTGGAGCCGGCAACGATGTCCTTGATGGGGCCGGCGGTGCCGACACCCTGATCGGCGGCTTGGGCGATGATAGCTACATCATCGATGTGGCGGGCGATATTGTCACAGAGCTGGCCAATGAGGGCACCGACACGGTCAAGGCCAGCCTGACCTATGCCCTTGGCGCCAATGTCGAGAACCTGATCTTGACCGGTACAGCCGCTATCAATGGAACGGGCAACGCCCTTACCAATGTTCTGACCGGAAACAGCGCCGCGAACCTCTTGGACGGTGGTGCGGGCTTAGATACCCTGATCGGCGGTCTTGGTGACGATATCTATGTCGTGGATGCGACCGGGGACGTCGTTACCGAACAGGCCAACGAAGGGACCGACAGGGTTCAGGCCAGCGTCAGTTACAGCTTGAGCGCCAATGTAGAGAACCTGGTTCTGACCGGGACAGCGGCCATTAATGGCACGGGTAACAGCCTCAACAATATCATCACGGGCAATAGCGCAGCCAATAGTCTGGACGGTGGTGCAGGCGCCGATACGATGGTCGGTGGCTTGGGAGATGATGTCTACACCGTTGATAATGCTGGGGATATTGTCACCGAGTTGGCCAATGAAGGCACAGATCGAGTCAATTCGAGCATCACCTATAGTCTCGGCGCAAACCTCGAAAACCTAACCCTCACGGGTACCGCCGCTATCAATGGCACGGGCAACAGCGTCAACAACATCATGGTTGGTAACAGCGCCGCCAATCGCCTCGACGGCGGTTTGGGTGCTGACACAATCTCGGGTGGCCTCGGAGACGACGTCTATGTCGTCGACAATGCCGGTGACGTCGTTACCGAGCTTGCAAATGAAGGCAATGATCGGGTTGAAGCCAGTATCAGCTATACGCTGTCAGACAATGTCGAGGCCCTGACCCTCACGGGATCCGCTGCGATCAACGGCACGGGCAACAGTGCCAACAACGCCATAACCGGCAACAGCGCGGCCAACATCTTGAACGGTGGAGCCGGCAACGACATCCTTGATGGTGCAGGCGGTGCCGACACCCTGATTGGTGGGCTGGGAGACGATAGCTACATCGTTGACGTGGCTGGAGATATCGTCACGGAACAGGCCAATGAGGGGACCGATACCGTCAAGGCCAGTCTGAGCTATGCCCTGGGTGCCAACCTTGAAAACCTGACCTTGACCGGCACGGCGGCGATCAATGGAACCGGCAATGCGGCCAACAATAGTCTGATCGGAAACAGCGCCGCGAACCGCCTAGACGGTGGCACGGGCTCAGACACCATGATCGGCGGCCTCGGTGACGATACCTATGTGGTGGATGTGGCGGGCGACATTGTCACGGAACTGGCCAACGAAGGGGTCGATACGGTCCAATCCAGTATCAGCTATAGTTTGGGGGCCAATGTTGAAAACCTGGTCCTGACCGGGGCAACGGTCACCGGTGCAGCGGCCATTAACGGTACGGGCAACAGCCTCAACAACACCATCACCGGCAATAGCGCAGCCAACAGTCTAGACGGTGGTGCGGGTGCCGATACCCTGATCGGTGGCTTGGGAGATGACATCTACTTCGTTGATAATGCAGGGGATGTGGTTACCGAGTTAGCCAGTCAAGGCACGGACACCGTCAATTCGAGCGTGACCTATAGCCTGACCGCAAACGTCGAAAACCTAACCCTCACCGGCACCGCGGCGATCAACGGTACGGGCAATGATCTGAACAATATCATCCTTGGCAATGTGGGTGCCAATGTCCTGTCCGGCGGAGCGGGCAAGGATTTCCTGACCGGCGGTGGCGGCAAGGATAGTCTCACAGGCGGCGCAGGGGCCGATAGGTTCATCTTTACGGCAGCCAGCGATAGTACATCCGCCGCGACCGACCGGATCACGGACTTTAGCTGGGCGGACGGCGACTATATCGACCTGTCCGCCATCGATGCCAACAGCGCGCTGGCGGGGGATCAGGCCTTCAGCTTTGTCACCGCCTTCTCCAAGCAGGCCGGTCAAGCGACACTGACCTATGATGCGGCGACCAACACCACGACCTTCAGCGGTGACGTTAATGGCGACGGCGTGGCAGATTTCGCATTGCAGATCACGGGCCAGCAGGACACCACCCACGGCTGGATGCTCTAGTTACCGTCCGTTGCTCTTGCCAATCTTGCCGTGACAGGCCAGATCAATCTCTCGCTCTACGCTCAGCAACAGATTGAAGGACAGACCTGTGGCCGCACTTCCCATCCGTCAAATCGGGTCCCTATCGGTTTCGGCCATTGGTCTGGGCTGTATGAACCTCAACCACGCCTATGGGACCCCGCCTTCTGAGGCCGACGGTATCAAGTTGTTGCAGCACGCGCTGGATGCGGGCGTGACCTTCTTCGATACGGCCGCCATCTATGGCCAGGGCAACAATGAACGACTGGTGTCCAAGGCGATCATGCATCGCCGTAAAGAGTTTATTCTGGCCAGCAAGTGCGTGCTCGATGTGCAGGATGGTCAGCGGATCTTGAACGGTCATCCTGACGCCATCGCCAAGACGCTGGATCAGGCGCTGATCCGGCTTAATACCGATCATATCGACCTCTATTACATGCACCGTCTGGACCGAAAGGTGCCGGTAGAGGACTCTGTCGGGGCCTTGGTGCGTGCCAAGGAGGCAGGCAAGATCGGCGCGATTGGCCTGTCGGAAATGTCGGCCGCCACCCTTCGCCGTGCCCACTCGGTCCATCCTATCGCCGCCATGCAGAGCGAATATTCCCCTTGGGTCAGAAATCCTGAGGTGGCCGTACTGGATGCCTGCCAAGAGCTTGGCGTTGGTTTTGTTGCCTTTTCACCCGTCGCGCGCGGATTTTTGGCCGGCGGCGTGCGGGACGCGAACTATGAGGCCGGGGATATCCGCAACCTCATGCCGCGGTTCCAAGAGCCAAACCTGTCGCACAATCTTCAGCTCTTTGCGCGGTTTACGCAGGTCGCCAAGGCCGCAGGCCTAACGCCTGCCCAACTGTCCATGGGCTGGGTCCTGTCGCGCTCTGAGACCATCGTGCCGATCCCCGGAACCCGCAGCATCGCCCATCTGGACGAAGACCTGTCCGCCGCCCATCTCACAATCGATCCAAAGGTCCTGGCCGAGGTCGACACCATCTTCACGCCGGGTGCCATAGCCGGTCCCCGCTACGCCCCGGCCATGCAGGCCCAGATCGATACGGAACTCTTGCCTGAAGAGGCCTAGGCGGCGCTTTAGGCCTTCAGCTTGGTAGCAAGGCCATGAAACTCGACAATGGCCCCATAGACGCCAAGACCGATCCCCATCTCCAACTGTTCCAGCTCGAACAGGTTATGGGCCAGAAAGATCATCACTGAGCCATCGGTCGGGTCGGCCTGCCACCAGCCGCCATAGGCCCCCGGCCAACCGACCGTGCCAATGCCTCCCTTACAGCGGGTCGCAGCGGCGCGTTCTGGATCCATCACGACGGCTAGGCCCCGGCCAAAGCCATGGGCGTCGAACACGGGCATGCCCAGCATCTCAGCCCGCCCGCGCTGGTCATCGGTCAACTGATTGGCGGTCATCTGGGCTAGGGTTTCAGGCTTCACAAGGCGCACCCCATCGACCTCACCGCCGCCGACAAATAGCCGCGCAAAGGCCAGATAGTCGTCCAGCGTCGACCATAGGCCTTGACCGCCGGAGACATAGCTCATGGCCTTGGGCCGCTCGGGCAGGAACGAATTTTGGGGGCCAGTGGTGCGCAGCATCAGCTCTCCGGCGCTATCAAAGCCATACATGCCCGCCCGGCGGTCGCGAGGCGCATCAAAACTGGTGTCGTTCATGCCCAAGGGATCAAAGATCCTCCGCCTCAGGACCTCTTCTAGCGGTGCGCCCTCAATCCGGGCCAGCAACAGACCGAGCAGATCGGTCGAGTTGCTATAGTTGAA
The DNA here is from genome assembly GCA_947378235.1 of Caulobacteraceae bacterium. Lineage (GTDB taxonomy): Bacteria > Pseudomonadota > Alphaproteobacteria > Caulobacterales > Caulobacteraceae > CAISGS01. The sequence goes on along the minus strand of CANCJE010000024.1, from coordinate 9,367 downwards.
GGACGCGCCGGGCTGGGCGATCAGGGGCAGGGCGGCCAGACCCGCAATCCAGTCGTCGGGAGCCACAGGACTGTCAATGTCGCCGCCGAGGGCCTGCTGATAGGCGTCGGATAGGGGACCGCTCAAGACCCCCGCATAGGTCAGGCCTGACCTGTGGGTTAGCAGGTCGTCAAAGGTGATCTGACGATCGGCCGGATCGGTCTCGTCCAGTGGACCGTCGGGCTTGCGCAGCACGTGCATCTGCTCAAATTCGGGCGCCCAGCGGGAGATCGGCTCATCCAGCCCGATCCGGCCCTCTTCGACCAGCATCATGGCCAGCAAGGAGGTCACCGGTTTGGACATGGACGCGATCCGGAACGGGGTGTCCCTTTCGAGGGGTATGCGTGCCTCTAGATCACGCCAACCGACGCAACCGGTCTGCAACACCTTGCCGCCGCGCCAGACCAGGGTCGCGGCACCGGCAATCTCGCCGAGGTCCACATAGGCGTCCAACATCGCCGAAATCGGATCAAGAGCCGTCATTCGGCAACCTTTCTTGTCTAGATCTAGTACCCCGCCTTGCGGCCGCTTGGGGTGCCATCGACGATCTGGTCGAGATATTCGCTCAGGCCATAGCCGACCAGATAGCCGCAGCGATATTCGGTCATGCCTTCGGTGATGCGGGTCTGGAGTTCCTGCCCCTCGGGCGTGACGCGGCGGTTGCGCAGGGGGATCAGCGATAGGACCCGGCCTGTGACCTCGTAGGACTTGCCGCCCTCGGTCTTGACCTTGGCGCGCAAGGCCGTCTGATAGTTGTTCTCGTCCCAGTCACTGTCGATGACGCACTCGGTAATCAGGTCGTAGATCCCGTCGCGGAACACCATGCCGCCCTGATAGGCCCCGCCCTGACCATTGCCGATCACCGACAGCATCATGCCAAAGTCGCGGCCAAAGTTCATCGGACACCAGCGGTACCAGTCAATGGCCTGCCAATGGCGCGGTCCCCAAGACTTGTCACGCAGGCCAAAGCCCGAAATTTCAAAGCGCTCGTCGCCAACCGTGATGACGCCGCGCGCCGCGCAGTGCTGTTCGTAGTGTGCCTTGGCGAAGGATTTTTCGGGGTCGATCTCGATGGGGGTGCCATCCTCCTTGACCGTCTCGCCGCCATACATGGGCGACACACCCTCATAGTCTAGGTCCACGGTACAGAGGACCGACGGATTGGTCTTGTACGCCGCCTTAGGGTCGGCCATCTCGTGAGGGTGGTCGAGTAACAGGGCCTTGCCCGAATAGGTCACCTTCAGCCGCTTGAACGGCTCTTGGACCTCGATCCGAAGGCCGCCCGCGGCCATCTCCGTGTTGGCTTCAATGGCGGGCCGCGCAAAGGCAAAGGCAATCCGGCCATCCGGCAGATAGAGGCAGACGCTGATCTCGGCATATTGCTCATTGGGCCGGTTGCCGATCCGAAACCATCCGCCCATCTTCGATGCTGGATCAAAGACGTTGAAATACATGCTTTCATTATAGTTTTTGGCCTCGCCCGGATCATGCGGAAACTCGTCCTGAGGCTCGAGGCGAGTCGTAAATCCGGCAGGTGGCTTAGCCATGACGCATATCCCTTTGATCGAGGATCAAACCCTAGTGCCGCGCCCATAGATCACGCAAGGGGGTGTGGGCATGGTCGAGGCGCTCGCCAACGCACATATTGATTTAAAAGAGATGGGGTTGGCGGTGCGGGTGGGATTCGAACCCACGTTAAGCTTTCACCTAAACACGCTTTCCAAGCGTGCGCCTTCAACCACTCGGCCACCGCACCATCACCACAGGTCCTATCCGTTTGGCCGAAATCTTGCGACCTTGGCGGTGGATAGGGCTGATCTGAGCCGGGGGTTGGTCCCGGTCAGGAAGGCGCGGAATATACAGACCTAAGCGCTTAGGACAACGGGTAGAGTGTGTTTTTTCGCACGGCCTGACATTTAGCCGTTTGCGGCCTATATTGAGGGGACCTGCTGATGGAGCGCGCCATGCTGTTTGCCAAGAAATCCCTCGACCTACCGACCGCTGACACAGCCTTGCCGGGCCGGGCCATGGCCCTTCCGACGGCGCGGACCCATCTGCTGACGGGTTTGCTGCTAAAGGGTCCCTATGGCGAGGGGCTGGAGGTCGCCTATCTGGCCATGGGCTGTTTTTGGGGCGTTGAGCGGGTGTTCTGGCAGCTTCCAGGCGTTGCGCTGACGGCGGTGGGCTATGGCGCAGGCCTCACCCCCAATCCGACCTATGAAGAGGTCTGTAGCGGCCGCACGGGCCATACAGAGGTGGTCAAGGTCGTGTTCGATCCAGCGGTGATCTCATATGAGGCGCTGCTCAAGACCTTCTGGGAAAATCACGACCCAACCCAAGGCATGCGCCAGGGCAATGATATCGGCACCCAGTATCGCTCGGGCGTCTATCCAGTCAATGAAGCCCAAGCCCTGATCGCTGAGGCGAGCCGCGCGGCCTATCAGGCGGCGCTTACCGCCCGAGGACTTGGTCGGATCACGACCGAGATCTTGCCCGCGCCGGAATTTTTCTATGCCGAGGACTATCATCAGCAATATCTGGCCAAGAACCCGAACGGCTATTGCGGCATTTCGGGCACCGGGGTGACCTGTCCCATTGGCGTAGGCGTCAGCGCCTAGTCCTCATTGATTCGGCTCTTGTCGCGCGTGTCGGGCATGGTCAGGAAGACCAGCAGCGACAGGGCAATGCAGCCGCTGACATAGACATAGAACCAAGATTCATGGCCGCCCTGCTTGAGCCACAGGGCGACATATTCTGCCGTGCCGCCAAAGATCGAGTTGGCGAGGGCATAGGGCAGGGCCACGCCGAGGGTGCGGACATGGGCGGGGAACAGCTCGGCCTTCACGACGGCGCTGATGGAGGTGTAGCTGGAAATAATGGCTAGGGCCGCGCAGACAAGAAGGAGGGCCGTCGTCTCGTCCCGGGTTTGGCCCAGAGCATTGAAGATCGGTACGGTGCAGAGGCTCCCCAAGACCCCAAAGGCAATGAGCATCGGCTTGCGGCCGACCTTGTCTGACATCCAACCCGCGACAGGCTGAAGACCCATAAACAGCACGAGGCTTAAGGCGCTGATGCTGGTGGCTGCTTCCTTGCTGAAGCCGGAGGTATTGTGCAGATATTTCTGCATATAGGTGGTGAAAGCATAGAAGGCCAAGGACCCGCCCATGGTCATGCCAATGACCATCAAGGCCTCGCGCGGGTGGGCCATCAAAGCCCTCATCGTTCCGCCCTTGGGCGGTAGGCTGTCATCGGCTGCCTTGGCCTTGATCTGTTCAAAGGCAGGCGTCTCGTCGATGCCGCTGCGCAGATAGAAGGCGACGACGGCGAGGGCTCCGCCAATGACAAAGGGGATGCGCCAGCCCCAGCTTTCCAACTGGCTTTCCGGCATGGCCGCCTGCAGCACCATCAAGGTGGCGAGGGCTAATAACTGGCCCATGATCAGGGTCACATATTGCCAACTGGTCCAAAAGCCTCGGTTCTTGGAGCTGGCCATCTCTGACATGTAGGTGGCGCTGGCCCCATATTCGCCGCCGACGCTGAGGCCTTGGAACATCCGCGCCAGAACCAGAATGATGGGGGCGACCACGCCAATGGTGGCGTATCCAGGCGTCAGGGCAATGACCAGCGACCCGCCGCACATCATGACCATCGACAGGGTCAGGGCCGCCTTGCGGCCAACCCGGTCGGCATAGGCCCCCATCATCCAGGCCCCAACCGGGCGCATCAGAAAGCCTACGGCAAAGACGGCTGCGGCACTGAGCAACTGCGCGGTCTGGTCACCCTTGGGGAAAAAGGCCTTGGCGAAATAGAGCGAGAAGGAGGCATAGACGTACCAGTCAAACCATTCGACGAGATTGCCGACAGACCCGCCAATGATCGACCCGATCCGGCGTGCCATTGGCTTTTGCTGTTCATCCATTCTTGTTCCGCCCCGTCTCTTGATTGTGCTTTAGCCTAAAGCCTTTGACCGCCCTGTCGAGATGGCGCGCGGCTCAATCGACCTGATAGCCCTTGGCCTCAAGGCGGGCCTTCAGGGCGGGGCGCAGGGCAGGCCAGTCCTCGGCAAGAAGGCCAAGGCCGACGACATCCTGATACTGGCCATTCTTCATGACGTGTTGGCGAAAAAGGGCCTCGCGTTGGAAGCCGTAGCTTTGATGTAGCTTCCAGACCGCTTCATTGGAGATGAGAACTTCGCACCAGAGCCTATTCAGACCCAGCGCGCCGAACACATGCTCGATCATCCAAAACTCAACAAACGAGCCAACACCTAAGCCGCGTACGGACGGATCGGCCAGATAGTAGGCCCAGGCGCAGCGGCTGTGGCTTGGGTCAATCTCTGCCAGATTGGCCAGGCCCACCGGCTTACCATCCGTTTCAATGACCCAGTAACGCCGACGAGGATCGGCGCTCAAGCCGTCAAACCAGCGGTTATGCTCCGCCCGGCTGATGTGGTGGTCGGTATACATATAGGCTGCGACCTCTGGACTATTGCGCCAGACATGCAGTCGCTCGCGGTCCTCTTCGGTCAGGTCGCGCAGGGTGACAGTGGTCATTCGGTCTCCCCTATTGGCCTAATAGCGCCGGTCGCCGCCCAGTGCCCACAGGTCTGGCCGGGACTGGACAAAGACGCGCACATTGTTCGACGTAAAGTCAGCCTTGCGCGGATAGAGCGCCTCATAGACCGCACGAACAAAGTCTAGATCATCGGGCCGGTCCACGGTCCAGCGCACTTCGCCCTCGGAGGCATGCTGTTCTAATCCGGCGATCTTGAACCGCTCAGGGCGGCCATAGATGAAGGGGGTTACATGTTCGCGGTCATAGGGGTCTGTGGCTTCGGCATCGGTTGTGCGCAGCACATCGGCGCGCATGACCTCAATGTCGAGCCCCTTGGGATAGCTCCTGCGCTCAGGCGTATTCGAGGCATAGTCCGCGTTAGAACTGTCAAACAGATCAATCGTCGCGTCGATCAATTCGGGGTCAGCGAGTGGACAGTCGGCGGTCAAGCGCACAACCGTTTGGTCAGGACCGAACTGGTCTAGTGCCCCGATGAAACGGCTCAGCACATCCCCCAGCGAACCGCGATGGACACCAATCCCTTCGGCCACAAGGCGCGCAGCCAAGCCATCGTCGCTGGCATCGGTCGAGGTGGCCACCACGATCTGATCTAGCCGCTTGGCGCGTTTGAGCCGCTCGATCTGGCGCAGGATCATCGGCTGACCGACAAGATCTGCCATCACCTTGCCGGGCAGGCGGGTCGAGCTCATGCGGGCTTGCAAGATTGCGAGGGTCAGGGCGGCGGTCCTTCTGTAACCCCATCCTTAAACCACAAAAGCCTTACCGATTTCTGCAGGGCTTAAGCGCCCATGCTTTCAGCGGTGATGTTGAACAGATCGGCAGAGCCTTGGGTCACGGCGGCGGTCAGGCCGGGGGCTTGGGCGAGGATATGTTCGCTATAGATGCGGGCCAATCCGATCTTGGTGCGCCAGTAGGCGGCGTCGCCTTCACCGGCGGCGAGATGGCGGGCGGCCGCCAAGGCACCCTTGCCGAGCATCCAGCCGCCCATCACATCGCCCAGCAGCTTCAGATAGGCCGCAGCCCCGGCCAGAGCGTCGGGCTGGGCATGGCCGCGTCGCTCGATCAGCCAGCCGGTGGCGGCCTGAACGGCGGCAATCCCGTTCTCAAGGCGCGTTCCGACCGTGTGCAGCCAAGCATTGTCGTGGCTCTTGAGCGCCGAGGCGGTCGGCCAGATGTCGTTGATCAGTTGGCGCACGGCCTCGCCATTGCCCATGGCCAGCTTGCGACCCATCAGGTCGATGGCTTGGATGCCGTTAGTGCCTTCATAGATCGGGGCGATACGGGCGTCGCGATAGTGCTGGGCCGCGCCGGTCTCTTCGACAAAGCCCATACCGCCATGGATCTGAACGCCCATCGAGGCGACCTCGACACCCACATCGGTGGACCAGGCCTTGGCGACGGGAACGAACAGCTCTTCGCGCAGACGCGCGGCCTCGCGCAGGGCCGGGTCTATGTCTAACTGGGCCACATCCGCAGCGATGCCGGTGGCGAGGCAGATGGCGCGCGCCGCCTCGATACGGGCCTTCATCAGCATCAGCATCCGTCGAACATCAGGATGGTCAAAGATGCGAGCGGGATGTTCGCCCGTCCAGGCTGAGCGGCCCTGCTTGCGCTCGACCGCATAGGCCAGTGCCCCCTGATAGGCGCGCTCGGCAATGCCAACGCCCTGCATGCCGACATTGAGACGGGCGGCATTCATCATGGTGAACATGTGGGCTAGGCCTTGACCCTCTTGTCCGACCAGTTCCGCCCGAGCTCCCTCGAACAGCATGATGCAGGTGGGTGAGGCGTGGATGCCCAGCTTGTGCTCGATACCGCCGGGCCTCACATCGTTTGCCGCGCCGAGGGTTCCGTCTTCGGCGGTCAGATATTTGGGGGCGAGGAACAGGGAGATGCCCTTCACGCCCTCGGGCGCACCGGGCAGGCGCGCCAGCACCAGATGGACAATATTGTCGGCAACATCATGGTCACCCCAAGTGATGTAGATCTTCTGGCCATAGAGCCGGTAGCGGCCCTCGCCATCCGGCTCCGCGCGCGTGGTCAAGGTGCCAAGGTCCGAGCCAGACTGCGGCTCGGTCAGGTTCATGGTGCCGGTCCATTCACCGCTGATCATGCGCGGCAGATAGAGCGATTTTTGCCGTTCTGAGCCGTGGGCATGGAGGGCTTCGATCGCGCCTTGGGTCAGCATGGGGCAAAGGCCAAAGGCCATGTTTGAAGCGTGGATTGTTTCAAAGACAGCCAGTTCCAGCGCCTTGGGCAGGCCTTGCCCGCCGTAGGTGGGATCAGCGGCCAAGCTGTTCCAGCCGCCCGCTGCAAAGGCCTTATAGGCGTCGACAAATCCAGGGGCTGCGGTGACCTTGCCGTTGGCATAGACCGCGCCATGCTTGTCGCCGATCCGGTTGAGCGGGGCCAAGACCCCCGTGGCCAGATCGCCCGCCGCTTCCAGAACTGCCGTCACGAGGTCCGCGTCGAAATCGGCAAAGGCACCGCCTTGGTTCACCTGACCGATATTGACCACATCGGTCAGGGTAAAGTTGAGGTCACGAAGGGGGGCGCGATAGGTCATTTGACACTCTCTGAGTACGCCGATGGGGCGAGGGCGCTATCCTCTCCCTTTAAGATCATGGCCGGTCTATGCCAAGTCGGTATGATAGCGCAGTTTCTGAGTTCTGGGTCCTTGCGTCATGATTGTGCCATGATTAGATGGACAAACTGCAACTGAACTTATTGCAATTAGGAGATTCCATGTTTCGCTCAATCCTCGTGGCCGCTGCGGCCCTGACCCTGATCACCGCTCCCACCGCTATGGCGGCACCGGGTGTGTCCTCGAAGGCCGTGGCGGACATGCCTGCAGGCACCTACGGCATCGACACCACCCATGCCAGTTTGGTCGCCAAGATCGGTCATATGGGCTTCTCAAACTATGCCCTGCGCTTCACCAAGATTGACGCGCGCTTCACCTACGATCCGGCCAATCCGACCGCGGCAATGGTCTCGGCGACCATTGATCCAGCTTCGATTGATACGGGCAGTGCCAGCTTTAATGAAGAGTTGAAGGGCGCGATGTGGCTGAACACCGCTAAGTTCCCGACCATCACATTTGCCTCGACGGGCCTGGTGATGACCGGCGCCAATACCGGCAAGATGACGGGCGACCTGACGTTCCGGGGTGTGACCAAGCCGGTGACGATTGACGTCACTTGGAACGGCGTGGGGTCTGGCATGATGACCGAAACCCGCACAGGCTTTTCGGCCACCGGTGCCATTAAGCGGACGGATTTTGGTTTTGGTACCTATGTACCGGTGATCAGCGACAAGGTTGATCTGATCCTTGAGATCGAATTTACGAAGAAATAGATCTGATCCTCACCCGCCTCCTTGTCGCTCGGTGCAAGGGGGCGGGTGTTGCTACGCTGCTAAGCGCCACATGGAGCGAAGGCCAAGGGGCGTGCTATAGGTTCGCCGTGCAGGCCACGACAATTCCCATGGGACACCCAAATGACCGACAAGACCCAAGACCGTTATACCGCTGTGGCCATCCTACTCCATTGGCTGATCGCCCTGATCCTGATCAGTGCCATAGCCGTGGCCTGGCAATTGGACGACGCCAAGGGCTTGGCGAAGTTCCAACTGTTTCAGTTGCACAAGTCTCTAGGCATTACGGTTCTGGTCCTAAGCCTCGCCCGGCTGGGCTGGCGTTTGATCAACCCGGCTCCGGCTCCGCTCGCGAGCCTCAAGCCTTGGGAGAAGGTCCTGTCCAAGGCCGTGCATGTCGGCTTTTACGTCATCATGCTCGGCATGCCCTTGACCGGTTGGTTGGTGGTTTCGGCCTCGCCCAAAAATATCCCGACCCTGCTTTATGGGATGATCGACCTGCCCTATCTGCCCTTCGTGCACGGTCTGGCTCAGGAACAGGCCCATAACCTGCAAGAGCTGTTTGAAGAGGTGCATGAGGCGATGGGCAAGGTGACCTATGCCCTGATCGTGCTCCATGTCGGCGCGGCGTTGAAGCACCAGTTCATCGACCGTGACAGTGTCCTGTCGCGGATGGTGCCCTTTCTCAAGAAGGCCTGACCAATGTCTAAACTTTCGGCCCTGACCGCCGTCGCCGTCCTGTCTCTGACCAGTCTGTCGGCGGGAGCAGCCCTGTCAGCCACCCGCTGGACGGTGGATAAGGCTGCGTCGCGCGTCGGCTTTGAGGCGGCGATGAACGGCGAGGGCTTTACCGGCACCTTCAAACGCTATGACGCTCAAATCAGCTTTGATCCTAAGGATTTGAAGGGCTCTAAGGCAGTGGTCTCGATCGATATGACCTCGGCCCTTACCAATGAGCAGACCCGCGACGAGTCCTTGCCCACCGCCGATTGGTTCAATGCCGACAAGTTCCCCCGCGCGACCTTTGTCACCACAGGCTTTACGGCCCTCGGCGGCGGCAAATATCAGGCGGCGGGCGATCTGACCCTCAAGGGTGTGTCCAAGCCGGTCGTCTTGCCCTTCACCTTGGTCATCAGCGGTGATACGGCCAAGATGACCAGCGCTATCATCGTCAATCGGCTGGTCTTTGGTGTGGGGCAAGGGCAGTGGAAGACCGAGGAAGCCATTCCGGCCCGGGTGACGGTTCGTATCGCCCTGACAGTCAAGAAGGCTCCGTGATCAGTAAGGCTGCCGAGGTTGCAGCCAAGGCCCTGACTGAGGGGGCCTTAGTCCTCTTGCCCACCGAGACGGTCTATGGCCTCGCAGCCGATGCCAGCAA
>CANCJE010000023.1 GCA_947378235.1 Caulobacteraceae bacterium | reverse complement strand
ACGTCGCTGGCCTCAACCGCAATGTCGGTCAAGATCAGGTCAGCAATGGGCATATGGTCTGTATAGGCCCCGTAGCCGCTGCTATCGAGGCTCAGGCCCGCAACTCCGGTCGCGACCTTGACCATGCGCAGTTGATTGCGGCCCTCCTTCTGACCGATGGAGGCAGCGATATAGAGCAGGTCCGCCAGAGGCGACATACTGCCCCAACGCTTGCGGCCATTGAGCACGAAGCCGCTGCCCTTGGGCGTTAGGGTCGAGAGGATCCCCGAGGGCTTTGGGCCCTGATCTTCGCTAACGCAAAAGGCAGTGATGGCATCGTCGGGCGTGGTGGGGAAAAGCCGCCGGATCGCCGCCTGATGGCCTGCAGACCCGGCCTTCAACCGCCCATCGGCCCGCAAGGCCACCTGTACCAGCCGCTCAAAGGCCGATGAAGAGGCCGGCGCTCCTAGCCCCCACTGCTTGAGAAAAGCGCGAAGATCACCGCTGTGATCAGGGCTGGCGGGCTGCAAAAGCAGGTCGAGGAGCGAGGCTGGGGTCATGGTTTGATCTTCGAGTGTTCAGCGGGTGGTGTCAAAGGGGATGCGCTCACTTTGGCTCGCAGGCTACCCCGTCGCGGTCGCCATCGAGCTTGGGATTGTAGCCCACTTGGCCTTTGCGGAGGGGCGCGGCACCGGCGGCGCGGGCAGCGGCGCAGGTGGTGAAGGCTTGGCTCGCGAGGGTCGAGGCTGGGCTTGTCTTGCCCGGATAGGCTCGCCCGCCTTGGGCGACACCAGCGGCAGTCATCAACTCACCCAAGGCGCGGCCACCGATGGTGCAGCGGGCGGCGATGCGGTCATAGGTTCGGTTCTTGGAGACGCAGGTGGCGACCTTGCCCAGCGCGATCCGGCCCAAGGCGGCCTTGGCCTCAGGACCACCGGGCTCGTGCGATTCTGGCGCATAGAAGTCGCTCAGCCTGACCTCTACCCAGTTTTGAGGGCCCTTGCCGACGGCGACGCAGAGGGAATCGCCGTCCAGCACCTGAACCACCGGACCAGAAAAGCTATGGCCTTTATAGAGGAAGGTCGGCATGGGGCCGCTGTCGGGAATGGCTTTGCAGGGATCGGCCAAGGCCTGACCCGCGCCGCAGAGCAACAGGGCGGCGGCGAGGCCTAGGGAACGGATCACGATTGTTACGCCTCTGTATCGGTCGTCGATAGGAGCAGGGTAACAATCAAATTACGGTATTAAAAACTATCTCTCTCGCAGCCTTGAAAAAAGGCGAGAGTTAGGAGCGGTCAGCGCCATGACGCCAACCGCTACCTTGGGGGTTCAGTCCCTAGCCCCCCGTGCGGGTGGCAGAAGCGCAGCCCTTGCCCGCAACGGACATCAGCTCTGGATGTTCGCGCGTGACCCCGGCGAGGATCTCGCAGCGCTGTTCGTTGGTGGGGATGGTGGGGTCGGCCATCAGGTCGCGCACGATGCGCTCGCCGCTTTCCTGATCCTTGCTCATCCGCACGCCGCCGTCTGTGGGGCTGTCAAAGATCATCAACCGGTCGCCGTCAGAGGCGTTGGACCAGGTCTTCCACTCGGGCAGGCGTCCATCGACCCCGCGTCCGGGCGCACCGGTGGCGGCGAAATTGACCCAATAGCTCATCATCGAATCCGACAGGGCGATCCGGCCGGGCGCATTGTCCTTGGTGAAGGCATATTGGTCAAAGGCGCCGAGAAGCTGGAAATGACCAAAGACAAACGGGATTTCGATGCTGTGGCCTGCGCCGAGCAGTTGTCCCAGATCCGTGGTCAGAACCTTGCCCTCCTCGTTCCAGTCAAAGCGATAGGCCCAGACCGGCGCGTGACCGCCCTTGACCATGCGGCTGGCGGGGACATCGACCGAATTGGCGCGCCACATCCGGCTCGGATAGAGCGAAGCCGCCTCATAGAGGGCCTGATCCTTGGCCATCGGCAGAACCCCGAGGGCATATTTGACCATCTTGGGGTTCAGGGCATTGAACAGCTTCATCTCTTCGCGGTTGGTGCCCGTGATCACCGGGACTGAATTGTAGGCGGCTGGACTGTCGATCACCGAGTCGAGACCGACGGCGGGCAAGGTGATGCCATCGGCAATGACGCGGTAAGGGTCCACGTCGCGGCCTGCGACCTTGTAGGCCTCATAGATCGCCTTGACCGACACGGCACGCAGGGCAGCGCCCGTCACCGGCTGACTGGAACCGACAAGACGCTCACCCACGGCGAGGCCCGATTGCGGCTTCTTGCCCTCTGTGCCTTCGGCAACAGCCATCGGTTCAGAGCGGAACGAGCCGGACTGGATGATCGCGCGCTGGAACAGGCCCTTGGCCCGAGGACTGGCGACGAGGGCCGCCACATTCTGACCGCCCGCGCTCTCGCCAAAGACGGTCACGCGGCTCGTGTCACCGCCAAAGGCTGCGACATCGTCTCGCACCCATTCCAGCGCCCGGATCTGATCGAGCATGCCAAAGTTGGGTGAAGCGTCATCGGTCAGGCTGCTGCCTTCGCGAAGGGCGGGATGGGCCATCCAGCCCAGCGCGCCGAGACGGTACTGCACGACGACAACGACGACCTTGAACCGCGCCGCTAAGGCCGATCCGTTATATTGCTCAGCCCGGCCCCAGGTGTTGGAGCCGCCGTGGATCCAGACCATGACAGGCAGCTTCGCGGCGGAGGCCTCGCTCGCCGTCATCGGCGGGGCATAGACGTCCAGATAGAGACAGTCTTCTTGACCGGCGATCTCGCCAAACTTGGCCTTGGGCACACCGTCCATGGCGCTGAGAATTTGCGGACACCAGGGCGCAGGCTTGATCGAGAGGCGGGTCTCGGTCCAGCCCTCCGCCGGACGCGGAGCGCGCCAACGGAACTCGCCAACGGGGGGACGGGCAAAGGGAATGGCGCGCCAAGCATGGGCACCGGTATCGGCATCAACATAACCAACAATGGGCCCCTGCGGCAGGGCGCGGCTGGTGGCCAGATTGGCAGGTGGCAGGTCCGGCGCGGCCTTGGCTGTCGAACAGGCGCTCAGGCAAAGGGCCGCCAAAACAAGAACTATGCGCTTCATGGTTTCCCCCAATGATCTTTGGGAGACAACATAGGCTGAAGGACGGGCGCGGCCAATGGGGGCAATTTCGTCAGCCTTAGTCCTTCCCCTTCTCGCGCCCACCGCCTAACCTTGCGCCAACCAAACACACCAGAGGGAACGACCATGGATCTTCAGCTTAAGGGTAAGAACGCCGTCATCTTGGGCGGCACACGTGGCATTGGCCGGGCCATCGCCGAGCGACTGGCCATGGAGGGCGCCAATGTGGCGATCTGCGCGCGCGATAAGGCCCAGGTGGCTGAAACGGTCGCGGCCCTGAGCGCCATAGGCGTCAAGGCGACGGGGGCCTCTGTCGACATTATGGACGGTGCGGCCCTTAAGGGCTGGATCAGTGACGCCGGCACCGAGCTGGGCGGGATTGACCTGCTGGTCTCCAACGCCGGAGCCATGGCTCAGGGCGGCGATCCCGCCTCGTGGGAACAGAATTTCAAGCTCGACGTGCTGGGCATGGTCAATGCGTTCGACGCGGCCAAGCCCTTCCTCAAGAAGGCGGCGGCTGAGACGGGTGACGCCTCGTTCGTGATCATCGCCTCGATCTCGGCGGCGGAAACCGACAATGCTAGCTCTTACGGCCCGATCAAGGCCGCGCTGATCCACTTTGCCAAGGGTCTGGCCCGGCAATATGCCTCGCAGCACATCCGCGCCAATGTCGTTTCGCCAGGAACGGTCTATTTCAAGGGCGGGGTCTGGAACATGATCGAGACCAACATGCCCGAACTGTTCGCCACCAGCATGGCCCGCAACCCGATGGGCCGGATGGCCACGCCGGAAGATATTGCCAACGCGGCGGTGTTCCTCAGCAGCCCGCTGTCATCCTTCACCAGCGGCATCAATATGGTCGTTGATGGGGCCTTGAGCCGCCGGGTGAATTTCTAAGATCGCTAAGATCCGCGTCATCGCGAGGCGCAAAAAAAGCAAAGCCCTTTCCCTCCTTGAGGGGGAGGGGGATGGCTGAGGGGGATGCCCTCCCCTATTTCAGGGTCGCGAGATAGGCGATCAGGTTTTCGAGCTGCGCCGGGTTCTTCAAGCCAAAATAGGTCATCTTGATCCCGGGCAGTGTCTTTTGCGGGTTCGGCAGATAGGTGCGAAGCTGCTCTTCGGTCCAGGTGAAACCCGACGCCTTCATGGCTGACGAATAGGCATAGCCCTTGAGGGTCCCCGCCTTACGGCCAACGACACCATAAAGATTAGGTCCGACAATGGTCGCCCCGCTGGGGGCGACCGAATGGCAGGTGCTACATTGGGCGTTAAAAACATTGCGCCCGGCAGCCGCATCCCCGGCCTGAGCGCCAGTCGCCATCAGCGACAGGACAGCAAACGTGGCCAGCGCGACGGCTGGACGGGTCAATAGGCGATCCATGTGAAGACCCTCAATGTGTTGTTATCAGAGGCATTAGCGCCGGCATTGTTGTAATTGTGACCACCACCGTTGAAGGTTTGATAGGCCGTATATTGTACGCCAACGCGTGTGTTGAACCTTGCGCCCAATGGAGAGCTACCATCCCCCCAGGGGGTTGCATCGATCTGGAACGTCACGCCCGAACTGTCGGGCTTACCCGTGCGGTTGTCAGCATAGACGGTGTCATTGGCCGTACCGGTGGTCTTAAAGGCCTGAACACTGGCCCCGATCTTATTGTGCCAATAGTAAGACACATCGGCACGCAGGTCGTTGAGACTGTTTCGAGCACAGGATTCGCCCGATAGAGCCGCTGCCAAGGCGCAGGTGGCGTCCAGCGACTGGCGTTCATGCAGATATTTGCCATTTGCCGTCAGAGTATCGCCGTTTTCCAACACGGTCTGATAGGCTGCGTCAAAGCCAAGGTCGGTAAACCGATCCGTTTGGCCCGTCAGGCGATCGCGTCCCGGATGGATATCGGCGGTCATACCAAAGGCGCCGACCTCCAAGGTTCCAGAGCCAATGTGATTTTGCACTGCGACCCGGCCATAGGGCGCTAGGCCCTTGATGTCACCCGGCGCGAAGGGATCAGCACCGAGGTGGCTTAGGTCATGCGCGCCGGGCGACCCATAGGCTCCGAATTCAGCATAGTAGGTCGAATTGATCCAAGCATAGCCAGTCACGCCCAAGCTGGTCTGCGCCAAACTGCCCGCAAGCATGGGGGATGCGGTGGGCGATGGGGCAAGGCCCGAGCTGGTATAGGGGAAGCCCCACGCGGGCAAGGTGTTCCAGACGTCTTGAACTGTGGGACTATTGTTCAAGCTTGCGCCCAAAAGCACCTCGTCTTCCATGATCTGAACGGTTGTCGTGGTGCGGATGTCGACATTGTCCCAGGTCCAAGCCTTGGCAATCCCGTCATAGGTGGTCTGAACAAAGGCCCCCAAATGCTGACCCAAACCACCCGCAAAGAAGAGGCTCACCTGATCGAGCGCCGTATTGTTGTTGGCGCTATAGTCCGCTGCGGGATCTGCGGCCGGCTTTTGCGTCTTCAGGTAGGAGGCAATGGCCATCGCCGAGAACGGCATGGAGACGCTGCCTGAGCGCATGGTGTAGCCATGAAGCTTAAAGTCGCGACCGAAAGGGGTGAGTTGGGGACCCAATCCCCCGACGTGGCAGGTCTGACAGGGCTGACCTGTTTGAGCCGCAAAGGCAGGCACAGCGGCCGCCGGCGTCGCTGCAATGCCGATCATGCCAACAACCAAGGCTAGGCCAGCCGCCAATCTTGCCAACGGACCAGACAGACGTGCACTCAATTTGACCAGATCAGTTCGATCCAAAGATACAGTTTGGGTCATGAATCCATTGCCTCCGCATGTTTCAGATCTTGCGTTAGCCGATCAAACTGAGCCCGAAATGAGCTGATTGCGGCCAAAACAAGGTGATTGGCCCAATGGGGTGCGACCAATTTGCGGATTACCGCTCGCCCGCTTGGCTATGATGGCCGCTCAAATAATCTTGTAGCCGACATTGCGCCTATTGATGATCCGCCCGGGCCCGAGCTTTTTACGCAGCCCATAGATCGCGACCTCCACCGTGTTGCTCTCGACCTGCGCCGTGTGATCGTACAAGGCCGCCTCCAATTGCGCCTTACTGACGAAGCGGTCGTTGCGGAGCATCAGCAGGTTTACGAGGCGATATTCCTGTGCCGACAGTGTCAAAGGAATACCCGCCCGGGTGACACAGCGTTGTGCCTGATGAAGTTCCAAATCACCAATGCCAATTGTGTCCTTGGCCTGACCCGCATTGCGGCGGATGTGAACACGCAGGCGAGCCTCCAACTCGTCTAGGTCAAACGGTTTGACCAGATAGTCATCCGCGCCCGCATCCAGTCCAGCAATGCGCTGATCGGTCATGCCCCTGCCGCTCAGGATGATAATCGGAACATCTATTTTCGCGGCACGGGCTTCACGTAAGACCGTGAAGCCATCGAGTTCTGGTAATCCTATGTCGAGTAAGATCGCGGCGTAGGTCTGTGCCCTCAGCGCGGCAAGGCCCTCAGATCCCGTCTTGGCCTGGTCGACCACATAGCCAGCCCGCGTCAGGGATTTTGTCAGCGCCTTCCCGAGTTCGAAATCATCTTCAACAATCAACAGCCGCATCAAGACCTCCATCGGGCAGGGTGGGGCCTAGTGCATCCGGTTTGGCGTCGAAATTAAGGCCGGGTTGAGGGGGAGAGATCTTTCCCGCGTCATTGCGAGGCGCAGCGCGCCGAAGCAACCTAGGGGAACATCTAATCCGGTTTGCGTCAGCCCCCTGGGTTGCTTCGCTACGCTCGCAATGACGCGTGTAAAACAAGGCCCTCGCCCCCTTGAGGGGGAGAGGGTTGGGAGAGGGGGGTAGTCCACCGACCGTAGTAAAAGGGTCTGGATCCCCGCCTACGCGGGGAATTCGGAAGGGGTTGGGCTACTCAGCAGTCGGTTTGCCATTCTAGAAATTCGGGCGTGGACAATAGGGTCTCGCCATAGGCCGCTGCCAAGCCGTCATCCCCGTACGCGGCCAGGTCAATGCCATAGGTCCGAAACCGCGTCGCGACCGGGGTGAAGAAGGCATCCGCGATTGACCACCCGCCGACCAAGAACGGGCCTTGGGCCTGATAGGTCCGGCGCAACTGCGACCACAGAGAAACGATGCGGCGAATATTGGCTTCAGCGGCCAGTGAAAGCTCGACGCTCTTAACCGCATCAACCTCCATCGGGCATTCTTTGCGCAGGGGACCAAAGCCTGAATGCATCTCAGCCGTTGCCGATCTGGCGAGCGCCCGGGCGATGGGGTCTGCGGGCCAGAGCTTAGCCTCGGGGAACCGGTCATGAAGATATTCGCAAATGGCCAGAGAATCCCAGACCGTCAGCGCGCCATCCTTAAGGACTGGAACCAAGCCCGTCGGGGAGTGGGCGGCTATGGCCTCGGAACTGGTGTCCCAACGCAGCGGCACCAGGGTCTCGACAAAATCGACATTGCAACGCTTCAGCGCCAGCCAAGGCCGCAAGGACCAGGTGGACCAGTTCTTTGTGCCGATGACGATTTCCATAGCGTTCTCCCGAGCAAGGCTTCTTAACCCTTATCCCGTAAGGCATTTACCTATGGCTCGTGAAGCAAAAAGAATGGTGATCTGCCTATGGCGTCCGCGTTCAAATTACGTCTAGAGTGGTCGTTCGATAAAAAGAATTTAGGGGGATTGCCTACATGACCGACACAGCCGTGGCTGAAGCCACGCAGGCCAAAGATAAGCCGGTCTATTCCGACAAATATCGCGGCACGGTTCTCGCGATCCTTGTCGCCGTCTATACGAGCAACTTCATAGACCGAACCATCGTCGGTACGCTGGGCGAGGCGATCAAGATCGACCTCAACCTCACCAACACGCAGGTTGGCCTCTTGGGCGGCATCGCCTTTGCTCTGCTTTATACGGTCCTAGGCATTCCCATCGCGCGGATCGCCGAGAAGAAGAGCCGGGTCAATATCATCACGATCTGCCTTCTGATCTGGTCCGGCTTTACCGCCCTTTGCGGCACGGCAACCTCGTTCCTGCAACTGCTTCTGTTCCGGGTCGGGGTTGGGATCGGCGAGGCCGGTTGCTCGCCCCCCTCTCATTCGCTGATCACCGACTATTACCCGCCCAAGGCGCGGGCGACGGCCCTGTCGATCTATTCGTTCGGCATTCCGCTGGGCACCATGATCGGTGCGGTCGCAGGCGGCTTCTTGGTCCAGAATATGGGCTGGCGCGTGGCCTTCTTCATCGTCGGAGCCCCAGGCATCATCATTGCCCTTCTGGTCAAGCTGATGATCAAGGAACCCCCGCGCGGTCATTCCGAAGAGGCTGGCGGCGTCGCTGAAGCCAGCATGAAGGAGCCTGCCCCGACCCTCCTGCAGGTGGCTAAGCGGCTCTGGGGGACGGCGTCCTTTCGGCACATTACCGCAGGCGTCACCCTCGCCTCCTTTGCCAGCTATGGCACGGGTCAGTTTGCCCAGCCCTATTTCATCCGCAACTTCGGTCTTAGCTATGTGCAGGTCGGCCTGATCTTCGGTCTGGTTGGCGGCCTAGCGTCCGGCGCAGGCACCCTGATTGGCGGTTTCTTGACCGACTGGATCGGTAAGAAGGACGGCAAGTGGTACGCCCTTGTCCCCGCCATCGGCCTGGCCATCGCCACCCCGCTCTATCTGGCGGTCTATTCCAACCCCTCTTGGATGGTTGCCGCCTGCCTGCTGATGCTTCCCGGCATCTTCCACTACACCTATCTGGGCCCCACCTTCGGGGTCATGCACAATATGGTCGAGCCGCGCATGAGAGCCACAGCAACGGCCCTGCTGTTCTTCGTCCTCAACCTGATCGCGCTGGGCGCTGGCCCTCCCTTTACGGGCTGGGTGATCGACCTGTTCGTGCAGCATAGCTTTGCGGCCAACGATCTGGGCACCTTCATTGCCACCTGCCCCGGCGGTAAGGCCATTGTCGGCGCTCCGGCGGAAGTCGGCGCGGCATGCCATGCTGCCGGTGCCTTGGGCACACGCTACGGCATTTTGGCGGTAACGCTGATCTATGCTTGGGCAGCGCTGCACTATCTCCTGGGCTCACGGACCCTTGGTGCAGACCTTAAGCGGGCTGCAGAAGGCCACTAAGCTCAAGGGGCGCGAACTGTCCGGTTCGCGCCCCTTTTCTCATCTGCGGGGACCGTTCAGACGCCCCTAAGATCATGCGAGGTCTTGACATTGGGGGCCTGCGGCTCGCATCCAACGGGCAACAGACGCCCTCTCAGGCCAGATCGGACCCTCGACCATGATCCCTCGCTATTCCCGCGCTGAATGCGCCGACATCTGGTCGCCGCAGACCAAATACAGCATCTGGTTTGAAATCGAGGCCCATGCCGCCGACGCCATGGCCGAGTTGGGTGTGATCCCCAAGCTCTCGGCCCAGATCATTTGGGAAAAGGGCCGCAACGCAATCTGGGACGCGGACCGGATCGACGAGATCGAGCGCGTCGTAAAGCACGATGTCATCGCCTTCCTGACCCATGTCTCCGAGATCGTCGGGCCTGAAGCGCGGTTCTTGCATCAGGGCATGACCTCGTCGGACGTGCTCGACACCTGTTTTTCGGTGCAACTTGGCCGCGCTGCCGATCTGCTGATCGAGGACGTGGATCTGGTTCTGGCGGCCCTGAAGCGTCGGGCCATGGAACACAAGCTGACCCCGACTGTGGGCCGCAGCCACGGCATCCATGCTGAGCCCACCACCTTCGGCCTCAAGCTGGCCGGTCACTATGCCGAGTTCCAACGGGCCAAGGAGCGCTTGGCCATGGCCAAGTTTGAGATTTCAACCTGCTCAATCTCCGGTGCCGTCGGCACCTTTGCCAATGTCGATCCGCGCGTCGAGGCCCACGTGGCCGAAAAGATGGGCCTGACCATTGAGCCTGTGGCCACCCAGGTCATTCCGCGCGACCGTCATGCCGCCTATTTTGCTGCCCTCGCCGTGGTGGCCTCATCGGTCGAGCGTCTGGCCGTCGAGATCCGCCACCTACAACGCACCGAAGTGCTCGAAGCCGAAGAGCCGTTTGATCCCGGTCAAAAGGGCTCATCCGCCATGCCCCATAAGCGCAACCCAATCTTGACGGAAAACCTGACCGGTTTGGCGCGCCTTGTCCGCTCCGCCGTGGTGCCCGCCATGGAGAATGTCGCCCTCTGGCACGAACGCGATATCAGCCACTCCTCCGTGGAGCGCGGCATTGCGCCTGACGCCACCATCCACCTCGACTTCGCCCTGCGCCGTCTGGCCGGGGTGATGGAGCGGCTGGTGATCTATCCTGAAAATATGGAAAAGAACCTCGATCGCCTTGGCGGCTTGGTTCACTCACAGCGCGTCATGCTGGCCCTGACGCAAAAGGGTATTGCCCGCGAAACCGCCTATGCCGCCGTGCAAGGCGCGGCCATGAAGGTTTGGCGCGGCGAGGCAAGGTTCCTTGATCTGCTCAAGGCCGACCCCGATGTGCGTCCTCACCTGACCGACGAGGAACTCGAAGAGCTGTTCGACCTTGGCTATCATTTCAAGCATGTCGACACGATCTTCAACCGCGTGTTCGGACAGGGCTGACATGGCGGCCCTGTCGCTGAGGCTCAATCCCGCGCTGAAGGCTCACGACTACCGCGACGCCTTCAGCCGTGACGGCTTGGTTCAGGTGCCAAACCTCTTTGAGCCAGACCTTGCCCAGGGTCTGGCCGAGATGCTCGAACGGTCCATGCCGTGGGATCTGGCCCTGTCGACCGCCGACAATGGCTATGAGGTTCTGAGCCGCACACAGCTGGGCGCCTTAGGATCAGAAGCGGTCGGCAGCCGACTGCAAGCCGTCAGCGAGCGGGCGTCCAAGGGCTTTGGCTTTGTCTATCTCGCCTATCCGATGATCAGCGCGGTCTTAGAAGGCCGCGATCCGGGCCATCCGATCCACGCCTTGACCCACTGGATCAATAGCCGGGAATTTCTCGATTTCGGTCAAGAGATCATCGGCGCTGAGGATGTGGTCAAGGCCGATGCTCAGGCGACGCTCTACCGGCCCGGCGACTTCTTAACGCTGCATGATGATGACAAGCCCGGTGCCGATCGCCGCGCGGCCTACACGATGGGCTTCACGCGCCAATGGCGCTCAGACTGGGGCGGTCAGCTTCTGTTTCATGAGAAGGACGGCACCATTCGGCGCGGCCATCTGCCGAGTTTTAATGGTTTGAATCTTTTTAGGGTGCCGCAGGACCACTCGGTGGCCCCGGTCGCGCCCTATGCGACAGCGCCAAGACTGTCGGTCGTCGGATGGCTTCGCGGCGGCACCTAGGCACCGCCGTTTTGCCGTTCGGTCGAATTACTCGCCCTTGATCTGTTCGCGGGCGACGGCCATCAACTCGTCCATCTTGCGGCGCACTTCGCCTTCGCCAGTCGTCAAGCCAGAGCCTGTTAGGTCAGTCATGATCTTGCGCAGGACATCTTCTTCGCCGGGCTGCTCGAAGTCCGCCTTCACAACGGCCTTGGCATAGTCATCCGCGCTTTCGAGACCCATAAGGCCCGCCGCCCAAAGACCCAGCAGCTTATTACGGCGTGCGATGGCCTTGAACTCTTGGTCCTGATCGTGAGCGAACTTATTTTCAAAGCCCTCTTCGCGCTTGTCGAACGTGGTCATGGTCACCCCAAATCAATTGTTGGCGCGTGAATAACGCGGGCGCGAAGGGACCGCAATGATCAACCGGGCAAATACCCCCAGGAATATTGACGCAGATGCCCACTGTTTGCGCCATAGGCCTCGATCCGTTAAGATGACCTACCTAGATGGGGTGCGAAAGGCCGAGTCGGACACGCGCGCGAGAAATTTGACCGCGCGCTCTTCTTTTAGTCCTGCTAGCACCGTCTCCTCGAAAGTAGACCCAACCGATGACCCGCCGAAAAAAGATCTATGAAGGCAAGGCCAAGATCCTCTACGAGGGACCAGAACCGGGCACCTTGATCCAATATTTCAAGGACGATGCCAGCGCCTTCAACGACCAGAAAAAGGCCGTTCTGGAAGGTAAGGGTGTCATCAATAATCGCATCAGCGAATATGTGATGACCAAGCTCAACATCATCGGAATCCACAACCACCTGATCAAGCGCATGAACCTGCGTGAACAGTTGATTCGTGAGGTCGAGATGATCCCGCTCAAGGTTGTCTGCCGCAACATCGCCGCGGGCTCGCTGGCGACGCGGTTTGGCTTGCCTGAGGGCCAGGTCCTGCCCCGCTCGATCCTTGAGTTCCACTATAAGGACGACAAGCTGAACAGTCCGGTCGTCACCGAAGAACATATCACCGCCTTCAATTGGGCCACCACCCAAGAGATCGACGACATGATGGCCATGACCCTGCGCATCAACGATTTTCTCAGCGGCCTGTTCAGCGCCGTGAACATCACCCTCGTCGATTTTAAGATCGAATATGGCCGTGTGTTCGAGAATGATTTCGCCCGCATCATCCTTGCCGATGAGATCAGCCCTGACAGCTGCCGCCTCTGGGACAGCACCACCAATGAAAAGCTCGACAAGGATCGGTTCCGCCGAGACATGGGCAGCGTCATTGAAAGCTACACAGAGGTTGCTCGAAGGCTCGGCATCATGCAGGAAATGCCCACAGTGATTCAGGGAGGCAAAGTCTGATGAAAGCCAAGGTCCACGTCTTCCTTAAGCCGGGCGTTCTCGACGTTCAGGGCAAGGCCATAGAGGGAGCCGTCCACACGCTCGGCTTTGGCGGCGTCAGTGACGTCCGCGTTGGCCGTATGAT
Organism: Caulobacteraceae bacterium; assembly: GCA_947378235.1. Taxonomy (GTDB): domain Bacteria; phylum Pseudomonadota; class Alphaproteobacteria; order Caulobacterales; family Caulobacteraceae; genus CAISGS01. Next base: position 15,612 of record CANCJE010000023.1, on the reverse strand, counting down.
TGAATTTGATATTGCCGGGACCGACCGCGCCGCCGTTGAGGCCGAGGTTAAGACCCTGTGCGACCGACTGCTCGCCAATACGGTGATCGAAAGCTACCGGGTGGAACTGATCTGACATGAAATCCGCTGTCATCGTCTTCCCCGGCTCCAATTGCGACCGCGACTGCAAGGTGGCCATTGAGCGCTCGACCGGGTCCAGCGTCGATATGGTTTGGCACCAAGAGACGGCCCTTCCCTCGGGCCTAGACCTGATCGTTCTGCCGGGCGGCTTCTCCTATGGCGACTATCTGCGCTGTGGGGCCATGGCGGCCCTGTCGCCGGTGATGGCCGAGGTCAAGGCTGCGGCAGAGCGCGGCGTGGCCGTGGTCGGTATCTGCAACGGTTTCCAAGTGCTGTGTGAGGCGGGGATGTTGCCCGGCGCCCTGCTGCGTAATGCCAAGCTGAAATATATCTGCAAGGCCGTGACGCTGGACGTGACCAACACCCAGACCCGATTTTCGACGGGCTATGCAGCCAGCCGTGAAGCGGTGATGACGGTCGGCAATGGCGAGGGTAACTTCTTCGCCGAAGAGGCCGAACTGGACCGGATCGAAGGCGAGGGTCAGGTGGTGTTCCGCTATCGCGACAATCCCAACGGCTCGGCCCGCAATATTGCTGGTATCGTCAATGGCAAGGGCAATGTCCTTGGCCTGATGCCCCACCCCGACCGTAGCTTTGAAGGCGAGCTCGGCTCCGCTGACGGGGCCCTGCTGTTCCAAAGCGCCTTGGCGAGCGCCTAGTCGCCGCTGACTTGACTCTGCGGGGCCTGCAAGGCATACACGCCCCTCCCCGCCGCAGGACCTGTTCTGCGGCTCTGGGGTCTATGACGGGTGATTTGATGCCGCCGTTGAGATCGCCGTCCCACTTTCGGGGCAGCCGGCTCGGATCGAAGTGAAGAGAAGACTATGTCAAAGCGTCATTCCGCTAAGTATAAACTTGACCGCCGTATGGGCGAAAACATTTGGGGTCGCCCCAAATCGCCCGTTAATAGCCGCTCCTACGGCCCTGGCCAGCACGGTCAGCGTCGCAAGTCCAAGGTGTCCGACTTCGGCCTGCAGCTGCGCGCCAAGCAAAAGCTCAAGGGATATTACGGCAACCTGACCGAAAAGCAGTTTTCACGCATCTATGAAGAGGCCGATCGCCGCAAGGGCAACACCTCTGAGAACCTGATCGGCCTGCTGGAAAGCCGCTTGGACGCCATCGTCTATCGCGCCAAGTTCGTGCCAACCGTGTTCGCAGCCCGTCAGTTCGTCAACCACGGCCACGTGACCGTGAACGGCCAACGGGTCAACATCGCTTCCTATCGCTGCAAGATCGGCGATGTGATCGAAGTTCGTGAGCGTTCGCGTAATATGGCTCTGGTTCTGGAAGCCATCCAGTCGAGCGAGCGTGAGTTCACCGACTATGTTGAAGTCGACGCCAAGGGCCTGTCGGCCAAGTTCATCCGCGTGCCAGAACTCTCCGAAGTTCCTTATCCGGTGAAGATGGAACCGAACCTGGTTATCGAATATTATTCGTCCTGATCCTCAACCGATCAGACACAGAAAAGGCCCCGGGAAACCGGGGCCTTTTTTTGTGTGTCACTTCGAAAGAAGAAGCGCGATTTAGCCGTTATTATCAGCCTGCTTTTGAATGGCCATACGGCTTGCCGAACTCAGAACGGGAAGGCTTGGTTCCAGCAGAGCCATGCGGCTGCCGCCCAAACTAACCGCCTCTTGGGCTGCAGCGACAATCTGTTTTGCAATCTTCGCGGCATCTGCTGCCGTCATGGCATCAGGGTTCATCGCAGACAGCATTTGAGTGAGGGCCTGCTTGCCCTCTTTAACACGCGCATTGGCTTGGGCCAAAGCAACGCTCTTGGCGTCTGTCGCAACGGCAGCCGCAGGTTGACTCTCGCTCGTTGAGGGAGTCGGTATTTTAGAAGCTGCAGGTCCAGCACCCGCGTCTAAATTTGCGGGTGTCAGGATCGTACCGCTTCTCGCTGGTACATCACTGATCATCAGAGCCTCCTGCTCTAGTTACGGACTTTCTAAGCCGCGAACTTTAAATAATTCATTAAAGCCGTGTGGACAACTATTTTTTTTCACACAGGTTGTCACACCTTAGGCCACATACGACTGAGCCCATGAGAAAGACTGGGTTCGGGTCAGGCCTCTAGCAAGCCTTGCTCGGCCATGAAGGACTTCAACTCGCCTGATTGAAACATTTCCCGAACAATATCTGAGCCGCCAATAAACTCGCCCTTGACGTAGAGTTGTGGAATGGTTGGCCAGTCACTGAAAGTCTTGATGCCATTACGAAGGTCATCATCCTGCAGGACATCGACGCCGACAAATTCCACGCCAAGATGATCAAGAATCTGCACCGTGACTGCAGAGAAGCCACAGCGCGGCTGATCGGGCACGCCCTTCATGAACAGGACCACAGCATGGTCGGCAATGGTCTTGGCAATGAATTGATCGGCGGAGGTGGGTGCAGCGGAGTCGGTCATAGTCGTGCCTCGAAGAAATGTAATTACAGAGCTAGGCATCCCCATGGTCCGGGTCAAGCTCAAGCCGTAAAATGGGCGTTAAGAACCAGCGACGGGCACTGAGGTTTCAAGGGCAAGGGCGTGAAGCTCTCCGCCCATCTTACCCTTAAGCGCCGCATAGACCAGTTGGTGCTGGCGCACGCGAGGCAGACCCGCAAAGGCCGTCGAAACGATGCGGGCCCTATAGTGGTCGCCGTCTCCAGCAAGGTCCTGGATCTCGATATCCGCTTCGGGAAAGGCATCGCGCAGATCAGCCTCTAGGGCCGTTGCAGACATGGGCATGGGCAATCCTCAAACCTAAGCCGGAGCATCCATAAAGCTCGGCATCCAACCTTCGTGCGCCGCGCTCAGATCGTCGAGGTCGAGGGCGAACAGCAAGCCGCCGCGCCCCTGCACAGCCAACTCACATCCACCCGCCTGACCAATGACCTCATAGGGCACGCCAGCCGCCTCTGCGGCACTATCCAGATGGTCAAGATTGATCTGGTCCAGCGCAATCAGATAGCGCGCCTGATCCTCGCCCAGCAAGGCGGCATGGTCTGGCAATTCGCCCGACAGGGTCAGCATGGCGCCAACCTTAGAGGCCATAGTCATCTCAGCCGCTGCGATCAGCAAACCACCATCCGATAGGTCATGAACGACGCTGGTATAGCCATCTAGAATGAGGCTGCGGACCAACTGTCCATTGCGCAGTTCAACGGCCAGATCAACCGGCGGCGGTGCGCCCTCTTCCCGACCCAAAATGTCACGCAGATAGATCGACGATCCCAGTTCACCCGTCGAGGCACCGACCAAGACCAGCACCTGACCGGCCTTGAGCGCGCCATAGCCAGCACGGCGGTCATAGTCCTGAAGCAGACCCACCGCGCCCACGGTCGGGGTCGGCGGAATGGCCGCGCCATTGGTCTCGTTATAGAGCGACACATTGCCCGATACGACGGGGAAGGTCAGGACGGCGCAGGCCTCAGCCATACCGTCGATGGCCCGAACGATCTGGCCCATGATCTCGGGGCGCTCGGGATTGCCGAAATTGAGATTGTCGGTGATGGCGATAGGCTCAGCCCCGACCGAGATCAGATTGCGCCAAGCCTCGGCCACAGCCTGCTTGCCGCCCTCATAGGGGTCCGCTTGGACATAGCGCGGGGTGCAGTCACTGGTCATAGCCAGAGCCTTGCGGGTGCCGTGAACCCGTACCATACCCGCATCCGCTGCCGTGGCGCTGTCGGCCAAGGTGTCGGCCATCACGTGCCGGTCATATTGCTCCCAGAGCCACCGCTTTGAGGCCATGTCTGGGGTCGATAGAAGGTCAAGAACCGTCTTGGCCCAATCGGTCGGCGCAGGAACTGCGTCCGCTTCGATCCGCGGGCTCAAGGCGGGCTGCACCCAAGGCCGATCATAGAGCGGCGCATCATCCGACAGGGGCCCCAGCGGCAGGTCACACACTGTCTCGCCCTTATGGGTCAGGACGATCCGGCCCGTTTCCGTGGTCCAGCCAATCACAGCAGCGTCGAGGCCCCACTTTTCAAAGACACGGTAGGCATCAGGCTCGCAGCCGGGCTTAAGGATGGCCAGCATCCGCTCTTGGCTTTCCGAGAGCATCATCTCATAGGCGCTCATGCCCGTTTCACGCTGCGGCACGGCGTCGAGGTCCAGGGCGATACCGAGCCCACCCTTCCCGGCCATTTCGACCGAGGACGAGGTTAGGCCAGCGGCACCCATATCTTGGATCGCGGCAACCGCGCCGCAGGCCATCAACTCTAGCGTCGCTTCGATCAGCAGCTTTTCGGCGAAGGGATCGCCGACCTGAACGGTGGGACGCTTCTCGTCAGAGTCCTCGTCGAACTCGGCCGAGGCCATGGTCGCGCCATGGATGCCATCGCGGCCCGTCTTGGACCCGAAATAGACCACAGGAAGGCCGGGAGCCGGAGCCGCCGACAGGAAGATCTTGTCGGCATCGGCTAGGCCCACGCACATGGCATTGACCAAGATATTGCCATTATAGCCCGCGTGAAACTGGGTTTCGCCGCCGACCGTGGGAACGCCAACGCAGTTGCCATAGCCGCCGATGCCACTGACCACGCCCGATACCAGACGGCGGGTCTTGGGGTGGGAAGGCTCACCAAAGCGCAGGGCATTGAGCAGGGCAATGGGACGCGCCCCCATCGTAAAGACGTCGCGCATGATGCCGCCAACACCCGTCGCCGCCCCTTGATAGGGCTCGATATAGGAGGGGTGGTTGTGCGACTCCATCTTGAAAACGGCCGCCTGACCGTCACCGATGTCGATCACACCGGCATTTTCGCCCGGACCGATCAGAACGCGCGGCCCGGTGACCGGGAACTTGCGCAGGTGACGGCGTGAGGATTTGTAAGAGCAGTGCTCGCTCCACATGACGCTGAACACACCCAGCTCAACCAGATTGGGCTCGCGCTCAAGCCGCTTGAGTACCAGCTCATATTCTTCCGGCTTTAGCCCGAACTCGCGGGCATATTCGGCCATGGACTTGCCCGTGGCAGCGCTGGAACTGGGGGCCGCCTTGGCAGCCGACGAGTCGGGGGTCGGGGTCTTGCTCATGGTTCGGTCTCTTAGCGCTGTTCGCGTCTCTGGGCGATAGGCAGGACATCATTCGGGCGAAATTGACGTGCAATTTTGCGCCATCCGGATCGGCTCTGCTCTGGGTAAGCGGTCTTCACACTTGCCCTTTCAGGCGATTCAGCCCCGTTATGACCCAGTTGACCCCTGTCGAAGCGGGCTGAAGAGACCATCATGAACCAGCGCCAGATCATCACGCTCCTTTTGTCGGCCAGCGTTCTATCGAGCTGCGCCGGTTTGAAAGGTCGCGTGCCGGAATATCCAATTGTTGCTGATGCCAGCGCGCCGCCCAGCACCCCCGCCAGCACCGCGATCAGTGCGCCGGTTCAATTGGCTCCCGTCACCCCTGCCGCCAAGCCAATATCCGAAGCCAAGGTCGCGCCCGTGGCTGAGCCGACGATGCAACGCTCACCGATTGTGACGGAAGAGGCCCCTGAAAGGGCAACCCCTGCAGCGGTGACCCCCGTCTCGGTCGCCCCCATCGCAACCTCTCAGGCCAAGCCGATTGCAAGCACAGTCCCAAGCACGCTCGATGCCGCCCTCACCGAGGGCCTGACAAGCTGCAGCACCATTGCTAACCGTCCGCCCGTCACATTGCTGCCCGAGGATCGCGTCATTGCCGAAAGCGGCGGTGCCCTGCGCCTTGGATCGGCCCTTCGGGTCGGGGCAGGCCTGTTTGAAGATCGGGCAACCTCTGCCGTCGGACCCGTATCCTATCGGTACGTGGCCTCGTACCGAGGCCTATCGGCTGACCTGGTTCAGGTCACTGAAGGCGGCGTGATCAGCTATATTTTGCTCAACCGGCACTCCGGCGCTCAGGCCCGCCTTTCGGACATTCCAACGCCCTCGCCCGATGGCCGCTATTTCGCTACCGCCGTGGTCAAGCGCTTTGACTTTACCGGCGTCGAAATCATCGAACAGGTCGGTGGATCCTGGGCCAAGGGCGTACAGGTCAGCGATGCCCCCGCCCCGTGCGATCTGCACTGGCTGACCGGCGACAGCCTTTCGGTTCGCGTGTGGAACACCGGCGCAAGGCGCGATGCCGTGGTCCAGTCCAGCAATCAGACCTGGACCACGACGATACGCTAAAGCCGCTTAGAGACGGGCGGCGTGGAAGGCCACGTGGTCGTCGATGAAGCTGGCCATAAAGAAGTAGGAATGGTCATAGCCGGGCTGGCGACGCACCGTGACCTTGACGCCCGCGTCAGCCGCTGCCGCCTCTAGACGTTCAGGGCGAAGCTGGTTCTCGAGGAAATTGTCCCCCAGACCCTGATCGACCAGAATATCGTCGAACGACTTGCCCGCACCCGCCGCGATCAAACAGCAGGCATCATGGGCGGTCCACAGGCTCTCATCGGTGCCGAGATAGGCCGTAAAAGCCTTGCGGCCCCAGTCACAGGTGGTGGGCGAGACGATGGGCGCGAAGGCTGACACGCTCTTGAACAGGTCCGGATATTTCAGCGCTAAGGTCAGGGCACCATGTCCGCCCATCGAATGGCCGCTGACCCCGCGCCGCGCTGGATCGGTCGGGAAATTGGCATCCACCGCCGCCAAGAGGTCACGCGTGATGTAGCTTTCCATCTGGAAATGAGGGGCCCAAGGGGCCTCAGTGCTGTTGATATAGAACCCCGCCCCTTGGCCCAGATCATAGGCACTGTCATCGGCCACGCCCTCGCCGCGCGGACTGGTGTCGGGAGCCACCACGATCATCTTGTGGGCGCTGGCGGCGCGATAGGCCCCGGCCTTGGCGGTGAAATTCTCCTCGGTGCAGGTCAGGCCCGACAGCCAGATCAGGCTGGGGAACGGCCCCTCCCCTTCTGGCACAAAGATCGAGAACCGCATGGGCGTACTGGTCGCGGCTGACGCATGGCGCACATAGGTCAAGGTGCCGCCATGGACCCGGTGGCTGCCCAGAATTTCGATCTCACTCATCGTCTTTTCCTTGCTTGGGATTGGCGCGCTGCGCCTTGTCTTCAAAGGCCTTGGCCCGCGCCATGCGCGCTAAGACCTGCCCTCGTCCGCGGGTTAAGGCCGTGACCACGCCGCGCAGGGTGCGAACCTCCTGCACCGACAGCCGCGACCGTGCATAGATGGCGCGCAGGTTACGGATCATCGAGGGGCGCTTTTCAGGCGGGAAGAAGAAGCCGGATGTATCAAGCTCCTTTTCCAGATGGTCGTAAAAGCCCTGCACCTCGGCCAGATCCGCCGGGGGCGAAACCTCGTCAAAAATGGCCGGCGGGCGATCATCCAGCGCCATGCGCCATTCATAGGCGTTCAGGGCCACAGCCTGCGCCAGATTGAGCGAGTGAAACTTCGGGTCGATGGGAATGGTGACGATGGCTTGGCAAAGGGCAATATCGAGGGTCTCTAGCCCCGCCCGCTCGCCACCGAATAATAGCCCCACTGCTTGTCCTTGGTTTGATGCGTCAAAGAGCTCTGTTGCCGCCTGACGCGGTGTAATGACCGGAAGCCGCGCCTCGCGAGGCCGCGCGGTGGTGGCATAGACCAAAGATAGGTCCGCCACGGCATCTTCGAGGCGATCAAAGACCTTGGCATTGTCGAGCGGCCAATCGGCACCGGATGCACTGGCCCAAGCGCGCTCCTGCGGCCAGCCGTCGCGAGGCCTCACGAGGCGCAGGTCATAGAGGCCGAAATTGGCCATGACGCGCGCCACAGCGCCGATATTCTCGGCCAGTTGCGGCGCGTTCAAGATCACACAGGGCGGGGTCAATTGGGTCACGCCCCGCGATAGCCGACGACGCCATTTTAAGCAAATGCCCTAGAGTCATAGTTAAGGCGTTCAGGCGCCGTTGCTCATCAACAATTGGCAGTCTATACGCCTTGCGTCGCGAGCGGTCCGGCCCTGTGTGCCGTGCTGTAGAAAATCGCGCCCCGTTCACTGGGAGAGCCAAACCATGGCCAAGATTAAAGTTGCCAACCCTGTCGTCGATCTAGACGGCGATGAAATGACCCGCATCATTTGGAAGCTGATCAAGGACAAGTTGATCCTGCCCTTCCTGGATCTGGACATCGACTATTACGACCTGAGCATGGAAAATCGCGATGCCACCGACGATCAGGTGACCATCGACGCGGCCCACGCCATCAAAAAGCACGGCGTCGGCATCAAATGCGCCACCATCACCCCTGACGAAGCCCGCGTGGCAGAGTTTGGTCTGAAGAAGATGTGGAAGTCGCCAAACGGCACCATCCGCAACATCCTCGGCGGCGTTGTGTTCCGCGAGCCGATCATCTGTCAGAACGTTCCACGTCTGGTCCCCGGCTGGACCCAGCCGATCATCATCGGCCGTCACGCCTTTGGTGACCAGTATAAGGCCACGGACTTTGTCGTTCCTGGCCCCGGCAAACTGACGATGACCTTCGTCGGCGACGACGGTAAGGTCATCGAGCATGAGATCTTCACCTATCCCGGCGGCGGCGTCGCTATGGGTATGTACAATCTCGACGAGTCGATCCGTGAATTTGCCCGCGCCTCGCTCGCCTATGGCCTGCAGCGCAACTATCCGGTCTATCTTTCGACCAAGAACACGATCCTCAAGGCCTATGACGGCCGGTTCAAGGACCTGTTCCAAGAGGTGTTTGACGCCGAATTTGCGACCGCCTTTAAGGCCGCTGGCATCACATATGAGCACCGTTTGATCGATGACATGGTCGCTGCGGCTATGAAGTGGTCCGGCGGGTTCGTCTGGGCCTGTAAGAACTATGACGGCGACGTCCAGTCCGACACCGTGGCTCAAGGCTTTGGTTCGCTGGGTTTGATGACCTCGGTGCTGATGACCCCCGATGGCAAGGTTGTTGAGGCCGAAGCCGCCCACGGCACCGTGACCCGTCACTATCGCCAACACCAGAAGGGTGAGTCGACCTCCACCAACTCCATCGCCTCGATCTTCGCCTGGACCCAAGGCCTGAAGCACCGCGCCAAGCTCGACAGCAATGCCGAACTGGACCGCTTTGCCTCGACGCTGGAAAAGGTCTGCGTCGATACGGTCGAAAGCGGCTTCATGACCAAGGACCTGGCTTTGCTGGTCGGCGATCAACAGGGCTGGCTGACGACGGAAGGCTTCCTCGACAAGGTCGCGGAAAACCTCACCGTAGCGATGGCCTAAGTCATGGCATTCGGCGGCGTCATTCGTGAGCTTAAGCCTGCGGATCACGCCGCCTGGCTGCCCCTATGGCAGGGCTATCTGGAATTCTATCGAGAGAGCCTCGATGAGGAGACCAGTGCCCTGACCTTTAAGGACCTGTCCACCAACGCCCATGGCATGTTTGCCTATGTGGCCGAGCAGGATGGGAAACTGGTTGGGTTGGTCCATTGCGTGCCCCATCGGGCGACCTGGACCAAGACCAGCTACTGCTATCTTGAAGACCTGTTTGTCAGTCCCGATGTGCGGGGCGGCGGCGTTGGACGCGGCCTGATCGAAGCGGTCTATGCCCGCGCCGATGAGATCGGATCAACCCGCGTCTATTGGCTGACCGACAAGAACAATACGACCGCGCAGATGCTCTATGACAAGCTCGCCACGCGCATGTCGTTCATTCAATATCGCCGCTGATCAAGGGTCGGTCTTAAGGGGGCAAGCCCCCTTAAGACACCCATCCTAGTGGATCAGGGCCTTGATGGCCTCTAGCCCAGCCTGAGCCTGCCCGCCGTCCGGTGCGCCACCTTGAGCGAAGTCGGGCTTGCCGCCTGCGCCCTGACCACCCATGGCCAGCACAGCGGCCTTGGCAAGCTCTGCTGCATTGAACCGGCCGGTCAGGTCATTGGTCACGGCCACGGTTACCGCCGCCTTGCCATCGAGCACGCCAATGAGGGCGACAACACCGCTGCCGACCTGCTTCTTATAGTCCTCAGCAATGGGGCGCAGGTCCTTGCCGCCTATGCCCTCGAGGATGCGGGCCATCAGCTTGACGCCGCCGATCTCTTCGACTGCAGCGGCCTCGCCACCACCGCCGCCCATGGCCAGTTGGCGCTTGGCATCGGCCAAGTCCTTTTCCAGCTTACGACGGTCGGCGATCAAGGCCTCAACGCGGGTGGCCACATCGGCAACCGGCACCTTGAACTGGTCGGCCAAGCCCTTGGCCACACCGGCCTGATCGAGCAGGAAGCGGCGCGCCGCCTCGCCGGTCAGGGCCTCGATGCGGCGAATACCGGCCGCGACGCCGCCTTCGGACACGATCTTAAAGAGGGCAATATCGCCAGTCCGCGCGACGTGGGTGCCGCCGCACAGCTCGACCGAATAGGCCTTAGCTGCGCCATGAGCATGGTCTGGTAAAAGGGCATCGCCCAGGGTCAGGACGCGAACCCGGTCGCCATATTTCTCACCGAACAGGGCCACAGCCCCCGCCTCGATCGCCTCATCGGGAGCCATCTCTTGCGTATCGGCGGCGCGGTTTTGGCGGATGACGGCATTGACTTCGGTTTCGATGCGCTCAAGCTCGTCGGCGCTCAGCGGGCCGCCATGGCTGAAGTCAAAGCGCATGCGCTCAGCGTCAACCAACTGACCCTTCTGCGCCACATGGGCCCCAAGAACATTGCGAAGGGCGGCATGGACGAGGTGGGCTGCAGAGTGATTGGCGCGAATACGCACCCGGCGCTCGGCATCGACCGACAGGTTGACCTTGGTCCCCGCCGTCAAGCGGCCCGACGTGATGCGGACCTTGTGGTCGTGCAGATCACCGGCCTGCTTTTGCGTATCGAGCACGATCGCCTCGCCGCCGTCCCACGTCATGATGCCGGTATCGCCGACCTGACCGCCGCCTTCTGCATAGAAAGGGGTCTTGTCGGTGAGCAGATCAACCGTCTCGCCGGTTTCAGCCGCCGCGACCTCTTGGCCGCCAGCCACGAGGGTCAGGACCTCACCAATAGCGTCGACATGGTCGTGGCCGATGAAGGTGCTGGCCCCCAGACGATCACGAACCGACAGCCAGATCTCACCCTCGGCCTGTTGGCCCGAGCCGGACCAGCTTTCGCGGGCCATCTGGCGCTGACGCTCCATGGCCGCATCAAAGCCATCGGTGTCGACGCTAATGCCCATGGCGCGCACGGCGTCTTGGGTCAGGTCGAGGGGAAAGCCGAACGTGTCATAGAGCTTGAACGCGGTTTCACCAGCCAAGATGCCGCCAGCAGTCAGGTTGGCGGTCGCCTCTTCGAGCAGGACCATGCCGCGTCCGAGGGTGCGGCGGAAGCGCTCTTCTTCTTGGCGAAGGGTCTCCAAGATCAGGGCCGAGGCCCGTTGAAGCTCAGGATAGGCCCCGCCCATCTCCGCGATCAGTGTGGGTGCCAAGCGGTGCATCAGCGGCTCAGCGGCGCCCAAGAGGTGGGCGTGGCGCATGGCCCGGCGCATGATCCGGCGCAGCACATAACCGCGGCCTTCATTGGACGGGGTGACCCCGTCCGCAATCAGGAAACAGCTTGAGCGCAGATGGTCAGCAATGACGCGGTGAGACGGCTGACGATCGCCAATGGCCTTGACGCCGGTCGCCGCCTCGCTGGCGCTGATCAGGGTCTTGAACAGGTCGGTGTCGTAATTGTCATGCACACCTTGCAAGACGGCAGTGAGGCGCTCTAGACCCATGCCCGTATCAATCGAAGGCTTGGGCAGGGACGTGCGCGAGCCGTCAGCGGCCTGTTCGAACTGCATAAAGACCAGGTTCCAGATTTCGATGAACCGGTCCCCATCCTGCTCGGGCGAGCCGGGGGGGCCACCGGCGATCTTATCGCCATGGTCAAAGAAGATTTCCGAGCAGGGACCGCAGGGGCCCGTATCGCCCATCGACCAGAAATTGTCTGAGGTCGGGATGCGGATAATCTTGCTGTCGGACAGACCGGCAATCTTCTTCCACAGGTCCGCCGCCTCATCGTCCGTATGATAGACCGTGACCGAAAGGCGCTCTTTGTTGAGGCCATATTCCTTGGTGATCAGGTTCCAAGCCAGTTCGATGGCGTCTTCTTTGAAATAGTCCCCAAAGGAGAAGTTCCCGAGCATTTCGAAGAAGGTGTGGTGGCGCGCCGTATAGCCGACATTGTCCAGGTCATTGTGTTTGCCACCAGCCCGCACGCACTTTTGCGACGAGGTCGCGCGCGGATAGGGCGGGGTCTCAACACCAGTGAACATGTTCTTGAAGGGAACCATACCCGCATTGACGAACAGCAAGGTCGGATCGCTCTGCGGCACCAGTGGCGCAGACGGCGTTACCCGGTGATCAGCCTTTGCGAAATAGTCCAGAAAGGTACTGCGGATCTCGTTCAGGCTCGGCATCGTCGCTCCGACGGTCTTGGGGGCACGTCCTATCCAGAGGGATAGGGCGGCAAGGACTGACTCACAGGGCCATACACCATGGCCTAAGAACACCATATAGAAAGTCCCCCCTCCCCTCGCCAAGCAGTGATTGGGGGTTAAGGGGGTTGAACCTCGAAACAGTGACGAAAGATGGCAAAAAGGGCGCCCAATCCAGATGGATCAGACGCCCTTTCCGCGGATGACGGTCGTGCGGGGCCGCACAGGCCGCGCCAGGCGGCAAGCGCCCTGTGCGATCGACCATCGTCCTTAACCCTTAAGAGCCCAGCAGACGCCCTATAGCTTAGGCGTCGTCTTCCGCCGTCGGTCCGACAAGCAGCTCTTCGACAATCTTGACGGAATTCTTACGAACCGCCGCTTCGATCTCGTTGGCCATGGCCGGATTGGCCTTCAGGAACTCACGCGCATTGTCGCGGCCCTGACCAATACGGGTGCTATTGTAAGAGAACCAAGAGCCAGACTTCTCGACCACACCCGCCTTAACGCCGAGATCGATAATCTCACCCAATTTGGAGATGCCCTGCCCGTACATGATGTCGAACTCGACCTCACGGAACGGCGGGGCCACCTTGTTCTTGACGACCTTGACGCGGACATTGTTACCAATGATCTCATCGCGGACCTTGACCGAGCCGGTGCGGCGGATGTCCAGACGCACCGAGGCGTAGAACTTAAGCGCATTGCCGCCCGTGGTCGTTTCGGGGCTGCCATACATGACACCGATCTTCATGCGGATCTGGTTGATGAAGATGACCAGAGTCTTGGCCTTAGAGATCGAGGCCGTCAGCTTGCGCAGGGCCTGGCTCATCAAGCGCGCTTGCAGACCCGGCAGGCTATCGCCCATCTCGCCTTCAATTTCCGCCCGAGGGGTCAGGGCCGCGACGGAGTCGATGACGATGACATCCACCGCGCCAGAGCGCACCAAGGTGTCGGTGATTTCCAAGGCCTGCTCGCCCGTATCGGGCTGCGACACCAGAAGGTCATCGAGATTGACGCCAAGCTTATGGGCATAGCTCGGATCGAGCGCATGCTCGGCATCCACAAAGGCGGCCGTGCCCCCCATCTTTTGCACTTCGGCCACCACATGCAGCGCAAGGGTCGTCTTACCGGAGCTTTCCGGACCAAAGATTTCGACCACCCGACCGCGCGGCAAGCCGCCAATGCCCAAGGCCAAGTCTAGGCCCAATGAGCCGGTGGGAACGGACTCGATCTCAACGATCTTGCCCTTGTCCCCAAGCTTCATCACAGAGCCCTTACCGAAGGCCCGGTCGATTTGTGCCAACGCCGCTTCGAGCGCGCGTTGCTTGTCTGAGTCTGGTTTTGCCACGAGTTTCAAAGCCGCCTGGTTCATTGATGAGATCCTTATCCCACGATTCTCGCCTTCCCCTCTCGCCCCGCTGGCTCGATGAATGGCTGCATTCTTCGTACATGGTTTGTTCCGTGTTCGCAATATGTTCTTTACGCGCGGAACATAAGATTGCTGACACTATGGAAATACAGGCTTGGGGACAGGCAGGCCCGAGCCTAGTCGTTCAAAAGTCCGTCAATGGCCGACAGGAGGCGGTCCGGCGTGACCGGCTTGGCGATATGGGCATCGGCACCGGCCTCGACAGCCTCATCGCGGTGCTGTTCCATAGCGTTGGCGCTGAGCACAGCGATCGGTGTTGCCACACGCCCCCGATCGGCCTCGAAAGCTCTTATCTGTTTAATAGCGGTTAGACCGTCCATGACCGGCATCTGCACGTCCATCAAGACCAGATCAAATATCCGCGCCTTAAAGGCGTCCACAGCCTGTTGCCCATCGACGGCGATGGTTAGGTCCACTGGAAACGGAGCCAGAATGAGTTGAACGACCTTGCGGTTGACCGGATGGTCCTCTGCCAAAAGGATCCTGATCCGTCTCGCGTCCGGATTATCCGCGAAACTCTCCATGATCTTCAGCGAGGGCTCAGGACCGAGCAGATCCGCCTCCGAACGGTCCGGAAGTTTGCGCAGTGGAAAGCGCAGAGAAAAGATGCTGCCAAGACGAGGCGTTGACCGCGCGCCGATCGTGCCGCCCATGGCCTCAATAATCTGACGGCTCAGATAGAGGCCTAGGCCGCTTCCCCCAAAGCGCCGGGTAATCGAATTGTCGGCCTGCGAAAAACGCTTAAAGAGGTGCGCCGCATTTTCAGGTCCAAACCCCATACCTGAATCTTCGACGTCAATCCGCACCCAAACCTTGTCGTCTGCAGAAGGCACGGGCTCGATTGCCGCGCGCAGGGACACCTTACCGGTCGCGGTAAACTTAACCGCATTGGACAAGAGGTTTCGAACCACCTGATTGATACGTCCCGGGTCGCCCTCAAACAGGCCCATCGTTTCCGGTTTGAGCTGAATTTCGAAATTCAAGCCCTTCTCATGGGCTGCCGCTTGCGACAACCGCGCTGCATCGATCAATTCGGCCTGGAAATCAAAACGTGTGCCCTGAATATCCAGATGACCGGCCTCGATCTTCGACAGGTCCAAGATGTCGGACAAAAGACGCTGAAGGCTGGCGGCAGACCCAACGATCAGTTGCACCATCTCGGTCTGTTTCGGCGACATCTCGGTCTTGGCCAAGGCCCCCGCCACACCGATAACGCCATTCATAGGCGTGCGAATCTCATGACTGATATTGGCGATAAATTCCGACTTTGCGCGGTTGGCAGCATCGGCCGCGTCCTTCGCTGCCGTCAATCGCTCCTCGTTCTCCTTACGGTCAGATATATCATGCACAACCCCAAAGGCGGTGATGAGTTTGCCCGTTTCAGTGCGCTGAAAGATCAATACGGTTCTCACCCACGCCGTGACGCCGTCACTGTGGATCATCCGATGTTCGATCCGCAAAGGCTCCCGGCTATTGCCATGATCGGCCACAGCGCCGCGCACTGCGCCGAGATCATCCGGATGGCACATCTCCCAAAAACGGGTGACCACCATCTGATAGTCGGTCGGGTCACCGAGCATTTTCCGCGCTTCGGCATTGGTCCAGAAGGATTTGGAGCTGTAGTCCAACTGCCAACAGTAAAAGCCACCCAATTCAGCGGCGACTTCCAGATTTTTCCGGGTGATCTCGAGCTGTCGTCTGCCATTCATCTCGACGGTGACATC
>CANCJE010000022.1 GCA_947378235.1 Caulobacteraceae bacterium | reverse complement strand
ATGGCCCGCTCGCCCTTGCTCTGACCCTTAAGGCCGGGTGCGAACCAGGCATTGGCCGCATAGACGGCTGAACGTTGCAAACGGCGCTGGGGAATATAGGCCCCGAAGGCGAGGATACCGGTGGCGCGGCTCATGGGCGCGTGTCCATCAGATTGCGGGCCACGACCATTCGGTGCACTTCGGATGGACCGTCATAGATGCGCATATTGCGAACCCGCCCAGCCAACATATGTAGCGGCATTTCCTTGGTCATGCCCATGGCCCCAAAGCACTGCATGGCATTGTCGATCACGCCTTGCGCCATTTCGGTGGCATAGACCTTCAGCATCGAAATTTCCGTGCGCACATCCATGCCCTGATCGAGCTTCCAGGCGCAGTGATAGGCCATCAGGCGGCAGGCATGGATCTTGGTTGCGCCATCGGCGACCCACCACTGGATGGATTGGCGCTCGGAAAGACGGCTGCCAAAGGTCCGGCGCTGGGGGGCATAGTCGCGCATCATGTCGAGCGCGCGTTGGGCAGCCCCGATGCACCAGGCGGCCATCTCCATGCGGCGTGTGCCCAGACGGATCTGCATCGGCCCAAAGCCTTGGCCCTCAGCGCCGAGCAGCTTCCAGCCGGGAACGCGGCAATCTTCGAGCAGCACCTCATAGGTCACTTCCCCTGCCAGCATCGGGATGCGGCGCACGACCTTGAAGCCGGGATTGTCCCGGTCGACCAGAAAGGCGGTCATGCCGGCCTTGGCATTGCCCTCGGTATTGGTGGTGGCCATCAAGATGGTGAAGTCGGCCTCGGCGGCGCGGGTGATCCAGATCTTGCGGCCATTGATAATCCAGTCATCACCGTCACGCACAGCCTTGGTCTTCATGCCTGCAGGGTCGGCCCCTGCGCCGGGTTCAGAAATGCCAATGGCCGAGATGGTTTCCCCGCGCGCGTAAGGTGCCAGATAGGCCTCGCGCTGCTCATCATTGACGGTCGCGGCCAACATCTGAAGGTTCGGGGAGTCTGGGGGCAGGGTGTAGGTGGCAATGGTGCTGCCCAAGGCCTCGTTGACACCGACCAGCGCCACATAGGGCATGCCCATGCCGCCTTCGCTTTCGGGAGCATCGAGGCTCCAAAGGCCGAGATCCTTTGAGATCTTGTCGAGCCGGGCCCGCTCCACGGCCGTTAAGGCGGCATCTTGGCCAGAGGCTTCACGGGCGAGGACGGCACCCTCAAGGGGTATAAGCTCGTCCCTGACGAACTTTTGCACCAGGTCCTGGAGCATCCGATGCTCTTCAGCCAATTCAAAATGCATGTAACGGCTCCACCCGAATTTTAACTTTGACGATGATCATAACGGCAGGTTCGAACTTGGCGAGGCCCTACGCTACGTCAGGGGTACGATTTTCGTTACGATCTACCCCGTGGGACAGATAGGATGAATTGTAAAATCGGCGACCGGATGAAGGGGCCTCATGACGCGAGACGCAAAAACACAGCGTATCCTCACGGACCCCCACCGTAAGGGAGCAGAACCGTTCGAGATGCATACGATCGGGGCGTCACGTTTTGACAGCGAGGACCCCTATCACGCGGCCTTGACCGTCAGCTGGCCAGCCTTTTTGGGCCTGATGGCCTGCGCCTATCTGCTGACGGGGATGGTCTTTGCTCTGCTCTATGGACTGTCACCGGGGACCATTGCCAATGTGAGGCCCGATCATGTTGAGGACCTGTTTTTCTTCAGTATCGAGACCTTGGCCACGGTCGGTTATGGCGACATGCACCCGGTCACGACCTATGGCCACCAGATCGCGACGCTTGAAATTCTGGTCGGGGTTGTGTTCACGGCCGTCTTGACGGGTTTGGTCTTTGTTCGGTTTTCAAAGCCTCGGGCCAAGGTCATCTATGCCGATAATATCGTTCTCACGCCTTACAATGGCGGTCGTTCCTTGATGATCCGGATCGGCAATGGTCGGACCAATATTTTGAGTGACGCCAATCTGCGCCTGTCGGTCCTGATCCGAGAAGTGACCCACGAGGGACGGATCTTTCGCCGCGTACATGAGCTTGGTCTTTTGCGGTCCCACAATCCAGTCTTTGCGATCAATATGACCTTGATCCACCCCATTGATGATCAAAGCCCGTTGAAGGGTTTTACCGACGAGGGATTGGCCGCGAGCGATGTGCGGTTCTTCCTCTCCTTTCAGGCCCGCGACCCGGCCCTTGGCGCGATCGTTCATGACTTACGCACCTATAGTGCCGACGCGATCCGGCCCGGTTTTCACTATGCCGACATGGTCAGCTTTGATGCCGATGGCCGCACGGTTGGGGATTTGAGACAGATCAGTGCGCTTGAGCCCGATGAGCCCGTTCAGGCCCGCACCTGACCCCGCCTTGCTAATCCCCAAGCCCTGTAGTTCTATCACCTCATCGACCCTTGGCCAAAGGTGGCCAGCCGCAGAATAGGCGTGAGACTTTCCATGACCGATGAATCGACGATGCGCCCAGAGACCTTGGCCATTCACGCTGGGGCGGCCCCTGATCCGGTGACCAAGGCTCGGATCACGCCAATCTATCAGACCGCCTCCTTTGTCTTTGACGACAGCGAGCACGCAGCGGCCCTCTTTAACCTCGAGGCGGGCGGTAACATCTATACGCGGCTTGGCAATCCGACGACTTCGGTGCTTGAGGCGCGGGTTGCGGCCATGGAGGGCGGCATGGCCGCGCTTGCCGTCGCCAGCGGTCATGCGGCGCAGTTTCTGGTCTTTCACACCCTGATGGAGCCGGGCTGCAATCTGGTGGCGTCACGCAAACTCTATGGCGGTTCGATCAACCAGTTCTCGCAAAGCTTCAAAAAGATGGGCTGGGACGTCACCTTCGTTGATAGCGACGACGCGGCGGACTATGCCAAGGCCATCAACGACAAGACCCGCGCGGTCTTCATCGAGTCCATCGCCAATCCGGGCGGAGTCGTGACCGACATTGCCGCCATTGCCAAGGTCGCTCACGCAGCGGGTGTGCCTCTGGTGGTCGACAATACGCTCGCCAGTCCGTTCCTATGTCAGCCGATCAAGCATGGGGCCGATATTATCGTCCACTCCTTGACCAAATTCTTGGGTGGTCATGGCAATTCGATGGGCGGCATCATTGTCGATAGTGGCAATTTCAACTGGGCAGCCTCTGACAAGTACGGCTATCTGTCTCAGCCCAATCCCAGCTATCACGGCAAGGTCTTTACGGACGCCTTTGGTCCTGTGGCCTTCATCTTGGCCTGCCGGGCGCTCGGTCTGCGAGACCTCGGCCCTGCGATCTCGCCCTTTAACGCCTTCATGATCTTGACCGGTATCGAGACCTTGCCGCTGCGCATGGAGCGGCACTGTCAAAACACCTTGGCCGTCGCCCAGTGGCTCAAGGCCCATCCCATGGTGGCTTGGGTGTCCTATGCGGGCCTGCCTGACGATCGTTATTACGCCCTTGGCCAGACCTATGCCCCTAAGGGGGCCGGCGCGGTCTTCACCTTTGGCCTTAAGGGCGGCTATGAGGCTGGGATCAAGCTGGTCGGTGCGGTGAAGCTCTTTTCTCACCTGGCCAATATTGGCGACACGCGCAGCCTGATTATCCACCCATCGTCAACGACCCATCGCCAGTTGGACACGGCCGGACAGATCTCAGCCGGTGCTGGACCAGATGTGGTGCGTCTGTCCGTTGGCCTAGAGCATATTGACGACATAATTGCTGATCTCGATCAGGCCTTGGCGTCGCTATAGGCCGAACTGGCGGACCTTAACGATGGGTTTGAGCGGTCTTACTGGGCGAGGCGGCTGGCATTTGCGCCTTCGCGACCCCGGCCTTGTTCAGGTTCGTCTTGAGGTAGGTGAGGATTTCGGCCTGTTGTTTCTCGCCGATCGTCGCACCAAAACCAACCATGCGGCTGACAATATCTGCCCATTCTTCAGAGGTGCGTGTCTGGGCCGTGATCAAGCCTTCGGCATGGCACTGTGTGCAGGCCTCAACCAAAAGCGCCTTGCCCGGTCCCTCGGGCAGTTCGCTTTCCTGTGCAAGCGCCGACGAAGCAAACATAGCGGCAAAGGCGAGCGCGCCAATCATGGGTGCCGAAAAGCGAAGGGCAGCGAATTTCATAGAGACCTCACGCGCGGAGTCGGGGGCAGATTGTGGCCCAGTCTAAAGGCCTATCTTCACAATTGTTAGGCGGATTTTGCGGCGTTTGCGAGGTCTAGGGCCACGTCGACGATCATATCTTCTTGCCCCCCAACCATGCGCCGCCGACCCAACTCCACCAAGATCTTGCGGGTATCCACGCCATATTCTTGGCTGGCGCGTTCGGCATGTCGCAAGAAGGAGGAATAGACCCCAGCATAGCCAAGGCTCAGGGTCTCGCGGTCAACGCGGACCGGACGATCCTGTAGTGGCCGCACCAAATCTTCTGCTGCATCCATTAGCTTGTAGAGATCGCAGCCATGATGCCAGCCCTTGCGGCTTGCCGCTGCGATGAAAACTTCAAGCGGCGCATTGCCCGCGCCTGCGCCCATACCGGCCAAGGAGGCATCGATGCGAACAGCGCCATATTGTGCCCCAACCAGCGAGTTGGCGACGCCCAGTGATAGATTGTGGTGGGCATGGATGCCGCGTTCTGTTTCAGGACGCAGTACCTCATCGTAGGCCTCTAACCGAGCCCGGTAGCCGTCCATGTCCAAGGCCCCGCCGCTATCAGTCACATAGACGCAGTGGGCCCCATAATCTTCCATCAACTTGGCCTGCTCGGCCAAGGGCTGAGGCTCAGACATATGGCTCATCATCAAGAAGCCGGAGACATCCATTCCTAGCTTTCGCGCAAAACCAATATGCTGTTTTGCAATATCGGCCTCGGTACAATGGGTGGCCACCCGAACTGAGGTTACCCCAAGATCATGAGCGCGGTGCAGATCCTCGATCGTGCCGATGCCGGGCAAAAGTAAGGTCGTCAAGCGCGCAGATTTTACCGTTTTTCCAACGGCTTCAATCCATTCCCAATCGGTATGGGCTCCGAATCCATAGTTGAAGGACGAGCCGCTCAATCCGTCGCCATGAGCAACCTCGATGGCGTCAACACCGGCCTCATCGAGCGCGCGGGCAATGCTGATCACATGGTCAATAGAGTAGGCGTGCCGGATAGCATGCATACCATCACGAAGGGTGACATCTTGGATGTAGAGACGGTCGGTTTCAGGATTAAACATGATTAGGCCGCCACAGTGTCGAGCTTGCGCATCGCTATACGTTCAGCCGTCTTCAAGGCGGCTGATGTCATGATATCTAGGTTTCCGGCATAGGCCGGCAGATAGTGGGCGGCGCCCTCGACCTCTAGGAAGACTGTGGTCTTGATGCCCTCAAACTCACCGAACCCCGGAATTTTGACGGGGCTATTGGGACCAAACCGCTCAAACTGTATTTCCTGCTTCAAGCGATAGCCCGGCACATAGCTACGGACCTTCTCGATCATGGTCAGAATTGAGGTTCTGATCTCATCTTCGCTCGCCCCTGAAGACAGGGTAAAGACCGTATCGCGCATAATCATCGGGGGTTCGGCTGGATTAAGCACGATAATCGCCTTGCCGCGTGCTGCGCCGCCAACCGTTTCAATGCCACGAGACGTGGTTTGCGTGAACTCGTCGATATTGGCCCGTGTTCCGGGCCCCGCGGATTTAGAAGCGATAGAGGCGACGATCTCGCCATAGTGAACCTTGGCCACTTGGCTGACTGCGGCAACGATTGGAATGGTCGCTTGGCCGCCGCAGGTCACCATATTGACGTTTTGGGCATCCAAGTGGTCCTCGCCGTTAACGACGGGAATGACGTAGGGGCCAATGGCAGCAGGGGTGAGGTCGATAATCACCTTACCGGCCGCGAGACAAATTTCACTGTTCTTCTTATGGGCACCGGCACTGGTCGCATCAAAGACGATGCCGATATCGTCCCACTCCGCCATGGCGACAAGTCCGTCGACCCCTTCATGCGTGGTCGCAACACCAAGTTTTGAGGCACGCAAAAGTCCGTCGCTTTCAGGATCAATCCCCACGAAAGCGGCCATCTTAAGGACTTTGGAATTGCGCATGATCTTAATCATAAGATCAGTGCCAATGTTACCAGAGCCGATAATTGCAACCCGGATCTCTTTTTGGGATGATAATTTCGGCATTTTTGTCCTGAATTTCCGGATCCATTAGGCGGATTGTTTTATGGCAGGATCGCAACCCAAACTTCAAACAGCCTTCAGCCCACGCCTCTCATCTAGTGAGCGCGTGTCTGCCTCAACCTGAGCAGCCCCCTTGGCAACCGAGCATATGTTGCCGCTAATCTTATCACCGCTGTTGAGCAGGGATTTTCAAATGCGCTTCACCAAATTTCTTATGCTGGCAGGTTTAGCGATTGCAACCGTGCTTGTCGGGATGCCGGCCCTTGCACAGCAGGTGGCACCTGTAGCCGATCCGGCTCTAAAGCCAAATCCTGCTAACATTCCCTTTGTTCTAGAGGCTGACATTCCTTGGACGGGCAATGTGGGCAAGTTGCAGCAATACAAGATATTGGGAGATCCGAATAAGCCGGGCCCCTATATCGTCCTGATGAAATGGTGGCCCGGGGCCTATAGCCGTCCGCATCTCCATGAAAAGTTACGTTACATCACAGTCATTTCGGGCACTTGGTGGGTTAGTTCCAGCACCCACTATGATCCGACCAAGACCTATCCTCTCCCAGCGGGAACGCTCGTGCGGGATGAACCCAATACGGTTCACTGGGACGGCGCCAAGGACGGTCCTGTTGTTCTTCAAATTACGGGTGATGGCCCGGCTCCAAATATTGGGGTCGATGAGGACGGCAATCGTTTGCCGCCCCGCGCACCGAACCCCGCTCCTGCGAGCGGCGAACCAAAATAGAGGCGGTGGCCATCGGCCATTGCTCATTTGAGATCTGGGGAGACACAAAATGAAGAAACTAGGGTTCAAGGCAGCAGGCCTGCTGTCAGGCGTTAGCTTGGCGCTAATCGGAGCGACCGCACATGCGCAGAATACAGCAGGGCAGGCGGCTCCAGCCCAGCCGCCTGCGGACTATAATGTCTCTGCGCGATCTGATGCCGACAAGGCTCTCAACAACCCCTATGCTCGCGATGAGACCTTCTACAAAATTCCAAAAGATCTGGTGTTGGGCGGCGCAAGCGGCATTGATATCGACAAGGATGGCAAGTCAGTTTGGTTGACCCATCGCTGTGGCACGCAAGACTATTGCCTCGGTTCGGATGCGACACCGATCCTGAAGTTTGATGCTTCGGGTAAGATCTCGGCACGTTTCGGCTCGAACATGATCGTCTATCCCCATGGTCTTCACGTCGACCGGGACGGTAATGTCTGGATCGCGGATCTGCGGACCAACACCCATCAGCAGGGCAACCAGTCGGCTAAGGTCATTGCGGGTGCTGCGCCTAATGGCGCGCAGGTGATCAAGTTCAGTCCAACGGGAAAGGTGCTGATGCGCCTTGGCGTGCCGGGTGTCTATGGAACTGATGGCGAGCATTTCAGCCAACCCTCAGCGGTCATAACAGCGCCTAACGGCGATATTTTTGTCGCTGACGGCCATGATAGTGCGCCGTCAAACAACCGCATTATGAAGTTCGATAAGACCGGAAAATTCATTAAGGTTTGGGGCTCAACCGGGTCGGAGCCGGGGCAACTAAACTGCCCTCATGCTCTGGCGCTCGATAGTCAAGGCCGCCTTTTCGTGGCTGACCGGGGGAACAACCGCATCCAAATTTACGATCAGGACGGCACTCTGCTTGATAGCTGGAAGCAGTTTGGTAAACCGAGCGGTCTGTTTATCGATAAGAACGACGTCCTCTATTCGGCCGACTCTCAGTCCGGTGTTCGCCAGCAAAATGCCTATATCCGCGGCGTTCATGTGGGCAGCGCCAAGACCGGCGTTGTAACGGCCTTCATCCCTGATCCACTCGGAAATCCAACACCTTGGTTCCCCTTGCGTGGAACGACGGGTGCTGAAGGGATCGCAGTGGCCAATGGCGCAATCATCGTATCGCAGGTCACGCCTGCGGGCATGGCGAGATATACCCTGAAATAGAGCCCTAAGATCTTAATCCGGGCGGACTAAGGGAGCCTGTTTCGTTCAGCGGGGACGTGACGAGGTTCGCAGAAAATGATGACGCCGCATCATGACGGCGATTGGGAGAGGAAAATGGACGTAGCTAAATCGGAGTCGCTTGCGAGTGGCTCGAGATATGCCTGGGCAATCGTGTTCGCAGCCTTCCTATGTTTTGGCATTGTCTATGGGACGGTCACCTATTCGTTCACCATCTTCGTAAACCCACTGTCTAAGGCTTTTGGGGTTTCGCCTACGCAGATCGTCCTTGGGTTCACCCTGTTGAACGTCGGTACCGGTGTACTGGGTATGGCCGCGGGCCGGGTCATGACGCGCTTCCCGATCCGCAATGTTATGGTCGGCGGGTTAATCTTACTGTCCGCTGGGTTCTTCGCCCTGTCGATGGTTCAATCGATTTGGCAGTTCTATTTGGCCTATGCCCTGATTGTCGCCTTTGGCTCGATCATTGTCGCCCCCCTTGGCGCTTCAGCCATCGTGTCCAACTGGTTTGCTACCAATCGCGGGCGCGCCCTAACCGTTGCGACCCTTGGCACGTCCTTTGGCCAGCTTTTGATACCGCCGTTCGCCGCGCGCATTATTGAGAGCGGTGGCTGGGAAGGGGCCTATCGGGCCTTTGCCGTGCTTATGCTTATCGCGGTTGTGCCGATCGCTTTGCTGGTGGTCGATCGTCCGGAAAAGAAGGGTATGACCCCCTATGGGGCCGATCAGGCTGACGATCAGCCGCAAGTGCCAGCAGAAGCGCTTATGTCCAACATGGATATCGTTAAGCGTCGGGATTTTTGGTCAATCGCGTCGAGCTATCTTTTGACGGTCTTGGTCTATCTGGCCTTGGTCGCCACCATCGTGCCCTATGCTCGTACCTTTGGCGTTACGGCCCTGCAGGCCAGTCAAATGACGGTCTGTATGGGCATTTTCGCGATTATCGGGAAGATCGGGTTCGCCACCTTTACGGACCGGATGGGATTGAGAAACACCTTCTGGATCGCCATTGGCTTGAACCTGACGGCACTGATCCTGCTGTCGACGGTGCCGACCTACAATATTCTGTTTGTGGCCAGCGCCTTGATCGGTGGCTCGGCGGGAGGCGTACTTCCCGTTTGGCCAGGTCTGATCGCCTCGCGGTTCGGACCCCGGGCCTTGCCGCAAGTGATGGGCTTGATGAGTCCCTTGGTTTTGAGCCTTCAAGGCTTCGGCGCACCCATCGCAACGGGCATGCACTATCGCCCTGCCTTCCTGATTTTTATCGGGCTGCTGGTCGTATCGGCCTTTATATCGCGCAACTTTGCCAAGCCCAGCGCTGAGGCCAAATAGGGCGGGCTCGGCTCAGTTGGTCGGGGCGGGCCTTGGTCCCTCCCGGCCGTCTTGGCGAATGGAAAAACGATCTGGATGGATATTCAAATGATGCAGTCACGGGGCTTTGGACGCAAGGCTCAAGCGGTTATGGGTTTGGGCACACTGATAGGGGCTGCCTTAGTGCTGGTGAGCGGGGTGATGGCGCAAGCCCAGTCGGTAGCGCCGCCAGCCGCACCGATGGCCCCTGCGCCCCTGAGGCCCTTCCAGATTATCTCGATAGATCCCGCCTTCGACGCGCTCTTGGCACCGGATGCCAAGCTTGAAACCATTGTCAACATTCCAGGCCTAAACGGTGAGGGGCCTCTTTGGCGCAAGGGCAAGCTCTGGTTTTCGGACCAGAAGGGTGGCAATCTTTACGAACTCAGTATGGACGGAACCTATCGGGTGGTGGCTGAACAGGCCGGTGGACCGATTGATCCGAATCTCAAGATGAACCAAGGCCCGAACGGCTTGGTACCCTTTCCCGGTGGCGTCGTCCTTATGGCTCGCCAAAGTATCCGCGATATCGGCATGGTTGGGGCGGACGAGAAGATCAGCAGTTTCATCCCGAACTTTGACGGCAAGCGGTTTAACAGTCCCAACGACATGATTATCGCCAAAGACGGGTCCATGTGGTTCACCGATCCGCCGTTCAGCTTGCCGGGTTATAACCAGCCGCCCGGAAACGTGTCGCCGCCGTCTCGACAAATCCCGTTCAACGGTGTCTTCCATTATAAGAATGGCAAGCTCACGCCCGTCATCACCGACATGAATCTCCCAAACGGGATCGGTTTTTCACCTGATGGTAAGGTGCTTTATGTCGCCAATACCCGTCCCGAAATGTATGTCCGCGCCTATGACGTCAATAAGGATGGCGCGCTCTCGAATATGCGCGAGTTCATCCATTTTGCGCCCGACAGCCCCTTTGGCCGCGGGGCTCCCGATGGCCTGAAGGTCGACAGTCAGGGCAATGTTTGGATGACCGGCCCCGGCGGCATCATTGTTATTGATCCTAAGGGCAAGATGATCGGCCGCATTCAACTGCCTGCCGGATCAACCAACATAGCCTTTGGTGAAGCGGACTATAAGAGCATTTTTCTGACCTCAGGGGCCAATATCTATCGGATTAAGACCAAGGTTAAGGGTCAGATCCCCATGTATGCGCAGCCCTAATCGCGCCAGCCTCTCGACCTAACGCATTTGATAATGGCTCTTCGACTGGGCTGAAGACTGGAGTTTTCTATGGTGCCGCTGTTTCTTCGTCCGCTCGCTCATGCCTTGGCAAGTGTAATGGGTCTGTCGCTTTTGGCTGTGGGGACAACTGCGGTGAGCCTGCCGGCCAATGTGGGCTGGGAATATAATGCGGGTCCAGCCTCCGATCACTTTTCCTCATTGGATCAGATTACCAAGACCAACGTCAGTCAGCTCAAACAGGTCTGGAATTTCCCGATTGAGGTTGGGGGATTAGAATCTCAGCCCATCGTGGTTGGCCGAACACTGTTTGCGATCACGCCTGGGCGGCGGCTTGTGGCTTTGGATGCGGTGACGGGCGAACAGAAATGGATCTTTGATCCGCAAGTTCCCGGTGGCCAGCCCATCAGAGGTCTTGCCAGTTGGACAGATGGCAAGACCACGCGGCTTGTTTTTAGCAACCAAAATCTGATCTTTCTCCTCGACCCTGCTACGGGAAAGCCGGACCCCAAGTTTGGCAAGGGTGGGCAGATCAATCTGCAAGAACACCTGCGGGGGAAAGCGGAAGACAATGTCTTCTATGTGACCTCTCCGGCCATTCTCTATAAGAACCTGATCATTGTCGGGGGGGGGCGTGTGGCAGAGACCTTGCCTGCCTCGCCAAGCCCTGCGCGGGCCTATGATGTGCGAACCGGTAAGCTAGTCTGGACCTTCCACACGATTCCGAGGCCCGGTGAGGTCGGGGCCGAAACCTGGCCTAAGGATGCTTGGCTGACCCAAGGCGGCGCTAATGCTTGGGCGGGCACGACCGTCGATGTGAAAAACGGTCTGGTCCTGATCAATACGGGCTCACCGTCAGAAGATTTTTATGCCACCAACCGTCTAGGTTCTAACCGCTTTGCAAGTTCAACCATCGCGCTGGATGCCAACACGGGTAAGCGGGTTTGGGACTTCCAACTGGTTCATCACGACCTTTGGGATTCAGACTCGATGTCGCCGCCCTTGCTAATGGCCGTGACGAAAAATGGCCGCAAGGCTGAAATTGTAGTCTCGACCAACAAGCAGAGCCACATCTATGCCTTTGACCGACTGTCGGGTAAGCCGCTGTTTCCAATCAAGGAGACAGCCTTTCCGCCGAGCACAGTTCCTGGTGAGCAGGCTTGGCCAACACAACCCATTCCGACCTTGCCCCGTCCTTTGTCGCGGACCAGCATAACGGAGGATGACCTTACCGATCGGACGCCTGCTGCTGCCGAACGGGCCAAGAAAATCTTCGCGAGCATGGCGGGTGGTGGCGGTCACTATGTTCCGCCTAGTCTGGACAAGGACACGCTTGTTGCTCCCGGTTTTTCAGGTGGCAACGGGCTTGGCGGTATGGCCGCTGACCGCAAGGGTTGGCTTTATGCCAGTTCGGCCAATGGGTCGTCCATTTCAGGATTGGTTGAATATGCTAAACTAAGGGCTGCAGGGATTGGTGAGAACGCCTATCTAGGTCAATGCTCTTCTTGCCACGGGCGCGATCGGTCCGGAAATCCGCCCGAGTTCCCAGCCCTGACCAATGTTGGTGATCGGCTAAGCCTCGAAGAGATTGCCGACGTCATAAAAAGGGGTCGGGGCCGTATGCCGGCCTTTGCCAATATGCCCCCCTTAACACTCGACAATGTGGTGTCGTTCCTCCGGACCGGTTCTGATGTTCCGGGTACTGAGCCTCCACCAGTACATAAGCCCGGCGTGGGTGAGGGGACGGGGACGACAAAATACGTCTTCACGGGCTATCGCTCCTTCGTGGATACAGACGGCCAGTCCCTGCTGAAGGGACCGCTCGCAACCTTGAATGCAATCAATATGAATACCGGTCAGTATATTTGGACTGTGCCCTTTACGATGGGTGGCGGACCCTTGGTGACCCAAAGTGGATTGTTACTGATCACCAGTGGCTCCAAGCTACAGGCCTATGATAGCGCGACGGGTAAGGTTCTTTGGGAAACCCCCTTGCCTGGATTTGGAACGACGCCCATCACCTACCGAATTGATGGCAAGCAATATGTTGCCATTGCGACGGGGTCTGCTCGAGGGCGTAATGCAGCTGCAGCGGGTCCGCCGAAGCCGGGGGCCTATGTGGCCTTTGCGCTGCCCGACTAACATGGTCCCTTTTATCTGATCTTGCGGTTTCTAAAGACCGGCAGGGCCTTCGATCTCGTTCTGCGGCGGCCCACACCGCTCTCATCTGTTGAGATGGAATGGGGGCGTTCGATTATGATTTTCCCAAAACATGTATACAAAAATTAGAACAGATTTGCGACAGCCCAGCCGGGAAGCGGTTGTGAAGAGGCAATGCCGTTAACTTCGAGCCCACTTTGCTCGTTCGGAAATCATACAAGCTGTTCCTGCCATCACAGCGGAGCGGTTCAAACAAAAAGACTAATCAGAGGGATGAAGCCATGATGGACCATACAAGATTTGCCGCTGGCCTGCTTGCGGGTGCCAGCATGTTGATACTGGCCCCAGCCGCCTTTGCGCAGAGTGCACCCGCCAAGGCTGCTGATGTCGAAGAGATTATCGTTACCGGTTCACGCGTCATTCAGAACGGTAACAATATGCCGACGCCTGTGACTGTGGTTTCGACCGATCAAATTCAACAGACCACGCCTAAGACGGTTATCGATGGTCTTCAATCCTTACCCGTTTTTGCCGGTGGCCGGACCACGACAAGCCAGCCGGGTAACAGTTCGCAGAACAACGCCGCGCACGTTTTGAACCTGCGAAACATTGGCACAACGCGGACCCTGGTTCTTTTTGACGGCCGCCGCGTTCCTCCAACCTCGCCGATCGGTGAAGTGAACGTCGATATCGTTCCGTCCATGTTGCTTCAGCGCGTTGACGTCGTGACCGGCGGTGCGTCGGCCGTTTACGGCTCTGACGCTGTGGCTGGTGTCGTCAACTTCATCACCGATCGCAAGTTTAACGGCTATAAGTTCAACGCCCAAACCGGTATTGCCGAAGTGGGTGACGGCAAACAGGTCCGTGTCGGTATTGCGGGTGGCACCGAAATTCTCGACGGGCGCGCCCATGTCGAAGGCAGCTACGAATATTACAAGAACGACGGCGCTTTCGATAAGTCCAAGCGCGACTGGGGTCGCAATGTTTGGACGATGCAGGGGGCCGGTACAGCGGCAAACCCCTTCCACCTTGTTAAGGACACGCGTCTGAGCAGCACGAGCTTCTTGGGTGTGATCACCTCGGGCCCGTTGGCCGACAAGGTGTTCCGTTTGAACGGCATCCTTAGCCCGTTCCAGCATGGAGCGACTGCCGGCATAAACGGCTTTACGGTCAATGGCATTGAGAGCGGTGGCGACGGCGCTTACTACTATCAAGCCTCGCTCGAAGCCTCGCTTGAATCCCACCAAGCTTTTGGTCGTTTCGACTATGACATCAACGACCACATGCGGGCCTATGCGGAAGTCACCGCCTACAAGACCCACAACAAGAATAATCACCAGACCAATGAGTTCCGGGGCATCACGCTGAGTGCTCAAAACGCCTTCCTTACCCCTGACTATCAGGCGGCCATGGCTGCGGCGAAGGTCACGAGCTTTAAGTTCAGCAAGGCGATGATGCAGGCGCCGCCTCTATCTTCAGAGTCTGACACCAATGGTTATCTCGCCAATTTCGGCCTTACGGGAGATCTGAAGGGCTGGAAGTGGGACCTGTCCTATGTCAATAGCAGCAATACCCAGAAGACCCGCAACAATGCCAATATTGACCTGCAACGCGCCTATGCGGCCTTGGACGCAGTCAAAGATTCCACTGGCAATGTCGTCTGTAGCGTAACCATCACCAACCCTGGTCTCTATCCAGGCTGCGTCCCGCTCAACCTGTTTGGTCCAACGTCGGAAAGTTCTGCAGCGCTCAACTACATCTTGGCGGTTACCCGGTTCCAATCCGAAACCAAGATGGATGATCTTGGTGCTAGCGTTGCGGGTTCGCCGTTCAACAGCTGGGCTGGTCCGGTTCAGGTGGCACTGAGCGCTGAATATCGAAAGGTAACCTTTGACCTGACCAGTAACGCCCAGCCAACCCTGCGCGCCAACTGCACGGGTCTGCGGTACAACTGTACGGCCAACACGCTGCTCTATATCTCTAACATCCTCGCCGATGCTCACAATCAGAGCCAGACGGTGAGCGAAGCTGCCATCGAAACCGACGTGCCGCTGTTGAAAGATAAGCCCTTCGTTGAATCGTTGAACTTCAATGGTGCAGCGCGCTTTACCCACTATGACACCAGTGGGGACGCTAAGACCTGGAAGTTGGGTCTCGACTGGCATGTGAACGACGAACTGTCGTTCCGTGGTACAAGGTCTCAAGATATCCGTGCGCCGAACCTGAACGAACTGATGGCTCCGCAACTGGTCAATCCAGCGGGCGTGACCGACGTTCACACCGGCATCGTTGGTCAAGCGCCGTTTATCACCTCGTCGAACCCCAACCTAGTACCAGAAGTGGCCAAGACCTGGACGGCCGGTGTTGTCTACCGTCCAAGCTGGCTGCCAAATGCTAGTATCGCAGTCGATTGGTATAATGTTCAGATCGCTAATGCGATTACGACGATCCAAGGCCAGAGCGTCACAATCCAAAACATCTGTGAAGCGAGCGGCGGCACCTCGCCCTTCTGTGCTCTGATCGTGCGGCCTTTGCCCTTTAGCAACAAGACTTCGGCCAATTTTGTCACGGCCTTCCTGTCTCGCCCTGAAAATGCTCAGACCGTGGAAACCAAGGGTTTTGACGTTGAAGCCAACTATCAGACGCCTCTGATGGGTGGCCAACTGGCGCTGCGTGGCTTGATGACCTATCAGCCTCACTTCACCACGGTTCAGTTCCCCGGTGCACCGGTGCTTGACGCTTCGGATGTTCCGCCGCTGCCAAAAAGTCGTGCAACCTTCTTCGTCAAATACAGCTTGAATGATTTCTCGATCGACCTTCAGGAGCGTTGGCGCAGTGGGTACCAGTTCAACTCAGACCGTACCCTGGTCTTTGCTGTACCTCGTATCAAGTCAGCGGCAACCACCAACCTTTCGTTGAGCTATAAGCTCAACGAAACACAGATCTTTGCGACGGTTGAAAACCTGTTCGACAAGCAGCCTGAACCCTTTGGCGGCACCGGCGGTGCGTCGGGCGTCCCGGGTCTGTTCGGCGGCTATCCACAGGGTGACGACATTTTGGGACGTTACTTCACGGTTGGCTTCCGCATGAAGCACTAACCCTAACGGGTTATTTTGGCCCGATCGGCCGGCTTACTCTCAAATCTAAGCCATCGGGTCCAAAAGGGGGGAGGCGCTGTAGCGCCTCCCCTTTCTATTTTGGGGCCGCTCGACCCCGCAAAAAGGGGCTGCCAACGATGCATCGGCCCTCGCGCCGCGTCCAAACTAGTATACAAATTCCTCAATGCCTCATTGAGGCAAGGGCGTTTGTCCTTGGGAGTTATACACTATGAGCCGTTCGTTTTTTGCAGCCTTGATGGGCACACTCGCTTTAGCTGCGGGCTCAGCCGCCGCTCAATCGGTGGACTGGCACTTTAATGGCGGCCCCGGCGGGCAACACTATACGCCGCTCAAACAGATCACAGCGGACAATGTCCAACAGCTAAAGCCCGTGTGGAAATTCGATTTCGAGCCCGGAGGTTTGCAAGCCCAACCCCTGATGATTGGGCGGATGCTCTATGGCGCGACCCCGAGTGGAAAGCTGGTTGCGCTTGATGCCGCAACCGGGGTGCTGCAGTGGACCTTTGACCCAGCCATTCCCGGCGGACAGCCCATTCGCGGGCTGGTCAGCCACGGCACCGGGGCCAAGATGCGCCTTCTGTTTGGAACGCAAAACTATCTTTACGCGCTCGATGGCGTGACCGGAAAGCCGATAGCGTCCTTTGGCCGTAACGGCCGGATTGACATGAATGAGAACCTACGCGGTCCAGCAGATAAGAACGGCATGTTCTTGACCTCGCCCGGTTCGGTTTACAAAGACCTCTATATCGCCAGCGGCCGGGTGTCGGAGAGCACACCTGCATCACCCGGGGATATCCGTGCCTTTGATGTCCACACGGGCACGGTGCGCTGGACCTTTCATACCATACCTCATCCCGGTGCGGTGGGGGCCGAGACCTGGCCCAAGGATGCTCATCTGACCCAGGGTGGTGCCAATGCTTGGACCGGTTCGGTCGTCGATATAAAGCGCGGCATTGTTTTCCTCGCCACAGGGTCTGCGGCTGACGATTTCTATGGTGCGGCGAGGCATGGGTCGAACCGCTTTGCGAGTTCGTTAATCGCGTTGGATGCCAAGAGTGGAAAGCGAATTTGGGACTTCCAAGCCGTCCATCATGACATCTGGGACATGGACTTTTCCGCGCCACCGGTGCTTCTGACCGTCATGAAAAATGGCCGCAAGATTGACGCTGTCGCGGCCTCGAACAAGCTGAGCTATGTCTATGCCTTCGAACGGGCGACGGGAAAGCCGCTCTTTCCCATTCGCGAAGTGGCCGTGCCGCCGAGCACTGTGCCGGGCGAAGTGGCTTGGCCGACGCAACCGGTTCCGACCCTGCCTCGGCCCCTGTCGAGAACCTCGGTCTCACTCAACGATCTGACCACACGAACCGTTGCTGCCAACATCTGGGCTAGGGGGGTGTTTTCGCGCCTTAATGGCGGTGGCAAACAGTTTGCGCCCATGACCATCGGCAAGGACACGCTGGTTTTGGCGGGTTTTACCGGCGGCGTTGAATGGGGCGGGATGGCTGCAGACCCCAAGGGTATTCTCTATGCCAATGTCACCAATACGGCCGGCATTAGCAGCATCATCGAGTCCAATAGTCTGTTGACTGCCGGGCTAGGGGAGGGAACCTACCGCAACCAGTGCGCCAGCTGTCATGGCGTTGATCGCAAGGGCAGTCCGCCTCTTTTTCCGTCACTAGAGGATGTAAAGGTGAACCTGTCGGACGCCGATATTACCGCCGTGATCAAAAACGGCCGTGGACGTATGCCCGCCTTTGGCGGATTGCCAGCCAACACTGTAGCCAATGTGGTGTCCTATTTGGCAACGGGTAAGGATTTGCCCGGTACTGAGCGCCCGCCGATATCGCTGCAGGGGCGGCTTGCACCGTCTCAAACCCAATATACCTCGACGGGAAACCGTAACTTTGTCGATCCCGATGGCTATCCCGGTGTGAAGCCTCCATGGGGCACTTTAAACGCTATCGATATGAGCACGGGCCAGTACCTTTGGACGGTTCCCTTTGGCGTGACCGGCACGATGGGGCCTGAATTTGGCGGCAGCAATACCGGGGGCGCGGTCATTACCGGCAGTGGCTTGATGTTCATTGGCGCAACGGCAGATCGCAAGCTACACGCCTACGACACAAAGACCGGAAAGCTGCTTTGGGAGACGACTTTGGCCGCTCCGGCACAGGCCACGCCCGCAGTCTATGCTGTTGATGGGCGTCAGTATGTGGTGATCGCAGGCAGTGCGCGAGCAGGCCGAGCAATGGGCCAGGACAATTCTCAAGCCATTACAGATGGCCGTCCAGCGGGAGGCTATTTCGCCTTCGCCCTGCCTCGATAGTGAGGCAGGGACGAACCTTTGGGTGGAGGTCTTATCGTTTGTCGGTCGTAAATCCGAAAATTGTGGTCGATCGGAAGGTTTCACCCGGCCGCAAGATCGTCGTCGGTAGGCCCGGAAGATTGGGACTGTCCGGTAGATGCTGGGTTTCCAAGGCGACGGTAGGGCCCTGCACGAAGGGTTTACCCGCATCGCTCACTAGACCGGCTCGCGCTCCGGCGGGGGTATAGACCTGCATGGTCGGTTCGGTTGTTCGAAGTTCTAACACGCGGCCGCTGGCCGGATCGTGAAGGCGCGCTGCAACCCTATCCAATCGGTTAAGACCCTTGCGAATGACGAAGGAGTGGTCATAGCCCAGAACCTTACCGCTTGGTGCCGGGGGCAAGTTGGGCCCTGGCGTTGAAAAGGCCGGATCGGTTGCCGCCGCGATGCGCTCGGCTAACAAGGTGGGCTTGGTTAGATCAAAGGCCGTGCCCTTGACGTCCATCATCTCGCCGGTCGGAACGGAGTCCGCATCCTTGACCGCAACCTGGTCGGCCATGACCTGAAGGTCGTGGGTATAGATGGGCGTCGTGCTATTGCCGTTTAAATTGAAATAGATGTGGTTCGTCAGGTTAATGACCGTGGCCTTATCGGTCATTGCTTCAAAATCGAGCCGCAGGGCATTGTCATTGGTAAAGCGATAGGTTGCCTTGACCTTCAAATGACCCGGGAAGCCTTGATCCCCGTCCGGACTGTCTAAGGTAAGGGAGACGGTCGGCCCGTCTTTCTTGTTGATCGGTAAGGCCGTCCAGACACGGCGCGTATAGGCAATGGCACCGCCGTGAATGGTCACACCCTTGGCATTGGGCTGCAGCGGATAGTGGACGCCATCAAGCGTAAATCCATTGCGCAGGCGGTTGGCATAGCGACCGACGATCGAGTTGGCGTGACCCATGGTTTCCCAACCAGCCAGATCGGACATGCTCATTACCACATTGCCCAGCTGGCCGTTGCGGTCCGGAACGCGGATAGCGGCCACAGCACCGCCATAGTCTAGGATCGTTGCGCTCGCGCCCTTGTCGTTCAGCAAGGTGAAGGATCGAACCGGTTGTCCGTCTTTGGTCACGCCATAGTTGGCGACCTGGACCTCGCCCGCAGATGCACTAGACCCCAACAGGGCCGCAGCACTCGCCAATAGCCATAGTCTAGACCTCGACCACATGTGCGATCTCCCCGCTTAGAACTGTATGCAACCTCACTTGAACGCCGAGGCTTATTGTTTGTGAAACAACCATCTTCATCCAATCGGAGCTGCCCTTCGAACCCCATGTTGTCAAGGAAACAATAGCCAAAAAATTGGTCATAATTCAAAGGGTGAGAGGCCATTGGCCCTGTGGTCTTCTTGCATACAATGACATTGACGGTCGCCGTTATAGCGCCCTACTGTTTGCGCGATAAACGCAGTTAGAAGGTCGCCGCCAGTGTTTTGGCCTCAGCATGCGTGATGGATGA
Source organism: Caulobacteraceae bacterium (assembly GCA_947378235.1). Lineage (GTDB taxonomy): Bacteria > Pseudomonadota > Alphaproteobacteria > Caulobacterales > Caulobacteraceae > CAISGS01. Next base: position 8,708 of record CANCJE010000022.1, on the reverse strand, counting down.
GGGAGACGACCGAATGGGGCATGTTTCACGGCGCAGTCTGTTGCGCGCTTCGGTGGCGACCTCAGCTCTGGCGCTCTGTGGTCTTTCGACAGTTTCGGTTTCTGCTCAATCTACCGATCTGGCCAATACGGAATGGCGCAGCAATGGCGGTGATCTGGCCTATACGCGTTATGCTCCCCTGACCCAGATTAATGCTGACAATTTCTCGAAGCTTCAGGTCGCGTGGCGATTTCGAACCGACGCCCTAGGTCCCTCGCGCGAAAACAATCTTGAAGCCACGCCGCTGCTCGTAAAGGGGCGGCTCTATATGACCGCTGGCACACGCCGCGATGTGGTCTGTCTCGATGCGCTGACCGGTGAACTACTCTGGATCTATCGCTTGGACGAAGGCGCGCGAGCCCGCAATGCGCCGCGCCAACTGTCAGGTCGCGGCGTTGGCTATTGGGCCGAAGGAGACAAGGAGCGGATCATCTTCGTGACCATCGGCTATCAGATGGTTTCGCTTGATGCCAAGACAGGGCTGCCGGACCCGGACTTTGGGAACAAGGGCATTGTCGATCTAAAACAGAATATTGATCAGGAACTTGATCTGGATACTGCGGACATTGGCCTGCATACGGCACCCACCATCGCCAAGGGTGTCATCATCATTGGCGCAGCCCATACCGCGGGCAACACACCCAAGGTCCGCAAAAATGCCAAGGGCTATGTTCGAGGCTTCGACGCAAAGACTGGTAAGAGGTTATGGATCTTCCATACCATTCCGCAGAAGGGTGAGTTTGGTTACGACACGTGGCTCAAACCCGGTTCAGCCGAAGATGCGGGCAATACGGGTGACTGGGCCCAGATCTCAGCGGACGAAGAGCTTGGCCTTGCCTATCTGGGTGTTGAAATGCCCACTGGCGATCAGATGGGGATCTACCATCCTGGAAATAGCCTCTTTAGTGAATCGATTGTCGCGGTCGACATTCTGACAGGACAGCGCAAGTGGCACTACCAAATGGTCCATCACGGCCTTTGGGACTATGATGTGCCTTGTGCTGGCATCCTTTGCGACATTCCGCATAATGGGAAAACCATTAAGGCGATTGCCCAGCCAACCAAGCAGGGCTTCCTGTTCGTGCTGGATCGTCAAACGGGCGTTCCAGTTTGGCCAATCATCGAAAAGAAGGTCGCCAAGGGTAATGTTCCGGGCGAATGGTATGCGCCAACCCAGCCCTTCCCTTCCAAGCCGCCAGCCTTTGATCGTCAGGGCACTGGACTGGATGATCTGATCGACTTTACGCCGGAGCTAAGGGCCAAGGCTGTTGAGATCGCCAACCACTACAAGCTTGGTCCACTCTATACGCCGCCGGTCCTATCCTCTCTTGAGGCAACTTGGGGTGTGCTCAATCTGCCGGGCTACACAGGCGGTGCAAACTGGCCGGGCGGGGCCTATGACCCTGAAACCCATCGTGTATTCCTCTATTCTCAGACAACCTTCCTGTCGCCCGGCAGTATCGTATCCAACTCCAATACAGACATTTCTGATTTTGAATATGTTCATGCCAATCCAGGAGCCGGCGTGCGCCGTCAGCGGGCAATGGGTGCTCAGGCCGATGATGCCGAGGGCTCTGGCGGTGAAGGCGGGGGGGGATCTCGTGCGTCGAGCACAAACCCAAGCGGCGAACCGCGTCCTGGTCAATTGACCGTCGACGGTCTTCCGATGGTCAAGCCACCTTACGGGCGTGTGACCGCTATTGATCTGGAACAGGGTACCATCGCGTGGCAAGTGGCCCATGGTGAAACCCCCGATAATATCCGCAATAACCCCGCCCTTAAGGGTTTGAAGATCCCGCGTACGGGCCAAGTCGGCAAGGCCGGAGGCATGGTCACCAAGACCCTCTTTATCATTGGTGATAGTGGTGGCTTTACCGATGAGACGGGACGCAAGGGTGCGCGTCTGAGAGCCTATGACAAGGACACCGGAGAGGAGCGGGGGGCCGTTTACATCCCCGCCGCCCAGACCGGTTCGCCCATCACCTATATGCTTAAGGGGCGCCAATATGTGGCGGTCGCCGTCGGCGGCAGTAATGGCAATGCCGCCGAACTGATTGTCTTCAGATTGCCGGTCAACCTCGTCGATCAGCCGCGCGCCACAAACGGTTAAACAGGAGACGATGAGATGAATTTGAGAAACGTCCTCCTGCTCGCGGTCATGGCGTCGATCTGCGCGATGGCGGGTTCCCGCGCCGATGCCCAGGCGCGCCAAACCGAATCTTGGTGGGTCGAGAAGACCAAGGGCGGCGTTTACAAGGCCCCCATGCGGCCGCTCTGGAAACTGTCCGACCTCAAGACGATGCATGCGGGCCAAGACAACTGGTCGGAGCTGATCATCAAGGATCCAGAGCAGGAGGCGACCTATAATTCTGGTAAGCCCGGCTATAGGATTTCAGCGCGGATGCATCCTGATACGGCGACCGTCTTTGTGGTCATTGCAGGCCATGTGCAATTTAACATCGAAGGTCAGCAGCCCATCGCGGCTGTCCGCGGCTCTATCGTCAATGTGCCGCGTACGACCGTCTATTCAGCTGAGGTTGGCGGCGATAGCAACGCGCTTTGGGTTGAAGTCAACCCTGCTAACTATAAGGCGGTCTATCCCGCGGCGGATCCAGCGCCCAAGGCTGTGTCTGGAGGCGAGGTGATCAAGATCGCATTTGGTCATACGCCCGGGGTCTACAGGGCTCCGAACCGGCCCCATTGGAACCTTTTTCAGGCGATCGAGACCTGTGATGAGCGTGGTGCAAAGGTTCTGGATGATCATCAGTTTGCCAACCCTTTGATCAACTATGCCAACCCAGCCGATGATAAGTGCCCACGTGCTGCGGGCGGCGGCGGTAGTGGTGTGCGACCTCAAACCCCGTTCAATCCCCACTCGATCTTTGGCCATCTCCACGCTGGGCCGGCAGAATGGTGGATCGTTCAGGTTGGTCACATCTCGGGCAAGTTTGAAAATACGGGCGAGTTCCACGCCGAGGAGGGCGATGTGCTCTATGCCGCTCCGATGATGTGGCACCAGATGGGCGTTGAGGGCCCTGGCCCTTCCGTGCGCACTGCCATGGGCGGTTACAATCTCATCAATATGAACAACACGGCCGGCCAATAGGGCCGAGTAGACACAAATTTCCGTAGGCGCGGTGGCGCAGCGGTTGGAGGGAGACTTGAGATGACGAACATGACCCGCCGAGGGCTATTAGCGACGACGTCGGCCTTGATGCTGATGGGCCGCAGCGCGGCCAAGGCTCAGGCTGTAGCCAACCCTGCGCCCGCCAATACGGATTGGCTAAATTACGCCAATGATCTGGGTTCGTCGCGCTATGCGCCGCTCGATCAGATCAATGCGTCCAATTTCAATAGTCTTGAGGTGGCATGGCGCTTCAGCACCAATTCTCTTGGTCCGCAGCTCGATGCCTACTTCAATGCCACGCCCCTGATCGTTAAGGGCCGACTTTATAGCACCGCGGGCAACTCGCGTTATGTCGTGGCCTTGGATGGTGCGACGGGTCAGCTGCTTTGGACCTATCACCATGATGAAAAGGGCCGTTTGGGCACGCGCTCAGGTTCTGGCTTTGGCGTTTCCTATTGGACCGATGGCGAGGTCGAACGCATCCTCTATGTGACCCGCAGCTACCAACTGATTTCGCTCGATGCCAAGACCGGCTTGCCCGACCCAACCTTTGGCGTGAACGGAGAGCTTGATCTGCGCCTGAACTGGGATCAGGAGGTTGATCCAGTTAAGGGCGTGGTTGGCCTTCACTCCACGCCGCTGATTATCAAGAACACTGTGGTTGTTGGAACAGCACCAACCGCAGCAGTTAAGGCCTATCTGCGCGGATTTGACGTGCGCACAGGCCAGCGCAAGTGGATTTTCCATACGGTCCCGCGCAAGGGTGAATATGGTTACGAGACCTGGCTCAAAGAGGGTCAGGCTGAGGCCACCGGCAATATGGGCGTCTGGGCCCCTATGTCGGCCGATCCCGAACTGGGCCTGCTCTATGCGCCAGTAGAGATGCCGCCGACCGATCTGATCGGGGTGTCGCGTCAGGGAACGAGCCTGTTCGAAGAATCTTTGGTCGCGCTCGATGTTGAGACCGGTGAGCGGCGCTGGCATTACCAGTTTGTCCATCACGGTCTGTGGGATCGGGACACGCCCTGCGCCCCGATTCTTTGTGACATTGAGAACAAGGGTAAGATGGTCAAGGCCATCGCTCAGCCGACCAAGCAAGGTTATCTCTATGTGCTTGACCGGGTCACGGGTAAGCCCGTTTGGCCGATTAAGGAACGCCCTGTTCCGAAGGGTGAGGTTCCGGGGGAATGGTATTCGCCAACCCAACCGTTCCCGAGTGCGCCGCCGCCCTTTGAGCGGCAAGGTTTTTCGGTTGATGATCTGGTCGATTTCACCCCCGAGATCAAGGCGCGGGCCCTTGAGGTCGCCAGTCACTACAAGATGGGCGGGCTTTATGAGCCACCCCTACTCAAAAAATCGGATGGCCTTTGGGGATCGATCGCCATGCCTGGAACGCAGGGCGGGGCCAACTGGCCCGGTGGCTCTTACGACCCGGAAAAGAAGTTCATCTTTATCTATTCCAAGACCGCTCCAGAGGTGATCAGCATTAGTGCTGATGCCGAGGGAAAACTGTCTCAGAAGATCGGCCCAGCCCCACCAGCAGGTGATGCCAACGGGGGTATGTTCGGCGGTACGGCTAGCCTGAAGGGTGGATCGCCGGGTCGCATCGCACCTGCGTCACCGAACCTCAAGGATGGGTTAAATGACCCCGTACTGCCGAACGTTCTTTCCGTTGCGGGCCTGCCGCTGAACAAGCCACCCTATGGACGGATCACGGCCTATGACATGAATAGGGGTGAAATTGCTTGGCAAGTCGCTCATGGTGAAACGCCGGACTTCATCAGAAACCACCCCCTTCTCAAGGGCCTCAATATCCCTCGGACCGGTCAGGCGGGTATCCTCGGAACCTTGACGACCAAGGCCTTGGTTATCTGCGGGGACTGCGGGCTCTTTACGGATGAGCAAGGTCGCAAGGCAGCGCGTCTTCGGGCCTATGACAAGGCGACGGGCAAGGAAGTCGGGGCGGTTGTGCTTGAGAAGGCGCAAACCGGTGCGGCCATGACCTACATGCTGGGTGGCAAGCAGTATATCGTCACGGCCATGGGCAGTGTGCGTGGTGCTGATCTGATCGCCTATCGCTTGCCCGACACCTCGCGCCAGCAGCAGCCCGCGCCTCGCGTGCAGGATCCATTGTAAATCAAAGTATGGTCGGGGCAGCGAACACTGTCCCGTCCAAGGCTCTAAAGGGACGTTCCATGAATCAGGTTCAATTCGCCCGTCTTTGGCGCGGTATCGGAGCCCTATTGGTCTTGACCGGGTTGACCCTTGCTAGCCCCGCTCTGGCGCAGTCCCGGCAAGATGGAAATTTGATAAATACCGTCGAGGGACCTGTTCATGGCGCGCTGAAGGGCGATGTCCGGGTCTTTAGCGCCATTCCCTATGCGGCACCTCCCGTTGGGCCGCTGCGGTTTCGACCGCCGCAACCGGTTGTGGCTTGGAGCACTGTATTTGAGGCAATCAAAGCACCGCCTGCCTGCCCTCAAGTCGCTTCGGGTGACCCGGCAGGCCGGGAAAGTCGGACCGAAGATTGCCTTTATTTGAACGTGTGGGCACCGGTTAAGGCAACGCACGCCCAGCCCTTGCCGGTTATGGTTTGGATCCATGGCGGCGGGTTCAATGGTGGCTTTAGCGGCGCGAGCCAATATGACGCCATTCACCTGTCGGGCGAGGGTGACGTGGTGGTGGTCAGTATCAATTACCGCCTTGGACTGCTTGGCCTCATGATGTCTTCGGCTTTGGACGGCCAAGAACAGTCTGGAAACTATCTTATTCGCGATCAGCAGGCTGCCCTGCGCTGGGTTCAACGCAATATTGGCGGTTTTGGCGGTGACCCGAAAAATGTGACGATCGTTGGCGAGTCCGCTGGAGCCAATTCCGTCTTGGCCCTTTTGGCGTCACCGGCATCGAAGGGATTGTTTCACAAGGTGATCGCCCAAAGCCCCACCGAAAACGCCCATACACTCAATCGCGCCCAGACGGACAAGGGGATAAGCAAGGACATCATTGTGGCATTGGGCTGCGCTCAAAGCCCTGATGTTGCCGCCTGCCTTCGGGCCTTGCCGGCCGATGCCTTTATTAAGACCAAGGGCCGCGTTGGTCTGGTTCAAGATAATGAGATCTTGCCCGTTGATCCCTATGAGGCCTATCGCACGGGCGCTTTCAATCATGTGCCGGTTTTGATTGGGTCAAACCTCAATGAAGGCGCGTTGTTCGTGGCGGGTGCTGAGCGCCGATTGGGTCGTGGACTGACCGACGATGACTATCCGTCTCAGTCGGTCGCGTTCTTTGGTAATGCGGCGGAGGTCGTGCGCAAGGCCTATCCATCGGCGAAGTTTGGCGGTCCAGCCCAGGCCCTGTCCCAAGCTGTAACCGATCGGCGCTTTGCCTGTTACGCCCATATGGCGCGGGTTGATCTTGCTGCCTTTGTTCCAGTCTATGGTTACGAAATGACTGAGCCAAACCCCGTTCAGCAACAGCCCTTTACGCCGCCCGTCGATCTTCCGAACAGCGCCTATCACACAGCCGATCTGGCCTACCTGTTCAACTCTGATGCCAACGGAGCTCCATTGGTGGGACGTGCCGGGGCACTATCCGAGCGCCTTCGCCAGTATTGGACCAATTTTGCACGGACCGGCTCGCCAACTGCGACGCCATCTCAATGGCCGGGTTTTAGGGCCAAAGCGCCCGTAGTCTTGAACCTCGTGGAGCCGCCATCGCTCCTTTCAGACGTGGCGGAGCGGCACAATTGCTCGTTTTTGAATGCCAACGGGTTGGTCACACGGCGGTGGGAATGACCCCGACCTTGGGCGTCGCTCTAAACCGTAAAACTTGTATACATTTGTTGGCCTAATTTGCAGTTTGCCGTTAAGATAGTGCGATTAGACACCTTGTTAGTATGCAAGATGATTTGGCTTAAACAGGTTCTATGCGTGAAGAGTTGCACAGGGCTTGGGTGGATTGATTAAAGGATTGGTTCTTATGGGCCCGCTTGCAGGCATACGCGTTTTAGATATCTCGCAGGTTATGGCGGGTCCCTATTGCTGCATGCTGCTCGGTGACATGGGTGCGGATGTTATCAAGATTGAGCCACGCGATGTGGGCGATTCCACCCGCAAATCGATGGGGTTTCGTCTGCTCGGCGATGACAGTCCGGGGTTTCTGGCCCTCAATCGCAACAAGCGCAGTATCGCGCTCAATCTAAAATCTGACGAGGATCGAGAGATCCTCTATGCCTTGGTCAGGACCGCAGATGTTTTGGTCGAAAACGGTCGGCCTGGCGTCGCGAAGCGTTTGAAGATGGACTACGAGACCATCAATGCCATCAACCCGCGGATCATCTATGCCAGCATTTCTGGTTTTGGCCAGACCGGTCCTTGGGCTCAACGCCCCGGTTTTGACCTGATGGCTCAGGCTATGTCCGGCGCCATCAGTGCGACGGGCCATAGGGGTGGTGATCCGGTAAAAAGTTCCATTCCGATTGCTGATCTTGGAGCTGCGCTCTTCGCGACCTACGCTATTTTAAGCGCCGTTATTGGTCGGGGAAAATCAGGAAAGGGCAGCTTTATCGATGCCTCTTTGATCGAGGCGGCGCTTGGGCTTTCGGTTTGGGAAACGACTGAGCTTTGGGGTACTGGGACTTCACCGAAGCCGATTGGCACCGCCAACCGGATGTCAGCCCCTTATCAAGCCTTCCGGGCGTCCGACGGCCATTTTGTCCTTGGTGCTGCTAATCAAAAGCTCTGGCTGGCCTTCTTGCAAGTGACGGGCCGTGAGGATTTGGCAGATGATCCGCGCTTTGCGACCAACACAGCGCGTTTGGAACATCAAACAGAGTTGATGGCCGAACTAGAAGGTATTTTCAAAACGCGAACGGTGAATGAGTGGGTCGACGCCCTGCTTGATGCCGGTGTCCCAGCTGGCCCGATCTATAACTATGAGCAGGCGCTCGCGACGGAGCACATTGCCGTTCGCAAGATGGTCCAAGATATAGACCATCCTGTGGAGGGATCGTTCAAGTCGCTTGGCTTCCCCGTCAAGCTGTCTGGGGATCAACAGTCGGTCCGCTATCCCCCGCCATTACTCGATCAACACCATGATCAAATTGTTCAAGAACTTGTGGAAGGCGGGTGGCTGAAGCCAGAGCCCGTCCCATTGGCGGGACAATAGGGTTCTGCCTACTGAGTCTTCACCGGTCGCGCGTGCGCACGGATTAAAATTGAAATTGGAGTACTGAGCGAATGACGTTGACGGGTGAACTGCTGATCGGCTCAGCGTCGCGATTTGGCACCAGCGGCACTTTACAGGCGTTTGATCCGAGTTTGGGCGCAGCTATAGGCCCTGATTTTGGCGGGGCATCGGCCGAGGACCTTGATCAGGCCTGTGCCTTGGCCGATGCAGCCTTTGATCGATTTCGTGAAACCAGCCTAGAGGACCGAGCAAGACTTCTAGAAGCCATCGCGCAAAACTTGCTCGATGATGGTGAAGCGCTGGTAGCCCGGGCGATGGCCGAGAGTGGATTGCCACGTGGACGCTTAGAGGGTGA
>CANCJE010000021.1 GCA_947378235.1 Caulobacteraceae bacterium | reverse complement strand
AAAGTAGGAAGCCTTGTTTCTACGCGTTCTTAAGCCGCCATCGACCCGTCACGCAGGCCCGCCGGGATCGACTCATAGATCGTCGGACGGGCAATGTTCAGACGGGCGCGGGCCTGATCGAGGGGTTCGGCGAACAGACGCTCATAGTCCTGCTCGGCCAGCCATTTGGCCTTCATGCCATTGCGCCAAGCCTGCCAAACCGCCTTGGCATAAGGCAGGCGAGACTTCGTTTTCGACAGTTGATAGGCCGCGCCGAGCGCGATGAAGCCAAAACCGAAGCTCTTGGTTTGGGCATAGGAAAAGGCCACCACGCAGGCCTCTCCCAGTGCGTCCGTACCGTGACCCGTCAGGACGTGCCAGATATCGTGCACATCGCGCATCCGCCGACCATACCAAGCCACCGGATGGGCGACCTCGATGGAGCCATTCACCTTGCGGCTATCTTCTGCAAGACCATAGGCCGTCAAGCCACGTGGGGCGATGAAGTCGCGATAGGCCGCGCCGACCGTTCCAGGCGCAAAGCTGGCCACCCAAGCCCTGTCCATCAGACGATGGGACAGTTCTTCGCGCAGATAGGCCTGGCGGCCGCCTTCGGGGCTATCAAGCAACCTCGCATAGCCGCGAGGGGTCGAGCGGCCCGATAGGGCCTGCATGATCAAGAACACCTGTTCGGTGTCTTCCTTATTGGCGATCAGCTTTTTCAAGGCGCGCAAGGCAGCCAAGGGACGGATGCTATAGTCATAGGGCCGGTCAGACACCGACAGCTCGGGTCGTGAGTCTATGGCAAGATCGACAGCGGTCATGATATCACCCTTAAGGAACGCCAAAAGCTGACGCCCCCGTCATTTTTTGTCAAGGGCCGCAGCATCATAAGCTCTATCTAGAAGGGTTTCGAGACACTTCAAATGAACGGTCTGCGCAAACGCTCAATCAACCTGTCGGGCCACGCCACATCGGTGGCGCTGGAGCCCGAGTTCTGGGCCGTTCTCGATGCCATGGCCGCGGGCCGAGGGCTCAGCCTTGCGGGGCTCATCGGAGAGATTGATCAGGCCCGGCAAGGACGCCTTCTCGCCTCCGCCTGCCGTGTTGCAGCCCTCGCTCATGGCACGCGGCAGCAATAATCGGGCACGCCCCTTAAGCCCGGCCCGGTCTGTGCTACATTCGTTCTCATTGCGGCGCAGAATCGGCCGGAATTTCGAGACCCTTCAGGACCATCACCTTGACCGACACGCCCTACACACCGCGCATCAGTGACTTGGCTCGGGTCGATCGCGCCCCCATGATGGCGGGCGGCGATGACTATCTGAGCGGGCTCAATCCTGAACAGCGCCGCGCGGTCGAGGTCACCGATGGCCCGGTTCTGGTGCTGGCCGGTGCCGGCACGGGCAAGACGCGGGTTCTGACGACGCGTTTGGCTCATATTCTCTCAACCAACCGGGCACGGCCTTGGGAGATCTTGGCCGTCACCTTTACCAACAAGGCTGCCCGCGAGATGCGTGAGCGGATCACGCATCTGATTGGTCCGCAGGCCGAAGGCCTGCGCTGGCTCGGTACCTTCCACTCCGTCGCCGCTCAAATCCTGCGCAAACATGCCGAGCTGGTCGGGTTGAAATCCACCTACACCATCATCGATAATGACGATCAGGAACGGCTGATCAAGCAGGTGCTCGAGGCGGAAAATATCGACGCTAAGCGCTGGCCCGCCAAGCTGATGAACGGTCTGATCGACCATTGGAAGAACCGGGGCTGGACGCCGGACAAGGTGCCTGCCGGTGAAAGCGCCCAGTTCGGCAATAATCAGGGCCAGCGGGTCTATAGCCTCTATCAGGACCGGCTTCGGGTACTGAACGCCTGCGATTTCGGCGACCTTTTGCTGCACAACCTAACCCTGTTCACCAAGCATCCTGATGTGCTGGCCGAATATCACGACCGGTTCCGCTATGTGCTGGTGGACGAATATCAGGACACCAATGTCGCCCAATATCTGTGGCTAAGGCTGCTCGCCCAAGCCCGTCAAAATGTCTGCTGTGTCGGGGATGATGACCAGTCGATCTATGGCTGGCGCGGCGCAGAGGTGGACAATATCCTGCGCTTTGAGCGCGACTTTCCCGGCGCGACCGTGATCCGGTTGGAGCGCAACTACCGCTCGACCGAGCACATTCTCGCCGCCGCCAGCGGCCTGATCCGCGCCAATAAGGACCGGCTGGGCAAGACCCTGTGGACCGAGGCCATGGGCGGCGAAAAGGTGCGGGTGCGCGGGGTCTGGGACGGCGAGGCCGAAAGCCGCTTGATCGCCGAGGAGATCGAGGCCTGGCGCCGAAAGGGCCGCAAGCTGAAAGAGTGCGCTATTCTGGTTCGGGCCTCGTTCCAGATGCGGGCCTTTGAAGAGCGGTTCGTGCTGTTGTCCCTGCCCTATACGGTCGTCGGCGGTCCGCGCTTCTTTGAACGGGCTGAAATCCGTGACGCCCACGCCTATCTGCGGCTGGTCCAGTCGCCCGATGATGATCTGGCCTTCGAGCGCATCGTCAATACCCCCAAGCGCGGTATTGGCGACACCTCTGTCTCTAAGCTGCTCCAGATTGCTCGGCTGACCGGCGTCTCGGCCATGACCGCCGCCCGCCAAATCATCGGCACGGACGAGCTGCCGGCCCGTACCCGCACGGCCCTATCGACCTTCATCCGCGACCTCGACCGTTGGCGCAGCGAACAGGCTGTCTCGGACCATCAGCGCCTCTTGGAAACCATCCTCGAGGAAAGCGGCTACACGGACATGCTGCGCGCCGACAAGGGCCCGCAAAGCCAGACAAGGCTCGAAAACCTCAAGGAACTCGTCCAGTCGATGAGCGCCTTTGATGATCTTCAGACCTATCTGGAGCACGTGTCTTTGGTCATGGATATTGACCGGGGCGCGGGCGACGACGCCATCCAGATCATGACTCTGCACGGGGCAAAGGGCCTCGAGTTCCCGCTCGTCTTCCTGCCCGGCTGGGAAGAGGGCGTGTTCCCCTCACAGCGTTCCATGGATGACAAGGGCGAAAAGGGTCTCGAAGAGGAGCGGCGGCTGGCCTATGTCGGCATTACTCGTGCCCGCGAGGAGGCCCGCATCTCCTTTGTCGCCAACCGGCAGGTCTATGGCCGCTGGACCTCGCAACTGCCCAGCCGCTTTGTGGACGAACTGCCCCCCGCGAGCGTCGAGGCCTCCAGCGAGACCGGCTATTACGGCGGCGGTCCGGGCATGCAGCAACAGACCAGCCGCTGGGATGACACGCCAAGCTTTGGCTCTGGCTATACGTCGCCGGGCTGGAAGCGGGCGCAGGAAAATGCCCGCGCCGCGCCCTCTCCAGCCCGCGCTCGCAACACCGTCATCGAGGGTGAAGGCCGACTGGTTGCCGTGTCCGACGGCGCTGCGACCAGCAAGTACAACCGTGGCGACCGGGTGTTTCACATCAAGTTCGGCTATGGTCTGGTGCGCGCCGTCGAAGGCAACAAGCTGACCGTGGCCTTCGACAAGGCCGGTGAGAAAAAGGTGATCGATAGTTTTGTTGAGGCCGGATAGGCCGGTTGTCAGGGCGGAAAACTCTCGACCTTGTGTTTTTGAGACTTTCCGGCTATCCTCTACCCCCCGAACGATGAGCCCGCGATCGGAACTCCCCTTCCCCTTGGGCGACCTTGAGCAAAAATCCGTTATGGAAAAAGTGCCTATGACCGGCGGGGGCTACCAAGCTCTCGACGTGGAACTGAAGCGTTTGAAGACGCAGGAACGGCCGAGTGTCATCGCTGCGATTTCAGAAGCGCGCAGCCATGGCGATCTGTCGGAAAATGCAGAATACCATGCCGCAAAAGAGCGTCAGGGCTTCATCGAAGGTCGCATCGCGGAGATCGAGGATAAGATCGCCCGGGCTCAGGTCATCGACGTGTCCAAACTGTCCGGCAAGCAGGTCAAGTTCGGCGCTACGGTCAGCCTCATTGACGAGGATACCGAAGAGGCGACCCGCTATCAGATCGTTGGCGAACATGAAGCCGACGTGAAGCAGGGCCGAATCTCGATCACCGCCCCCTTGGCGCGCGGCATGATTGGCAAGGAAGTTGGCGACGTGGTCGAGATTATCTCGCCCGGCGGCGTCAAGTCCTATGAGATCATGAAGGTTGAGTGGATCTAGGGCGGCTTTAAGCCCCCCTCCTTCGCCCCAGCGTCCGTGAGCGAAAACCCTCTGATTATCTGGGCCGTGTCTGATGGCCGGGCGGGCATCCAAACCCAAGCGGTGGGTTTGGCTGAGGCCTTAGCGCGTCAATATCGCGCCGCTGGCCACGCAGTCGAGGTCCAAATCAAGACCGTTGCCTGGAAGGGCGTCATCGGTCGACTTCCCGCCCTGATGAACCTGTTCCCGCGTCGCAGCTTGACGCCTCAATCGAACATTCAAGCCCCTTGGCCGGACATCTGGATTGCCGCCGGACGCGCGACCCTTGCCCTGTCGATCCGCATGAAACGCTGGTCTGTAGGCAAGACCTATGTGGTCCAGATCCAAGACCCGCGCCTGCCGCACCATCTGTTCGATCTGGTCGTGCCGCCAAAACATGATCGATTGTCGGGCGATAATGTCATTTCCATCTGCGGATCGCCCCATCGGGTGACGCCAGAGCGGCTGGCAAGTGAACTGGCTCGCTTCAGAACCCTTATTGATCCGCTACCGGTGCCGCGTGTTGCCGTCCTGATCGGTGGGAAATCCAAGGCTTTTGACCTGTCGCCGGAGCGGGCCGCCGCCATGGCCCACGACATTTTGGAGCCCTTAGAGCGGGTCGGCGGAAGCCTGCTCATGACATTCTCGCGCCGGACACCTGACAAGGCCCGCGCCATCCTGACGGCGCGACTGCGCCATCTTCCCGGCATCATCTGGGATGGCGAGGGCGACAATCCCTATTTCGCCTTCTTGGGCGCTGCCGATTTTGTGTTGGTCACCGAAGACTCTACCAATATGGCCACCGAAGCCGCCTCGACCGGAAAGCCCGTTTTCATCCTCAAGATGGATGGCCAGAGCCTCAAATTCCGCCTGTTCCACGAGGAATTGCGCCAGATCGGCGCGACCCGGCCCTATGAGGGCCTGCTGCAGAGCTTCAGCTATGAGCCGCTAGAGGAAACCGACCGAGTGGCGGCCGAGATCCTATCGCGCCGCGCGCAGGACTAGACGCCCGCCCCACCGCGCACAGGATCGTGATGATTTTGTGAAAAATCCGCTTTTCAGGCTGCCGTCAGAGGCCTATATGTTTTCCACAGGCTTTTGCTCACTTCCAGCAAAAGTCCGGATCGCTGGTCGCCTATGGCGCTCAGCGCTTTTTACGCCCCACTAATGCTCATATTGAGCATAAGGATAAGACCATGGCTGACGGATTTGCCGGTTTTGAATTTACCCCTGAGGTCGAGGCCCAGACCCGCCCCCTATGGGAAAAGGTCAAGGCGCGGGTCACGCCGCTGGAATGGCGGCTCCAAGCCCCTTTGATCGCCGCAATCAATCGGCTCAAGGCTGAGAAGAATGCTGTAATCTTAGCGCACAACTATATGACGCCTGAGATTTTCCACGGGGTCGGCGACTATGTTGGCGACAGCCTCGGACTAGCCCGAGAGGCCGCGCGCTGCGATGCCAAGATTATCGTTCAGGCCGGTGTGCACTTCATGGCCGAGACCTCCAAGATCTTGGCACCTGACAAGACTGTCCTGATCCCGGACCTTTTGGCGGGCTGCTCGCTCGCCTCGTCGATCACGGGAGCCGATGTGCGCCTGATCAAGCAGCGCTATCCGGGCATTCCCGTGGTCACCTATGTTAACACCACCGCCGAGGTGAAGGCGGAGACCGACATCTGCTGTACCTCGGCCAATGCCGTGCAGGTCGTGGAGCATGTGGCGCGCGAATGGGGTGTCGACCGCGTCATCCTGATCCCTGACGAGTTCCTCGCCCGCAATGTTGCCCGCCAGACCGACATCAAGATCATCGCTTGGGCGGGACGCTGCGAGGTCCATGAGCGGTTTACGGCGGCAGACATTCTGGAATTGAAAGCCGCCTATCCCGATGCCCAGATCTTGGCCCACCCTGAATGCCCCGCCGAGGTTCTCGAGGTCTCGGACTTTGCCGGATCAACAGCGGCCATGTCGGACTTTGTCATGACCCGCAAGCCCAAGCAGGTGGTTCTGATCACCGAGTGCTCGATGGCCGACAATGTCGCCTGCGATGCGCCCGAGACCGAATTTGTGCGCCCCTGCAACCTGTGCCCCCATATGAAGCGCATCAGTCTTGAGAACATCTATGAGACCCTACTGCATGACCGCTATGAGGTCACAGTGGCGACCGACATGGCCGACCGGGCGAGACTGGCCGTTCAACGGATGATCGACATGCCGCCGCTGGCGATCCCGGCCCGCTATGATCTGGTGAAGGCGCGCCACCATGTCGATGTCGAACTGATCTGACACAGCCATGACCAAGCCCTCATCCTCTCCTCTGCTGGTGATCGGCGCGGGCCTTGCGGGGCTGACGGCGGCCTTGGCTGCGGCTCCGCGTCGGGTGGTGGTCCTATCGACAGG
The DNA here is from genome assembly GCA_947378235.1 of Caulobacteraceae bacterium. Classification (GTDB taxonomy): domain Bacteria; phylum Pseudomonadota; class Alphaproteobacteria; order Caulobacterales; family Caulobacteraceae; genus CAISGS01. The sequence goes on along the minus strand of CANCJE010000021.1, from coordinate 22,246 downwards.
GCCGCTGGGTCAGGACTGTTCATCGGCCTGGGCACAGGGCGGTATCGCTGCGGCCCTGTCGCAAGGCGATGAGCCAGCCTTTCACGCTGCCGATACGGTTGCAGCAGGTGCAGGCTTGGTCGATCCAACAATGGCAGACATTCTCACGCGCGAGGGGCCAGACGCGGTCCGGACCTTGGCCAGCCTTGGCGTACCCTTTGACCGGGATAGAGACCATGGCTTTGCCCAGAGCCTAGAGGCCGCCCACTCCCGCCCCAGGGTCGCGCGGGTGAAGGGCGATCAGGCGGGACAAGAGATATTACGCAGCGTCATCGCAGCTGTTCGCGCCTGCCCCTCCATTGAGGTTCTGGAGCAGGCCGCCGTGCGGGCTCTAGTTCAGGATGCGAGTGGACGGGTGCGCGGGGCCTTGGTTGAGCATAATGGCCAGATCCAGACGATCCTTGCCAATGCCGTGATCTTGGCGGCGGGGGGTCTTGGCGGGCTCTATGATGTCACAACCAATCCCCACAGCCTTCGCGGCGAAGCCATGGCGCTCGCGGCGCTCGCCGGTGCCGTGATTGCCGATCCGGAATTTGTCCAGTTCCACCCCACCGCCATAGATATCGGCCTAGACCCAGCGCCTCTGGCGACAGAGGCCTTGCGCGGTGACGGCGCGCGCTTGATTGACGCTGAGGGCCACCCCTTCATGGCCCGTCATCACCCCTTAAGGGACCTCGCGCCGCGCGATGTGGTGGCCCGTGCGATCCACGAGCAGCGTCTTAAGGGAAACGGGGCCTTCCTTGATGCGCGTCAGGCCATAGGCAATCATTTTCCCGAGATGTTCCCGACCGTCTTCGCCGCCTGTATGGGCGCGGGGATCGATCCTCGCCTTCAGCCCATCCCTGTCGCGACCGCCGCGCACTATCATATGGGCGGGGTCTGGACCGACGCCGATGGCGCTACCAGCCTTCCGGGCCTGTTCGCCGCTGGAGAATGTGCGAGCACAGGCGTCCACGGGGCCAACCGCCTTGCCTCCAACTCCCTGCTGGAAGCCGCCGTCTTCGGAGCCCGCGCCGGGCGGGCAGCAGCGCAGGAGGCCCCAGCGGACCCGACCTGCGCAATCCTTGCGCCCCATGCCGCGCCGGCCCTACCCGATAGCACCCTGAAGGACCTTCGCCGCGCCATGGGCTGCTTTGCCGGTGTCGTGCGCGACCGGCAGGGCCTGACGCAGCTCTTAGGTCTGATCGATGGGATGGAGGAACGTTACGGACCGGCCTTGCCCCTGATCGCTGCACGTTTGGTGGCGACCTGCGCCCTGATGCGCACCGAGAGCCGGGGCAGTCACAGCCGCTCTGACTATCCGCAAACAGATGAGGTCGCCCGCCGAACCCTCACCACCCTGAGCCAACTCTTGGCCAAGGCTCCGATAAAGGTTGCCGCTGAATGAGCATCACCGCCCTGCCGGATCTCATCATTGATCCCATCGTCCGCGCCGCCTTAGCCGAAGATCTGGGCCGGGCCGGAGATGTCACGGCGGCGGCCTGTATCCCCGCGGATGCCCGCCTGTCGGTCGTCTTTCGTCCGCGTAGCGTTGGCCGGATTGCGGGACTGGACTGCGCCCGCCTCGCCTTCGCAGCCCTCGATCCCGCCTTGAGCTTTACCGTCGAGATTGGGGATGGTCAGGATGCCGACGCCGGTCAGATCATCGCCAGAGCCAGCGGCGGTGCACGTCAAATCCTTTCGGCGGAACGGGTTGCCCTCAACCTTCTCGGCCGTCTCAGCGGGGTGGCGAGCCTGACCGCTCGCTATGTCAAAGAGGTCGAGGGCACCGGCGCGCGGATCACCTGCACGCGCAAGACAACGCCGGGCCTAAGGGCGCTGGAAAAGTATGCCGTGCGCTGCGGCGGCGCGATCAACCATCGCTTTGGGCTCGATGATGCCATCCTGATCAAGGACAATCACGTCGCAGCCTGCGGCGGCGTCGGCAAGGCGCTAGAGCGGGCACGCGCCCATGCCGGGCACCTGATGAAGATCGAGGTCGAGGTTGACGGTCTAGACCAACTGGACGAGGCCCTCGCCTACGCCCCCGACGTGATCATGCTCGATAATTTCAGCCTCGCTGATCTGGCCACCGCCGTGGCCCGCGCCAAGGGCAAGATCGTGCTGGAGGCTTCAGGCGGGGTCAACCTCACCACCGTGCGCGCCATTGCCGAGACGGGCGTGGATGTGATCTCGGTTGGTGCCCTGACCCATTCGGCCCCGGTTCTGGATATAGGCCTCGACGCAGAATGACGCAGTGCGGCTGAAGGACTTTCGTTTTCAGCCAGACCCCCTATCTGTAACTGTACCAACAGCAGATTGGACCGGTCATGACACCCTATCCCGCGCTCTTTCTCGGCCACGGGTCGCCGATGAACGCCATCGAGCCGAACCGCTTTCATCTTGAGTGGCGTGCCCTGGGAAAGGCTCTGCCGAGGCCGAAGGCGATACTCTGTGTTTCGGCCCACTGGGAGAGCGTTGGGATCAAGGTCGGTGGCTCAGCGGCCCCGGAAACCATCCATGATTTTGGCGGTTTCCCCCAGGCCCTGTTTGACGTCGTCTATGCTGCACCGGGTGCACCATGGCTGGCCGAGCGGACGGCGCAGCTTCTGGCCGCCTCTGGCGCAACCCTCGACCCTGACCGTGGGCTAGATCACGGATCGTGGGGCGTCCTCACGGCGCTCTATCCTGACGCCGATGTCCCCGTGGTGCAGCTAAGCCTCGACCGCGCGCGCGCGCCGCAAGATCACTATGCCATCGCCAAGGCCCTGCGCCCCCTGCGGGACGAGGGGATCATGATCTTGGCCAGCGGTGATATCGTCCACAATCTTCGAGCCATTGACTTTCGAAACCCCGCCCCGGTCGACTGGGGCCTGCGGTTCAACGATCAGGTCAAGGACCTGATAAGCCAAGGCCAGCATCAGGCCCTGATTGACTATATGGACCTTGGACCGGATGCCGCCTTGTCGATCAACAGCGCGGAGCACTATCTGCCGCTGCTCTATACGCTTGGGGTCAGCGATCCGGGCGAAAGCCTGCGTTTTGTGACTGACGAGGTATTTGCTGCCATTTCCATGACCGGCCTTGTCTTTGGTGGCTAGCCCCGTCCGCGATAGGGCGCGACGCCCGGATCGGGGACCCAGAGCCCGTCAGGAGCCGCACCGGTCTGATAGAAGACGTCGATAGGGATGCCGCCCCGCGGATACCAATAGCCACCGATGCGCAGCCAGCGGGGGGCCGCGATCTCAACGAACTTCTTTGCGATGCCGACCGTGCAGTCCTCATGGAAGGCGCCGTGGTTACGAAAGCTGCCCAGATAGAGTTTCAAACTCTTAGACTCGATCAGCCACTGATCCGGCGCATAGTCGATGACCAGATGGGCAAAGTCTGGCTGTCCCGTTACTGGACACAGGGAGGTAAATTCCGGCACGGCAAAACGGGCCAGATAGAGCGTCTGCGGATGCGGATTGGGCACGCGCTCTAGGATCGCAGTGTCCGGGCTATCAAAGCCACGGATCTCGCGGCCAAGTTGGGTCAGGTCAAGGTCGGTCATGGGCAAGGGTTAGCGCCCTGACTGCCAATCTGCAACCGTCTGACGTCCTCGTTGCACAAGACAAGGCGACGACGGCTCGCTATCAATAGGAAAATCAACAGAACCATGGGGACAGAGCTATGTCAGGACGGGATTTTGCAGGGTCAGTGATCGTTGTCACGGGGGCCTCGACGGGCCTAGGACGCGCCATCGCCGTAGAGACCGCCGAGCGCGGCGCTCAGGCCGTGATCATCAACTATGCCAACAGTGCCGCTGAAGCCGACGAAACGGCAAGGATGGTGATCGAGGCGGGCGCTGAAGCGGTGCTCGTCAAGGCCGATGTCGGTCAGGATGAGGGTTGCAAAACCATCGCCCTGGCCGCCGCCCGCTTTGGCAAGATTGACGCCCTGTTTAACAATGCCGGGATCACCAAGTTCGCACCCGACCATAGCGATCTGGATGCCGTATCTAGCGACGACTTCCTGCGCCTCTATCAAGTCAATGTGGTCGGGGCCTTTATGATGATCCGGGCCGCGCGGTCATTGCTGGAAGCTGGACCGCGTGCCGGGTCGGTGGTCAATACCTCGTCGATCGCCGCTGTGACCGGTATTGGCTCGTCCGTGCCCTATGCGGCCTCCAAGGGGGCCCTGACCACCATGACCCTGTCACTCGCCCGCGCTCTGGCCCCAAAGATCCGCGTTAATGCGGTTTGCCCGGGCTTTATCGACACACCCTGGTTTGAAAAGGGCATCCCCGCCCAGACGGTTGAGCGCATGAGACAGGGCGTCGCGGCCTCAACCCCGCTAAAAGCGGCCTCCACCGCCGAGGATATTGCCGGAGCCGCCGTATTCTTTGCCTCACCGGCGGCACGGCACGTCACGGGCGAAACCCTTCTGGTCGATGCGGGAACGCACCTCGGGATGGCCAGCCTGAGCATGCGCTAGCCACGATAGGCCTAAATGTTGAGCAAATTGGCATTATTCAGCTCATAATTTGAGCAAGTTATCCCTGCGCTCATCCGAGGGCAGGGCGGGGATTGATGTCTGCTTAAGGGAGTCTGAAGGTCTTTTTGCGGTGCAACGAACATCAAAAGCGTTACACCGGACACACGACTGGACAAATTTGCAACACTCGGCCTGTAAGGACGCGTCCACAGAGGTTAAATTAGGACCGCCTTAACCTTATGATCGTCCGTATAGGGCCTGATAAGGCATAAGGCCTAGCTCAGGCCATCCGCTTTAAAAAACTGGGGAAATCCAATGAAGATCCTAAAAACCGCCCTTCTCGCCGCCACTGCCGCTCTGGCCGTGACCAGCGTTGCCCAAGCCGCTGACGGCCCCTCCTTGTCGGCCAATGTCGGCGTTGCTTCCGACTATGTGTTCCGTGGCGTATCGCAGACCAATGGCGACCCCGAAGTGTTCGGTGGCCTGGACCTTACCGCCGGTCAGGCCTATGCTGGCGTTTGGCTGTCGAACGTTGATTTCGGCGACGGCACCCGCATCGAAAACGACACCTATGTCGGCGTGAAGCCCGAAGTGGCCGGTTTCAATTTGGATCTGGGCGTCATCTACTACAACTATCTGGAAGCCCCTACCGGCGCGAAATATGGTTATGGTGAAGTGAAGGCTGCCGCTAGCCGCGCGATCGGCAAGGCCACTGTCGGCGCCGCCTATTACTATTCGCCAGACTTCTTCGGTGCGGATGAGAAAGCGACCTATGTCGAGTTGAACGGCGCATACGCCATCAACGACACGGTTTCCGTGACCGGTGCCTATGGCCACCAAGCCTTGGACGTCAGCAAGGATTATAACACCTGGAACCTGGGTGCTTCGATTGCAGTGATGCCGCATCTGAGCCTAGACGTCCGCTACTGGGACACCAGCGAGCACGATATCGGCAGCATCTATGACAGCCGCTTCGCTGCGACCCTGAAGGCCTCGTTCTAAACCGAGCCTTAGAATCTGAACACGGGCCGTCGCTCCTCTCCGAGCGGCGGCCTTTTTCATGCCCAGCATCGAAGGACCACTATCCATGATGGCAGCGAGTGCGGCTCGCCTCTTTGATTTATAATAATCTTAAGTAATGTAGTGTGATCTGCCGAGCGGCCAGTCCAGACGTCTGTCCCGCACTGTGCACCGAGCGAGGGGATCATGACGAACGCTCAAATACGGAGCTTGGCTTCGCTCGAAAACGTGATCTCTTCATCTCGCGTTTTCAATCTGAATAAGATTTACAAACTTCACCGGATGAACCCAGAACATAGCGAGAAGCCGCTCTTTTCAAATGTTCAGCTCAATCGAACCATTATCCTAAAACATAGGCTTCGCCCTAGCGAGCGGACAGAGTTTACCGATGGCCGCAGCGTTGCGACCAAAATTCTGTTTCCGCTCGATACCAAGGAAATAAAACTCGGGGCACAATATCTTTTTGTCGGACAGAGAGATTTTGAAGATCGACTGTGCGAAATATTGCGGGAAAAGATTGTCAATCTCGGCGGTGACATCGTCATTCTGAATCTGCTCGACAGCATACCGAGCCTAGACTCCTATCTGTTGCGTCAGTTCCTGGAACGGGGCGGCATAAGGCCTGCCGATTGCTACTTGGAAAACGGCGTGGCAGACCGCAAACCTGTTCAGCAATTTGTCCTGACCGAAATTTCCACCTTGGCGAAGATGAGCTTCGGGCCCGATGACGCTGACGAAAAGGCTCGCGCTCTGATCGACAAGTTGCTGTCTCCCGACGCGGCAGAAGCGACGGATGGACTGCGAGAGACGCTGCAGATGGACAAGGCGGATTACCGGCAAGGCCTGTTCTTCTGGAAAGCGATTTTGTTTTATAAATGGCAAATTAAAAAAATTGTTCCCATTTCCGTAAAAGTATTTCGTGAAATGAGAAGAATACATCCTGTCGAATTCACCAAAAAAGTCGACCGCGTTAAAATTGAATCCATGCGAAATTCTATCGCCTATAAATTTTCTTTACTTTGTACTGAGGTTGATGACGTTATCGCTATTTACGAAAACGCCTATAATGATTTCATATACAATGGAAATCCAGTAGGATTTAGGAAATTTCTCAATTCTTCTCCGATTCTATTTAGAAAACTTGGAGAGAGCTATAATGACGTGGCGCATATCGTCAATTTCTGGAAATTCAGGCCTAAAAAGGGTCACAGCGTTGCGGTTACCCTGTCACAACTTTCAGCAACTCTGATGGAATTTGAGAGCATGGCCACAACAAAGCCACCCGAAGCCGCACGGGCCTAGCCCGCTGGTGGGGACGCCGGGAATCGAACCCGGACGACCGAAGTCAACGGATTTTAAGTCCGCTGCGTCTACCAATTCCGCCACGTCCCCACAGACACCGGCACATCCATGGCTTTAGCAGATGACCGGCCTTGGGCAAATCGAACCCGCACCTTCCTGTTTAAATCTCTTGGAATCCGGACAAGCACGGCCCTCGCCCTAGCCTTTTTGCGTGAGCAAGCCATAAAGGAGCGGTCCCATCAGAGGGACGAATCGACACTGACGGACGCGCGAGACAGATGAGCCTTTTGCAAAGCCCAATGACCAAGGTGGTTAGCACGGCGTGCGGCACAGTCGCGCTTTTGGCCGCCTCCATGGCCTTTGCCGAGGCTCCGCCATCGAGCGCGGCGGGAACATCCGCCAATAAGGCCACGGAGACTGGGGGCTATCCCACCGCCCGCACGCCCGAAGCGATTCGTACATGGTTGAAGCGGTCCACCTCTCTGGCTCCAACTCAGGTGATCTCCATCGGCGCGGATATGGTCGTCGGCTTTGCCCAGTCGGGCAGCCTCGATCCTGTGACCGGCTTCATCAAGGGTGCCGAACTGCGGGGCGAGGCCCTGACCCCGCAATTTACCAAGGTCATTCAAGGCCGCTCGAGCCTTGCGACCCTCGACGTCAACTGCACAACCTCATCGGCGCTGATCCACCAAACCAAGATCTATTCTAAGGGCAATCTCGCTGGCGAGGTGACGGTTCTGGCCGGCAGCGGCACCTGGATCACGCCGCCCAAGACGGCCTATCTGTCCGAAGCCATCGATGCCATTTGCCGCGCAGACTTCAAACGTCCCCTGCGCGATGTGCCTGAGGCGGTCGTGGCAGCGGCAAGCCCGGCGAAGGCTCCAGCGGTGATCGCCAAGCCCGCCCCTTCGCTCGCGATGGCCAAGCCCATAACGCCAATCACGCCCCTCGTAACGCCCGCCAAGATCGGTGGGAGAGAGGTCCAGGTCGTTGCGGCAACGTCCGCACAGGCCGCTGAGACAGCCCGCCAACAGGTGGCGCAGCGCCTGCCGCAAATTACCGCCAACCGCTCCTTCCGGATCGAAACAGCCATCGTTGGCGGTCGGACCTATTATCGAGGCCTCTTTGGCGGCTTTTCCGATCGCGCCTCAGCGGCGGCCTTCTGCCGAACCCTATCGGCCTCGAGCATTGGCTGTTTGGTGAAATAACGAGGCCTAGACCGCGACGGCGAAGGCGCCCTTGACGCCCGCCTCCTCAAGCGCCGCGATCAGTTCGTCGACCACACGATCGACCTCAGCGGCGTCCCGCCCGCGAATGACGAGGTTGGATCCATAGGCCTCGTTCGAGAAGAACGGATAGGAGCCCAGCGACAGGGCTGGATGGGCCTTGGCCACGGCCTCTAGTGGCGCAGCCAACGTGCCTTCGCCGGTGCCCTCGACCCGAACGGTACGCGAGACGACAACCGCCCCGCCCTTCAAGCGCCAGCCAATATCTTCGAGCATGCCGCGCATGATCTGAGGCACACCGGCCATGACAAAGACATTGCCGATCTGGAAACCAGGCGGGCCATTGACGGGGTTCTTGATCAGGGTCCCGCCCTCTGGCACCCGCGCCATGCGCCTGCGCGCTGCATTGAGTTGATCACCAAAGCGTCCGGTCAAAAGGGCCATGATCTCGGGATGCTCATAGAGTGCCACACCAAAGGCGTCGGCCACACAGTCAGCGGTAATGTCATCATGGGTCGGGCCAATGCCGCCGGTCGTGAAGACATAGTCATAGCGCCCACGCAGATGGTTCAGGGCGGTGATGATCTCTTCGGGAATGTCTCCCACCACCCGCGCCTCCGCCAGATCGACGCCATAGGTGCCGATATAGCGGGCGATGGCCGCCAGATTGGTGTCCTGCGTCCGGCCCGAGAGAATCTCGTCGCCAATGATCAGAACCGCCGCCGTCACTCGATCACCGCTCGCCAACATGACTGTCTGTTCCCAAAGCTGGATGTTAATCGATGACTAGGCGTCGCGCGCGGCTCAGGCAAGCGCAGTCTTGATCGGGGCGCAGTTCCTGCACCCCGGCGTCCAAAGCGCCTCGTAAGGCCCCTGTCTAGAGGCTCAACCCTCCATCGGCGACAAGGGTCTGACCATTGACATAGGAAGCCAAGGGCGAGGCGAGGAACAGGGCCACACCGGCCATATCGGCGGGGGTCCCCATCCGACCAGCCGGAATGGAGCGAAGGGCTCCGGCCAGACGTTTAGGATTTTCCGTGGTCACCTTGGTCAGCTTGGTATCGACCAGACCGGGGGCCAGACCATTGACTCGAATACCGTCGGGAGCCCAGGCCTGGCCCAAGGTGCGGGTCAGGCTGATCGCCCCTGCCTTAGAGGCGGCATAGGCCGGATTGCCGCGATTAGCCCCGAGCCCCGAGATCGAGCTCACAATCGTGATCGAGCCTTGGCTGAGCAGCAATTGCGGCCGAAACTTGCGGCAGCAGTGCATCAAACTGTCCAGATTGACCGCCACGACCTTGTCCCAGCCCTCACGCTCGAACTCCCCGCGCCCATAGACCACTGTACCCTGCGAAAGGACCAGAACGTCGAGCGTGTCGAATGGCAAGGGGGCTGCCTCAATCGCGTCCGGATCGCCGACATCGACGCAATCATAGCCGAGCCCGGTCAGGTCAGAGCCGTCCGCCGGATCATAGTCGCTGGCCTTGGCCCTTGTGCCCCAGACATGGACCCGCGCACCACGCTCACGGAAGCCATGGGCAATGCCATTGCCAATGCCGCTAGAGCCGCCGACGACGAGGACGGTCTTGCCCGTAAAATCTGTATCATTCATCTGATTGATCCTTGTTAAGGCCTAGCCGATCCAGCGCAGGCCGCGCTCGAAAAGTGAAATGGTGTGGGCATGAAGGCGATCGCCCATCTCCTTGGTCGCCTTCCCGGCGCAGGCCCGCGCATGGGTGCCTTCAAGGATGATGCCCATCTTGTAGCAAGCCAAGACGCCGTACCATTCGATATGGGACATGTCGCGATGGGTGCGGGGCCGGTAGTGATCGACAAGTTCCGTTGCACTCGGAAAGCCCTTCCAAGGCTGAACCGAAATGCCCGCGTCATCGGGCCGATCTTCGAGGGGCCAGGTGGCCAGAAGCCAACCCAGATCGAGCAGAGGATCGCCGATGGTCGTCAGTTCCCAGTCCACCACCGCTGCCAGATCCCCACTGTCAAAGCGGAACATGACATTGGATAGGTGATAGTCGCCATGGATGATCCCCGGCTCAAAGGTCGAGGGACGGTTAGCCTCAAGCCAGCGACCGATGCGCCCAACATCCGGCAAGGCTTGAATACCGGTCCATCCGGCATGTTCTTCATAGGACGAGAGTTGGCTTTGCCAGCGCTGAACCTGACGCTCCAGATAGTTATCCGGACGCCCCAACCCCTCAAGGCCGCGCGCGCGGTAATCCAGTGCTCCCAGAGAGGCGATGGCCTCAACCATGCTGAGCCCCATGCGGTGACGGATGGCTTCGGAACCGGCATGGAGCGCGGGCAGGCCTTGCGATGGGTTAAAGCCGTTGATCGGTTCCATCAGATAGAAGGCGGCCCCTAGAACCGTCTCATCGGGACAGGCGGCGATCAGACCGGGATGGGGCACGTCCGATCCGGCCAGCGCGGCCAGCACCCTCGCCTCACGGCGCATGGTCTCATTGGAGTTTTCACGCAGGTGGGGCGGGGGGCGGCGAAGGACATAGTCGCGCCCGCTGCGGGTAAATTTCAGGAGGATATTTTGCGTGCCGCCGGTCAGCAGGCTGGCATGTTCCAGGGGCCCAGTTCCGAGACCTTGCGCGTCCATCCAAGCGGACAGAACCGCCATATCGACAATATTTTCCACGACCAACCTCCTCCATAACCCGGGCACGCTCTCTGACGGAGCGTTGCAGACCTTCAATAGAGGGCCTTACCCAACGTTATGGGAAGGAAAAATCGCGCAAGGATGAAAGAGGCTGTGGGTGGCCTATTTCGCGGTCACGCGCCAGATGACATTGCCAACATCGTCGGCGACCAGAACGCCGCCCGTCTTGTCGACCGCAACGCCTGCGGGACGGCCACGCGCTTGACCCTTATCATCCAAGAACCCGGTCAAGATGTCCTGCGGGGCGCCAGCGGGCTTGCCCTCCTTGAAGGGCACGAACAGCACCTTATAGCCATTGACCGGATTGCGGTTCCACGATCCGTGCTGGCCGATAAAGGCACCGTTTAGATAGGCGGCGGGAAGGTTGGTGCCCTCATAGAAGGCAAGTCCGAGCGAGGCCGTGTGAGCCCCCAGCGCATAGTCTGGCTTGATCGCCTTGGCGACCAGATCGGGCCGCTGCGGACTGACGCGGCTGTCGACCGTCTGACCATAGTAGCTATAGGGCCAGCCATAGAAGCCGCCCTCCTTCACCGAGGTCATATAGTCGGGCACCAGATCATTGCCGATCTCGTCGCGCTCATTGGCGGCGGTCCACAGGGCACCCGACTGAGGGTTCCAAGCCAAGCCGTTGGGATTGCGAATGCCCGAGGCAAAGACCCGGGTCGCACCGGTCTTGACGTCGATGGCCAAGATCGCGGCCCGATTGGCCTCTGCTTCCATGCCATTTTCACCAACATTACTGTTGGAGCCCGAGGTGGCATAGAGGGTGGTGCCATCGACGCTGGCGAGGATGTTCTTGGTCCAGTGGTGATTGATCGGCCCGGCTGGAAGGTCTGCAACCTTGCGCCCCTTGGCCGTGATGCTGGTCTCGCCCGCCCCATAGGGGAAGGCCATGACGGCATCGGTATTGGCCACATAAAGCGTGTCACCGATCAGGCTCATGCCGAACGGAGAATTTAGGCCGGTTAGGAAGGTCGTCTTGACCTCGGCCACGCCGTCGCCGTTGGCATCACGCAAAAGAATGATCCGATTGGGGCTCTTGGTCACGGCCCCGGCAGCGGACATGATCTTGGTCGCGATCCAGCCCTTGAACCCGGCAGAGTCGCCGGGACGCTCGGGCGAATTGGTCTCCGCCACCAGCACATCGCCATTGGGCAGGACATAGAGCCAACGCGGATGGTCCAGCCCGCTGGCCAAGGCCGAAACCTTCAGGCCCTCTGCAACCTTGGGAGTCTCACCCGCAGCCCATCCGACGACCTTTGCAATCTTTACAACGGGCAGCGCCTGCTTCTTGGCGTCAGGCAAGACCGGGTTGGGTCCAAAACCATTTGCGACCGGCAAGGCGCCGCCGGGCGCACAGGCCGCAAGGGCTAAAACCATCGGGGCAGCAAACAGGGCCGAACGGCGTAAAATCGACATGAACAGATCCTAAGGGTTATTGGTGGGACCGCGAAGCTCGTTCCCGCGCCCTCAAAATAGGGGAGTGCTCTCAAAAAGCTAGACCGGTCAATTCGGTTGAACCCTAAAGAAACGCAACGTCAGCCCCTCATTTGGACCTAATTTCACGGCCGCTGATCTGATAGCCGTGCCGCAGGCTGCATTTTCATTGGATTTATGAGGGATTTGTGGCATGGTGAGCGGATCGAATATCGCTATGGTTCGGCCGCTCTCCTCGCTTGCTCTTCGGATCGAGCTCCCGAGCCTTCTACGATCCTCTACGACGATTTGATCGCCTGTCCCCCGGGGATGGTGCGAATATTGACACTCGAAAGGCGACTCACATGGCCACTGGCGTTGTGAAATGGTTCAATTCCACCAAGGGCTACGGCTTCATCCAACCCGATGATGGCAGCTCAGATGTATTTGTTCATATTTCTGCCGTAGAACGGTCGGGCCTTGGCTCGCTGAACGAGGGCCAAAAGCTGACCTACGAACTGGAACGTGATCAACGCAGCGGCAAGATGTCCGCCGGCCAGCTCTCTGCTGGCTAAGGCCAGACCGGCTGCATTCTTGAGGACGCGAAGATTATGTCTACTGTTGAACGTGCATATGTTTTGGCCCGCTCGGGTCAATATGGTGACCTGAACACCTTGAAGGACCGCCTGAAGGCTGATGGCTGCCGTGCTGTCGACGCCCTTCTGGCGACCCGTTCGCTCAAGGGTCATCTCGAGGCCATCTGCGCCGCGACCTACAAACCCGTCGTGCAAGCGACCCCCGAAGAAATAGAGCCCACGCAGCCCGAATAGCCCCTAAGGGGGCAGGCCTGCACCTTTGAAAGCACCATGTCCAAACATCTGAACACCGGCTTCGCAGATCGGCAAAAGACCGCTGCGGAAGCTAAGAAGGCCCTGCTGGCTAAACTTCAGCCCAAGCCCGCCGTCACCGATCCCCTGTTCGACCAGCGCGAAGCCCTTCGCGCGGCAGAACTGGAACGGGTGCGTCAAGAACGCGCCGAAGCCAAGGCCATCGCTGCCCAAGCCGCGGCTGATGCCAAGGAGGCTGCCCGTCTCGAGGCCGAAGCCCTCGAGGCTGCCGCTCTGGACGCCAAGCGTGGTGAACGCAAGGAACGCAAGGCCCTGACCAAGGCTGAGCAAAAGGCAAAGCGCGACGAGCGTTACGCCGCCCGCAAGGCGCGACGCTAAAACGACACTGATCTGGACCTTGCTATAGCGGGGCCGTCTGACGGCGCCGCGTGATGGCTCGTTCCTAAGTCCAAATTCCATTGTTCGAGGAGATCGCTGACATGGCGCGTAAACCCAACTACTCCTTCGAGCGCATGGAACGTGAGCGTCTGAAGGCCATCAAGACCGCTGAAAAGGCTGCTGAAAAGCGCGAACAGCGTGAACGCGAGCGGGCTGAATCCGGTGAGGGTGCCGCGCCGTCCTCCGACGACGACGGCGAATAGGCTCACCCATGCAGTCCTCGACCATCTTCAATCACGAAACCGTCACGCTCGACGGCGAAAGCTTCTACGAGTGCGAGTTTCGCGACTGCCGCATGGTCTATAGCGGCGGTGAGCTTCCCGACTTCAAAAAGTGCCGCTTCGACGGATGCGATTGGAAGTTTGAAGGCCCAGCGGCCGATACGCTCGCGCACCTGAAACTCATCTGGTCCGTCGGCGGCAAGGCCCCCGTTCAGGCCCTGATCAAAGAAATTACCGGCGCAGGCGGCAAGTAGGCCCGGCGGGACAGCGCCCTGCAGCCCCCTCGCGGTAAGGGCTTTTCGAAGATCTTGCCCACTAATTAAGAATGACTCGCAATTTCATTGACCCAAATGGTTGGTCAAGTTAATAACGCGTCGCAATCTCAATTAGGTATCGACTATGGCCTCAAATCCCCTTCGCGTTCCTTTTGCAAAGTTAAAACATGCGGCAAGCCTGATGGTGCTCGCCGCGCTCATGCCGTGCCTTGCCCGAGCCGCAGATGCGGAGATTGCCGAGATCGTGGTGACGGGCTCATCCCAGACCTACCATCAGCATAGCATCGCCTCCGCGATGAAGAGCGCCACCGCCCTGATCGATACGCCTCAGGCCGTGCAGGTCATCACCCGCGACCAGATCGAGGATCAGGCCATGCAGGGCGTTAGCGACGCGGTGCGCTATATGCCCGGTGTTGGCATGGCTCAGGGCGAGGGACACCGCAACGCGCCCATCATGCGGGGCGTGATGTCGACCGCGAACCTCTTCGTCGATGGCATGCGCGACGATGTTGAATATTTCCGAGACCTCTACAATGTCGACCGGGTCGAGGCCTTAAGCGGTCCAAACGCAATGATCTTTGGCCTCGGCGGCGGCGGGGGAGTCCTCAACCGCGTCACCCGTCAAGCCGATGGGGCGGTCGGTGCCGAACTGACCATAACCGGTGGAAGTTGGAACCAACGCCGCGCGACCGCGGATCTGAAATCAGCGATCAACCCGAACCTCGCGCTGCGGGTCACGGGACTGTCCGAAACTGCCGACAGCTTTCGTGACGGGGTAAAGGCCGAGCGCTCAGGCATCAATCCGACCTTGCTGGCAAGATGGGACGATCACTCATCGGTGCGGCTCAGCTTGGAGCACTTTACCTATGAGATGGTGACTGACCGGGGCATTCCCTCCCTGTCAGGACGGCCCATAGAGACAGCCCCCTCAACATTTTTTGGCGGCCCGAGCCTGAGCCCGACGGACATGACCGTCAATGTCGGTGAGGTGGTCTTTGATCATCAGCGAGGCTCAGCGCACCTTCACAGCACCACGCGGTTCGGGACCTACGACAAGGCCTATCAAAACCTCTATCCCGGCGCCGTGAGTGCCAACGGATCGTCTGTGGCCCTGTCCGCCTATGCCAATGCCACGACGCGGGAAAACCTACTGCATCAGACCGATCTCACCTGGACCCTAGAGAACGGGAGAACGAGCCATGATCTACTCGCAGGGATCGAATTGGGCCGACAGGTTACAGATAATCGCCGCACCACTGGCTATTTCAGCGACCTAGGGCCAAACATCACGACCTTAAACGTACCCGTCAGCCGGCCGACCGTGGCACCCGCCCTGACCTTTCGACCGAGCAGCAGTGACGCCGACAACCACGGGGTCGCCCAGTCGTCGGCCGTCTATGTGCAAGATCAGGTCCGTCTGAACGCCCGATGGATCGCCGTCCTCGGCCTGCGTCACGACCAGTTCCAGATGCGCCTGCGCAACAACCGCAATGGCAGCGCCATCGCCACCGAGGACCGGCTCTGGTCGCCTCGCGCAGGTCTGATCTACAAGCCGCAGCCGAACCTTTCGCTCTATGCCAGCTATAGCCAGTCCTACCTGCCACGCGCCGGTGATCAGCTGGCGAGCCTAACCTTGGCCAACAGCGCCTTGCAACCCGAAGCCTTTCGAAATCAGGAAATCGGGATCAAGTGGGACCTAAGGCCCAACCTTGCGCTCACCTTAGCGACCTATAGACTGGACCGAACCAACGTCGCGATTACCAGTCCTATTGATCCCACCCAACTGATCCTCGTCGATGGCCAAAGCAGTTCTGGTCTTGAGTTGGGCCTCAATGGCACCCTTCGTTCAGGCTGGACCGTCGCCGGGGGCTATGCCTATCAAGACGGTGAGATCACCCAGACCCAATCGGCGACGGCCAAGGCGGGCGCACGACTGGCGCAACTGCCTAAACAGTCCCTGTCCCTTTGGAACCGGGTGGAGGTCACGTCCCACCTTGCGCTGGGATTGGGCCTCCTGCACCGCAGCGCCCAATTCACCTCGACGGACAATAGCGTCACCCTGCCCGGCTATAGCCGTGTGGACGCGGCGATCTATTGGCGGATCAACCCGCACCTGAAGGCGCAACTGAACATCGAGAACCTGTTCGACGTCGGCTATTTCGCCTCGGCCCATAACAATAACAACATCACGCCCGGCTCACCACGCGCCCTGAAACTGACCCTCAGTGCTGCGCTATGAGGGCATGTGGACATATTTTATCGAGGTGACCCCACAATTTCTCGGTAATTGACCGTTCTCCCAATTATTTCGGGGTGCTATGGTCGGTCCAAAGCAAGCACGCGCAGGGAGAAGATTATGAAAACTCGCATCACAGAAATGTTCGGCATTGAGCGTCCCATCATGCAGGGCGGCATGCACTATGTCGGCTTTGCAGAACTGGCTGCCGCCGTGTCTAACGCAGGCGGCATCGGCACGATCACAGCCCTGACCCAGCCCACGCCTGAGGCTCTGGCCAAGGAAATTGCCAAGGCCAAGGAGATGACCGACAAGCCTTTGGCCGTGAACCTGACCTTCCTGCCCTCGGTCAACCAGCCCGACTATCCCGGCTATATCAAGTCGATCATCGACGGCGGCATCAAGGTCGTCGAGACGGCGGGCAACAATCCCGCCAAGTGGCTGCCAGGGCTAAAAGAGGCCGGCATTAAGGTCATTCACAAATGCACCGCCGTTCGCCACGCCCTTAAGGCTGAGGCCATCGGCTGTGACGCGGTCAGTGTTGACGGTTTTGAGTGCGGCGGTCACCCCGGCGAAGATGATGTGCCGAACATGATCCTGCTGCCCCGCGCCGCAGACGAACTGAAGATCCCGTTCTTGGCGTCCGGTGGTATGGCCGATGCCCGCTCGCTCGTGGCCGCTCTGGCCATGGGCGCAGACGGCATGAATATGGGCACCCGCTTCATCGCCACCAAGGAAGCCCCGGTCCACGAGAACGTCAAGCAAGCCATCCTCAACGCCTCGGAACTCGACACCCGTCTGGTCATGCGTCCCCTTCGCAATACCGAACGGGTCCTGACCAATGCGGGCGTTGAAAAGCTGCTGGCCAAGGAAAAGGCCCTCGGATCGGCCATTACCTTTGCCGATATTGCCGAAGAGGTTGCCGGTATCTATCCGCGCATCATGCTCAATGGCGAGATGGAAATTGGCGCATGGTCCTGCGGCATGGTCGCGGGCCTGATCCATGATATCCCAACCTGCCAAGACCTTCTGGACCGGATCATGCTGGAATCCACGCAGATCATTCGCGGTCGCCTTGAAGCCATGCTGGGCGCCTAATTATAAGACTGAACGAGGGCGGCACTCGAAAGGGTTGCCGCCCTTGGTTTGTCATCTATCTGCCATAGGCTAGGGTTAAGAACGAAGGTCCCGATGGACCGAACCGGAGCCGACCATGACGCAGATTGATCGCCGCAGCCTTCTGCTCTCTGCCACGGCGGGTGTGGCCTTGCCGCCCTCCATCGCTAAGGCCATGACCATCGACGCCAATGTTCGCACCGGCACCTTGGCCGATGTGGAGCATGTGGTGATCTTCATGCAAGAAAACCGGTCCTTCGATCACTATTTCGGTGAGATGAACGGTGTGCGCGGCTTTGCGGATCGCTTCCCTATCCCTGTTCCAGATGCGCCGGGTTTGACGGGCAAGACCAACTGGACCCAGCGCGACGACAAGGCCAAGTCGACCCCGCCCCTGATCTCGCCCTTCGTGCTGGATACGGCCGACAGCTTCAAGCTGATGCGCGTGGCGGGCACACCCCATAACTGGGTCGACGCGCAAGAGGCTTGGAACGAAGGGCGCATGAACCGCTGGCCAGAGTTCAAACAGGCCCATGCCATGGGTCACTATCGCCGCAGTGACATTCCCTTCCAATATGCTCTGGCGGATGCCTTCACGGTTTGCGACGCCTACCACTGCTCGATCCAGACGGGCACAAACACCAACCGCCTGTTCCTTTGGACCGGGACCAATGACGGTCTTGGCACGCATGGCGGCCCTTCGATCTCCAATTCCCATGATGATCTGGTTGAGAAGGGCGGCGCGCCGGAGTCCTACAACTGGACCGCCTATGTTCAGCGCCTTCAGGCGGCTGGCATTAGCTGGCGGCTCTATCAGGACATGGACGACAACTTCACCGACAATCCTCTGTCAGGGTTCAAGGCCTTCCGCGAAGCCCATGCCGACGTGCCGGGCTCTGATCCGGTCTTGAAAGCGTTGGCCATGAGCACGCGGACCCTCGATGGGCTGGCTGAAGATGTGCTGAACGGCAAGCTGCCCAAGGTGTCCTACATCATCGCTCCGGCCAAGGATTCCGAACATCCTGGCCCCTCCAGCCCGGCTCAAGGCGCCGACTATACGGCCCGCGTCATCAATGCCCTGACCGCCGATCCCAAGGTCTGGGCCAAGACCGTCTTGCTGCTCATGTATGACGAGAATGACGGATTCTTCGACCATGCCCCGCCACCTGCGCCGCCGTCGCGCGATCCTGCAAATCCTGAGGCCCTGCTCGGCGCTTCAACGGTGGACACGGCCAGCGAATATCATCTGGTCCGCAATCCGACCGAAGCCAAATATGAGCGCGACCACCTGATGGGACGGCCCTATGGCCTCGGTCCACGCGTGCCGATGTTCATCATCTCGCCTTGGAGCCGCGGCGGCTGGGTCAATTCTCAAGTCTTTGACCACACCTCTGTAATCAGGTTCCTCGAAGAACGATTCGGGGTGATGGAACCCAACATCTCACCTTGGCGGCGCGCGGTCTGCGGTGACTTGACCACGGCCTTCAATTTCAAATCTCCGAACGATGCGGCATTCGCCAGCAAACTGCCCGAAACCGGCACCGATGCGGCCAAGGCGAGGGCCCTGTTGGCTTGGGCCAAGCCCAAGACACCGGATACCCCAACCGCGCCCGTGCAGGCTGCAGGCCTTCGCCCTTCTCGCGCCCTACCCTACGCGCTTGAGGTCACGGACCGCGTCAAGGATGGCGCGCTGAATCTCAGCTTTAACAATATGGGCAAGGCGGGGGCCGTATTCCACGTCTATGACCGCCTGCGGCTCGACCTGCCACCCCGGCGCTATACGGTTGAGGCCGGCAAGGCTTTGACTGATCAATGGCCGGTCGGAGCCCACGACCTTTGGGTGCTGGGTCCTAATGGGTTCCATCGCCATTATGTCGGTACCGCCTCAGTCAGCGAGGCGACCATCTCGACCCATGCCGAGGCCAAGGGCCCTGTCCTGACCGTGACGGTGAATAATCCCGGCACGGCATCGCTGAGTCTGGCCATCAGCGCCAACGAATATGGCCTCAAGCCGGTCAATTTGACCGTCCCGGCCGGTGGAACCGCCAAGGCCCAATGGACCCTGCGGTCCAGCGCCGGCTGGTATGATCTATCGGTCACCGACCGCAAGGCCACGGGCTATCATCGGCGCTTGGCTGGGCGGATCGAAACCGGCAAGGACAGCTTCTCGGATCCGGCGATGGAGGGCCCTGCCCTCATGGACCAGGTCCGGTTGGTCTAACCCTATCCCGCCGCCTTCACCCTCTGCCGGAAAGCATGAAGCAAGGGTTCGGTATAGCCGCTCGGCTGGGTCAGGCCTTGGAAGATCAGGGCGCGGCCCGCTTGAAAGGCCAGGCTAGCCTCGAAATCAGGGGCCATGGGGCGATAGTCCGGGTCGGACTGGTTCTGCCCATCGACCTTCAGCGCCATCCGACGCAAGGCTGCGTCAATGTCCTCGGCCGTGCAGACGCCATGTTGCAGCCAGTTGGCCATATGCTGAGACGAGATGCGCAAGGTGGCGCGGTCTTCCATCAGGCCGATATCATTGAGGTCCGGCACCTTGGAGCAGCCAATGCCCTGATCGACCCAGCGCACCACATAGCCCAACAGGCCTTGGGCATTATTGTCCAACTCCCGCTGCACCTCCTCGGCGGTCCAGTTGCGCCCCTCAGCCAGCGGCAGGGTCAGCAAGGGGTCGCGCCCCGGTATGGGCTCGGACCTCAAGCCCGCTTGGACCGCGAACACATCGACGCTGTGATAGTGCATGGCGTGGAGCGTGGCGGCGGTGGGGCTTGGCACCCAGGCCGTATTGGCGCCGGACTGAGGATGGCCGATCTTTTGGCTCATCATATCGGCCATCCGATCGGGCGCGGCCCACATGCCCTTGCCGATCTGAGCGCGCCCCGACAGGCCGTGGGCCAGGCCGATACGGACATTGCGGTCCTCATAGGCCTTGATCCACGCGCTGGTCCGCATTTCGCCCTTGGGCACCATGGGTCCTGCTTCCATGTCGGTGTGGATCTCATCACCGGTCCGGTCGAGAAAGCCGGTATTGATGAAGACGATCCGATCCTTCACGGCCTCGATGCAGGCGGCCAGATTGGCTGAGGTGCGGCGCTCCTCGTCCATCACCCCGATCTTGAGGGTAAAGCGCGCAAGGCCGAGCAGGTCCTCGACCTCATTAAACAGCCGGTTGCTGAAGGCCGCCTCTTCTGGGCCGTGCATCTTGGGTTTGACAATATAGATCGAGCCATGGCGGCTATTGACGAAGCGGCCCGTCCCTTGCCCATCGCGCATGGCGATCAGGCTGGTGACAATGGCGTCCAATATCCCCTCAGGCGCTTCAGAGCCATCGCTCAGGTGAACGGCAGGGGTGGTCATCAGATGGCCGACATTGCGCACCATCAAGAGACTGCGCCCCGGCAAGGTCAAGCTCTGCCCCTGCGGCCCGACATAGGTCCGGTCGGGGTTCAGGGTCCGGTTCAGGACGGTGCCGCCCTTCTCAAAGTGCGCCTCCAGCGTTCCCGAGATCAGGCCCAGCCAATTGGCATAGGCGGCGACCTTGTCCTGCGCATCCACAGCGGCGATGGAATCTTCCAGATCGACAATGGTGCTGAGCGCCGATTCCAGCACCACATCGGCAAGGCCCGCCGGATCGGTGCGGCCGATGGGATGGTTGCGATCTAGGACCAGCTCAATATGCAGGCCATGATGTTTGAGCAGCACCGCCTCTGGATCGGCAAGGTCTCCCCTCACCCCCACAAAGGCTGAGGGATCCGCCAAGCCGGGCACCAGCGCGCCGTTCTCGACCCGCCATCCTGTGACATCGGCGTGATCACCACTCGCAAGAGGCACCACACTATCGAGGAAGGCCTTGACCCTCGCAACCACCCGGTTGCCGCGCACAGGATCATAGCCGCCAGAGCGCTCGTCCGGCTTAGCGGGCAAGGCATCGGTGCCATAGAAGGCGTCATAGAGACTGCCCCACCTGGCATTGGCGGCATTGAGCAAGAACCGCCCATTGAGTACCGGCACGACCAACTGTGGCCCCGCCATGGTCGCCAGTTCTGGGTCAACATCGGTCGTGGTGATGTGAAAGGGCGCAGGCTCTGGGACCAGATAGCCGATGGTGGTGAGAAAGGCCTGATAGGTGGCCGGATCGTGCGGCCGGCCCCGATGGGCGCGGTGCCAATCGTCAATCTGGGCCTGGAGATTGTCACGCTTGGCCAACAGCGCACGGTTGACCGGAGCCAGCCGCTCGAACAGGGCAGCAATGCCCGCCCAAAAGGCCGCCGGTTCCAGACCCGTTCCGGGCAGGGCCCGTTGCTCAATAAAGTCAGCCAGTTCGGCGGCGACGCTGAGGCCCGCGCGGTCGATCCTATCCGTCATTCTAGGCTCCTATCGGCGCGATCAGTTCACGGCCTCAAGACCGGCAGCGGCCAGTCCTTGCAGGGCGCAGGCCTCGTCATTGTCCGAATTGTCGCCAGAGATTCCCACGGCACCAATAACCACCCCGTCACGCCCCTTGATCAAAAGACCTCCGGGCGCGGGAATGATGCTCTGCGGTGCGATTGGGCCAAGGGCGGCGATGAAGCTGGGACGTTCAGCGGCCATGGTGGTGATGGTGCGTGACGAAACCCCCAAGGCCAAGGCCGACGAGGCCTTGCCTATGGCGATTTGAGGCCGCATCAGAGAACTGCCATCTTGCCTCACCAGCGCGATCAGGTGACCGCCTCGGTCCAATACCGCCACGGTCAGCGGCTTTAGGGCCATCTCTGCGCCCTTTTGCAAGGCAGCAGCAATGATCTGTTCGGCCAGCGCCAAGGTCAGGTCGAGGGGTGCAGTCATGGCCTAGTCTCTTTCAGGGATGGGACGCAAAGGGTTCGGGGGCGGGGCCACCCGTTGCCCAGTCTAGCAGTTGGACCGTGTGGAGCACAGGCGTTCCGGTCCGCGCGGCGATCTGGGTCGCGCAGCCAATATTGCCCGTCGCGA
>CANCJE010000020.1 GCA_947378235.1 Caulobacteraceae bacterium | reverse complement strand
ACCGCTCTAGATCGCCGTGCAGCACCGCGCCCGTCGTCACCATCTCGCTATAGAGCAGCACGCGCCGCGATAGGGTCCGGTGCAGCACCCGGCAATGCCGGTCTGTCCAGTCCATCATCGGCGCAACCGACAGGCGGTGCGAGGGATAGAGAGCGCTGCTCAAGGGGTGAGGTCCATTGGGAAGCGCCAACCGCCCCCTGCGTGGCGGGCCTTGTACACGAAAAGACCGGGCCAGATCACGGGAAAAGGGCCTCGGCGCCCGTCTCCGCCGCCTCCTGCGCTGCGGCCTCCTCGCGCATCAGGCCGCGCACCCATTGCATGAGGGGGTCAGAACCGCGTGCGGCGGACCAGACCATGGTCTGTTCATAGGCCCGGTTCCCAAAGGGTGGCTCACGCAGGACCAGATCGAAGGTCTGGCGATAGCGTTCAGCAACAGAGCGAGACAGGGTCATGACCATGTCTGTGCCCGCAATGGCGGCGAGCGCCCCCATAAAATGGGGTGTGGTCAGGCCGATGCGGCGCTCAATACCCGAGGCCGCGAGGACGGCGTCAATCTCGCTGGCCCCATCGTCCAAGATCGAGACCAAGACATGCTCACATCGCCCATAGTCCTCAATGGTAAAGGGCGTTTGCGACAGGGGATGGCCCCGCCGCATAACCAGCGCCAGAGCATCCTTACGCAGGAACTCGCTCGCTGCCCCGGCGCGCAATGGCTGATGGGCGACGGAAAAGACCATATCCACCTCGCCACGCTGCACCCTTTGAGCCACGTCAGGGGTAAAGCCCTTAAACACCAGATCAATGCCGGGGGCCTCTTTGCGAATGCGAGCCAGAACGGGCGGGATAAGGGTCACCGCATGACTATCGGTCCCAACAACCGTAACTGTCCGCCGCGCCTTGGCCGGGTCAAAAGGGACGTCAACCAACAGGGCCTTGATCTCATTCAGCAGCAGGCTCAGGCGCGGGGCTAGGGCCTCCGCCCGCGCGGTTAGGACCAGTCCCCCGACCCCTCGCACCAGCAGGGGATCGCCAAACAGGTGGCGAAGCCGCATCAGGGCGCGGCTCATGGCCGGTTGGCTCAGCCCCACCTCATCGGCCGCCCGGGTAACATGGCGATGGCGTAGCAAGGCCCCCAGCGCCGTCAGCAGGTTCAGATCGACCGATCTTAAATTCATGTCGTGCATAGCAGTTAGATAAATCATGCATTTCACAAATGTTCAATCACCCGCCATCCTGACGCCATAACCTCAAAGGAGCAGGTGATGAGCGAGACCATTGTGATTTTCGGTTTGGGCGCCGTTGGACGCGCGATCATGGAGCAACTGACAGCGGCAGGCCGGGCCGTGATCGTGGCCCAGCGCTCGCGTCCTGCCGACCTTCCCGCCTTGGCGAGCTTTGTGGCCTGCGACGCCACCGATGCCGAGGCTGTCAAGCGCGCCACGGCGGGCGCGAGCGCGGTGATCTGCGCCATCGGCCTGCCCTATGTCAGCGCCGGATGGGTGCGTGACTGGCCCAAGATCATGACCAACCTTCTGGCGGGCTGTGAAGCATCGGGCGCGCGGTTCGTGATGGTCGATAATCTCTATATGTACGGTCCTCAGACCCGCCCCCTGACCGAGGACCTGCCCCTTACAAATTTCGGCAACAAGCCTCGGGCTCGGGCGGAGATCACCCGCCTATGGCAAGAGGCTCACCGTCAAGGCCGTGTGCGCTGCGTCGCGGTTCGGGCGTCGGATTTCTATGGTCCGGGCGTCGGCCAATCGATCATGGGGGATACGGGGCTTGGGGCTCTGGCCAAGGGTAAGGCGGCTATGCTGCTGGGTTCAGCCGATCTGCCCCATGACATGGCCTATGTGCCCGATGTGGCGCGCGCGACCATCACCCTGCTCGACGCGCCTGAAGATGCCTATGGTCAGGCTTGGCATGTGCCCTGCGCCCCGACCAGAACCTTCCGCCAAATTCTACAGATCGGTGCCGATGGGCTAGGCGCGCCCCTGAAACTGAGCGTCATGCCGCCGATCCTGTTCGGACTGCTCAGTCTCTTCGTCCCGTTCCTGCGCGAATTTAAGGAGATGAGGTTTCAGACGGACCGGCCCTATCACGTCGATAGCAGCCGCTTTGCCAAGCGGTTCTGGAGCGACGCCACGCCGTTTGAAGTGGGCGTTCCTCTTACGGTAAATTCTTTCAAAATTTAAGTGAGTTAAACGGCTGATCTCTTACGCTGTATCAGCACCAATACCGCCGCCAAAACCGCAAACCCGCCGCCTGTAATGAAGGTGGCGGGGGCGCCGTAGTGCTGCCAGACCAGACCGGCGATCAGGCTGGCGACCAGCAGGGCCACCCCTGACAAGAGATTGAACAGGCCAAAGGCGGAGCCGCGAAGATCGTCGGGGGCATGGTCGGCGACCAGCTTGCTCAGCAGCCCTTGGGTCAGGGCCAGATGTACGCCCCATAGGCCGATGCCGATGAAGGTTGCGACCAGACCATGGCCAAAGCTGAGGGCCACATCCGCCGCCACAAGGGCTGCAAGACCGGCGACCAACAGTCCCTCAGGCTTCATCCGATCCGACAGGGCGCCGGCCGGATAGGCGCCTGCCGCATAGACGATATTCATCGCCACCAGCACCAGCGGGGTGAGCAGCAGCGGCAAGCCATCGGCATGGGCCTTGAGCACCAAAAACCCTTCACTAAACCGCGCGAGGGTAAAGACCACACCCAGCAGGGCCACGCCCCAATAGGCCCGGCTGAACCGTCCCAGATCGGCCAAGCGGATTGGCGGGGCCTTGGCCACCCTTGCGCCCTGATCCCCTGCCCCTCGGTCCTCGACGCCTAAGAGGACGCAGGCGACCGCCAAGGCACCGGGTATGACCGCAACCCAAAAGACCGCCCTCATATTGCCCGCAAACAACACCATCAGCCCCAACGCCAACAGGGGACCGGTAAAGGCCCCCGCCGTATCCATGGCTTGGCGAAGGCCAAAGGCGCGGCCTCGAACCTCGGGCGGGGTCAGATCGGTGATCAGGGCATCACGCGGCGCCCCCCTCATCCCCTTGCCAACCCGATCGGCAAAGCGAGCCCCAAGGATCAGCCCTGCACCACTGGCCAATGCAAAGAGCGGTTTGGTCAGGGCGCTGAGGCCATATCCAAATAGGATCAGAGGCTTACGAAGACCAATTCGATCAGAAACATAACCTGAGAAGACCTTGGTAATGGCCGCCGTCGATTCTGCCACCCCATCAATCAGCCCGACCATGGCCACGCTCAGGCCCAAGGTCGTGGTCATAAAGACCGGCAAGAGCCCGTGAACGATCTCGGACGAAACATCCATAAAAAAACTGACCAGCCCCAGCGCGATGACGGTGCGCGGGATGCGGGCGGCTGACGGGTGCGACGGCTTCAGAGGGTCAGTCATCCCCTACCACGCATCAATAAAGCGCTTGCGACTATGGCCACTCTCGGCGCGAGGCGGCACAGACTTGACGCCTCGGATGACCCAGCGGCGGGTCTCCATCGGGTCGATCACGGCGTCAATCTCGAGGTGAGCGGCCATATTGACGGCCTTGCCGATGGCGTAGGAGCGATCCACCCGTTTGCGGAACTCGGCCTCGCGGGCTTCGGGGTCGGTGATGGCCTCAAGCTCTTTCTTGAAACCAAGGCGAACGGCGCCCTCTAGGCCCATGCCGCCAAACTCGCCGGTGGGCCAACTGATATTGAACACCGGGGCATGGAAACTACCCCCCGTCATGGACTGGGCACCGAGCCCATAGCCCTTACGCAGGACCACGGCAAAGAAGGGCACGCTGAGGCTGGCGGCAGTGACGAACATGCGGCTGACATGGCGCACCTGAGCGGTCTTTTCGACGTCCGGCCCGACCATAAAGCCGGGCGTGTCGCACAGGGACAGGATCGGCAGGCCATAGGCCTCGCAAAGCTGCATGAACCGCGCGGCCTTATCGGCGGCATCGGCATCGATTGCCCCGCCCAGATGGTGAGGATTATTGGCCATCAGACCAAAGGCGCGGCCCTCAATACGGATCAGACAGGTGACCATGCCCAGACCAAACCCAGCCCGCAGTTCTAGGACGGAACCAGTATCGGCCAAGGTCTCGATGACCTTGCGCACCTCATAGGCCCGCAGGCGATTTTCCGGGATGGCTTGGCGCAGCAGCCTTTGATCGGCGCAGGTCCAGTCGGCCAAGGTCCCTTGGAAATAGGACAGGTAGCGCTTGGCCACGTCCACCGCCTCGGCCTCGTCGGCGACGGCAATATCGACCACGCCATTCTTGGTCTGAACATCGATGGGGCCGATATCTTCAGGCCGATAGACCCCCAGACCGCCGCCCTCGATCATGGCCGGGCCACCCATGCCGATATTGGAATCTTGCGTCGCGATGATCACATCGGTGCAGCCAAGCAGCGCTGCGTTCCCGGCAAAACAGCGGCCCGAGACAATGCCGACCAGAGGGGCCTGACCGCTCAGCTTGGCCATGGACAGGAAGCTGGGCACATCCAGACCCGCCACCCCGATGGAATCGACATCGCCCGGACGCCCGCCGCCGCCCTCGGCGAACAGGACCGTCGGGATTTTCCAGTCCTCGATAATGCCCAAGAGACGGTCGGTCTTCTTGTGGTTCATATGGCCTTGGGTGCCCGCCAGTACGGTGAAGTCATAGGCGAGGACAGCCGTGCGGGCCTTGTCTTCGCTAAAGTGAGCCCCGTTGACCGAGCCAATCCCAGTGATCATGCCGTCGGCGGGCGTATTGCGCACCAGATCATCCAGCGAGCGACGACGACGCTGAGCCGCGACGGCCAGAGCGCCATATTCGATGAAGCTGCCCTCGTCGCAGAGATCGGCAATATTTTCGCGAACCATGCGCTGATTGCGGCCATGTCGGCGCGCCACAGCCTCGGGACGGTTCTCATCCAAGCCGTAGGAATGGCTTTCGATGACGGTGGCAAGGTCGGGTCGGATATGGTCCAGATCGACCACAGTCTCAATCTCTGCGACCGCCGCGCGAACCTCAGCCGGTTCGATGAACATCAGGGCGTCGGCCTCGAACACCGTATCACCTGCCGCTGGGCCGATGGCGCGGACATAGCCACTGCGGTCAGCCAGGATGACATGCTCCATCTTCATCGATTCCAGCACCGCGACCTGCTGGCCCTCACGGACCAGATCACCGACGGCCACATCCGTGCCAACCAGCTTGCCCGACATGGGGGCGCTCAGGGGCAGGCTGCCCTCTGGACCCGCCGCAAGACTGGCGCTGGCGCCACTCGCCGCAGGCGCATTGGCCGCGAAATATTGCGCAGATGGTGCGCTCGATTGAGCCGCCAATAGGCTTGATGAATGGTCTTCAATAAATCGGGTATAGATCTGATTAGATTGCAGTTCTGGTCTCTTAAGGAGACTCTGAAGGAAGCCGATATTGCTCGCCACACCCTCAAGACGGAACTGGGCCAGCGCGCGTGATGCTGCCGCTATCGCCCGGTCAAAATGCGGGCTGGCCGACGAGACAATGACCTTGGCCAACAGGCTGTCAAAATGGGGGCTGGGCCTGAAACCGGCATAACCGAAACTGTCGACCCGCACGCCCGGACCGCTGGGTGGCTCAAACAGGCTCAAGGTGCCGCTGGAGGGTCGGGCGTGACCCTGAGTGTCCATGGTCTCCATGTTGACCCGAAGCTGGATGGCGTAGCCGCGCGGCGCGGGCACGCTGTCGGGCGTCAAGCCCAGTTCGGCGAGGCTCTGCCCTCCGGCGACACCCAGTTGTAGAGCGACCAGATCAAGACCCGTGACGGCCTCGGTCACCGTATGCTCGACCTGAAGGCGCGGATTGGCCTCGATGAAGGCGAAGGCATCCGGGCCATCTGGATCAGCCTCAGCATCCACCAGAAACTCGAACGTGCCCAGACTGCGATAGGCACAGGCCTTGGCCATGCTGAGGGCCGCGTCAACCAGACGTTGGCGCAGAACGGGCGTCAGGCTGGGACTGGGCGCGACCTCGATCAGCTTTTGATGCTGACGCTGCAGGGTACATTCGCGTTCGCCGAGGGCCAGAACCACGTCCCCGTCGCCAATAATTTGAATCTCGACGTGACGCGCGCGGCGGATCAGGCGCTCGACATAGAGCCCGCCATCGCCAAAGGCCGCCTTGGCCTCAGAAGCGCAGCGCTCAAAGGCCGCTTCGATCTGATCGGCCTCGGTGATGACCCGCATGCCACGGCCACCGCCGCCCGCTAAGGCCTTGATCATCATGGCCCCGCCCGCCCCCTGCCCGGCAAAGAAGGCCCTAGCCTCATCCAGCGACACGGCCCGATTGACCCCCGCTAGCAGTGGCACGCCCAGCCGCGCCGCCAGATCGCGCGCCGCCCCCTTATCGCCGAACAAGGACAGCATCTCTGGACTTGGCCCGACAAAGACCAGATCCGCCTCGGCGCAGGCGGCTGCAAAGTTGGCGTTCTCGCTCAAGAACCCATAGCCGGGATGGATGGCATCACAGCCTTGGGCCTTGGCGACGGCAATGATCGCCGCGCCATCCAGATATGCCCCTGCCCCCACACCCTTGAGCGGCACGGCAATATCGGCCTGCTTGATGTGCAAGGAGGTCGCATCATCCTCGGAAAAGACCGCGACGGTGGCCATGCCAAGGTCTGCGGCAGCCCGAAGGACGCGGATGGCGATCTCGCCGCGATTGGCGACGAGCAGACGAGTGAGCGGGCGCGTTTGAGCTGTGATCTGGGTCATGGACAGATCAGACCTCTAGGATCGCGCCCTGTCTAGACCTTTCCCTAGGTCAATCCTACGTCACGGCGGCTAGAGGCTTCTGCCGAAGCTGTCCTTAAGGATCTGCTCAAGCCATGCCTGATCAACCTCATCAAAGGCGGCGGGCTGATCGGAATCGACATCAAAGACGGCAATCAATTGGCCGTCAGCACCAAAGACCGGCACCACGATCTCGCTCTGAGACCGGCCATCACAGGCAATATGGCCGGGAAAGGCGTGCACATCCTTGACCAACTGGGTCTTGCCGGTCAGCGCCGCCGTTCCGCAGACGCCGCGCCCAAAGGCTATGCGCAGGCATCCCAACGTGCCCTGATAGGGGCCAACGACCAACTCGTCCGGCTTCGCCGGATCAACGCAATAGAAGCCGGTCCAGAAATAGGGCTCAAAACTGTTGGCCAGCATTGAGGCCACCGTCGCCATCCGCGCCGTCAGGTTGGTCTCGCCTTCCAGAACCGCAGCAATCTCTTGCGCAACCTCGCCATAGCGGGCGGCACGATCAATCGGCAGGACCTTGTCGTTAAAGGCTTCGGCCACGGCTTAGCCCAACAGGCCTGAAGTCTGAAGCAGGGTCCAAGCCCCGATAGCGGCGAAGAGACCGGCCGCCGCCATGCGTACAATAGCCATAGGAGCAACCTTAGTGGCCGCCTCGCCCAAATAGACCGCTGGAACATTGGCTAACATCATACCCGTCGTGGTGCCTGCCGCGACCCAGAATATGTCGTGATATTTGGCGGCCAAGGCGACCGTCGCGATTTGAGTCTTGTCGCCATTTTCGACGAGGAAGAAGGCAATGGCCGTCGTGGCGAAAATGCCAAATTTTGGAGGCTTGGCGTCCAACTCTTCGGCCTTGTCGGGCACCAAGATCCAAGCGCCCATGGCCAAGAATGACGCACCGATGACATAGCCAAACCATTTGGCCGCCAAAATGCCGGAGACGAAATAGCCCAAGGTCGCCGCGAGCCCATGATTGGCAAGGGTGGCCACCAGAATGCCCAAGATGATGGGGATGGGCCGCTTAAACCTTGCCGCCAAAAGGATCGCCAGCAGTTGGGTCTTGTCCCCGATCTCGGCCAGGGCCACCACAAAGGTCGAGATCCAAAAGGAATGGTCCATAGGCCAAGCTCCCAAGCTCAAGCGGCTGGCCCGCAAGCGCGCCTCAGACGCAACCAGATGGCCCGAATTGAGGTGGGCATAGACTAGGCATTCCTTGGGTTCAAGGCGCATGAGACGCGCGGACCTGCCCCGTTGGACGTTAACACCCAGAACCCTCTATTGAGGGGGTATGCGAGCGCTCCCGAACCGCGATAGAATTTAACCCTCAAAGGAGCCCTTTATGACCCGCTTGGCCATCATCACCACCGCCCTCACCTCGACACTGCTGAGCCTCAGCCTCGCTTCGAGCGCGGCAGCGGAAACGACCTACCTGACTGCCGCCCATATGGTGGATACGGTCGCAGGACGCGTGGTCGACAATCCTGCCGTGGTCATTGAGGACGGCAAGATCATGGCGGTCGGCACCAAGACCAGCCTTGCCGCACCCAAGGGGGCTAAGCGAATTGACCTGGGCAGCAAGACCATCCTGCCCGGCCTGATCGATATGCATGTTCACATCACCTCGCGCGCCGATATGCACGGCTATCGCGCCTTGGCTGTTACACCCGTCACCGAGGCCATCAGCGGGGTCGCCAATGCCGCCATCACCCTTCACGCAGGCTTCACCACCATTCGCAATGTCGGGGCTGGCGGCTTTACCGATGTCGCCCTAGCCGACGCGATTGAGAGCGGCGAGGTTCCGGGCCCAAGGATCATCCCCAGTGGACCAGCCATTGGGGCTACCGGCGGTCACTGCGATGATAATCTTCTGCCCAACACCTATAATATCGTTGGTGAAGCAGTGGCAGACGGACCGGATGCCATCCGCGCCATGGTCCGCAAGATTCACAAATATGGAGCAAAATCGATCAAGTTCTGCGCCACCGGCGGAGTCTTTTCCAAGGGCGACACGGTCGGGGGCCAGCAATATACGCTCGAAGAAATGACCGCTCTGGTTTCAGAGGCTCACATGCTTGGTCTTAAGGTCGCCGCCCACGCTCACGGTGCTAGCGGCATCAAGGACGCCATCCGCGCAGGCGTCGACACGATCGAGCATGCCAGCCTCGCTGACGAAGAAGCCTTCGCTCTGGCCAAGGCCCACGGCACCGCCTTCTCTATGGACATCTACAATGACGACTACATCCTCGGTGAAGGCGAAAAGGTTGGCATCTTGCCCGAGTCTTTGGACAAGGAGCGGATGATCGGTCTCAAGCAGCGCCAGACCTTTCAGGCGGCCTTCAAGTCCGGTGTGACCATGGTGTTTGGTACTGATGCCGGCGTCTATCCTCACGGCGACAATGGTCGGCAATTTGCTAAGATGGTCGAATGGGGCATGACCCCCATGCAGGCCCTTCAGGCGGCGACCACCGTTTCGGCCAAGACACTGGGCGACCTTGGAAGAGACATCGGCGCGATTTCCGCTGGAAAGTCGGCCGATATTATCGCCGTCAACAGTGACCCAACGCAGAACATCAAGGTGATGGAAGCCGTTTCATTCGTGATGAAATCCGGCAAGGTCTTCTAACCCTTCGCTCAGCCGAGGCAACAGGACCGCGATAACGACGGATTAAGAGAAAATTTCGCTCTCAGATTGATATCTTTAGTGAATCATAAATATCGTTTTTGGCTGAAGCGCCCTAAGGTATAGACAAGGGTCTCCGCCCCGTTAGCGCCGATCGACAAGCCCCACCGAGTGGATAAATGAACGACCGTACTGTCCGTAATCTGGCTCAACTTGAGAGCAGCGCCTCATCCGCACGCGTTCTTAATCTGCGCGCTGTCCAAATTCGATCCGGCCAGACAGAAGACTATACGCGGTTTCCGCTGTTTCAGAATGCGGCCCTAAACCGGGCTATCATAACAAAACACAGGCTTCGTTCGAACGAGATGGACGCCTTTCCCTATGCGCGCAACTCGGCCACCAAGATCATTCTGCCGATCGAGGTCACTGACCTGCGCATGGGGGGGCAATATGCCTTTATCGGACAGAACAATTTCAAAGAAATTCTCTGCAACACGCTGAACACCCGCATCCAAGATCTGAGAGCAGATCTGGCCGTGTTGCAGCTGCTCGACGAGTCCCCATCCCTCGATCCCTTCCTCATTCGTGAGCAGTTAGCCCGGCAGGGCATCAAGCCCGCCCGCTGCTATTTCGAAATTTCCGACGCCGATACCGCGCGCATGTTCGCCTTCGCCCAGAAGGAAATTGAGGCCCTCGTGCGCATGTCCGTCGGGGAAGATGGCAATGTGGCCTATGCGGGAACCTTGGCGCGCAAACTTTTGGCAAACTCCGCTGATAGCGACCTCGAGCCGCTGCGCCTGACCATGCAGATGGACCGGATGCAGTTCCAAGAGGGCATTTTCTGCTGGAAGGCTTTCATTTACTATAAGTGGCAGCTTGGGGACATGCTCCCAAAATTGCCTGATGTGCTCACTCAGATCGAGAAGATACAGCCGCGCGGCAGCGCCGATGATGAGACCCGCATCTATCTAGCCAATGCGCGCGTCAACCTGCGCAAGAAAATCATCAATGCGGCGCAAAGCGTCAAAAGCACGATTGCCGTCTATGATCAGTCCTATGCGCGAATGACCCAAGACGGAAAACCCGGCGATTTCAGAGACTTCCTGATCACGGCACCAGAACTGTTCGCTCAACTGGGTGAGAGATTAGGGGCGGTTGATCACGTGCTCAGCTTCTGGCGCTACAAGTTCCCCAATGGCAAGCCACCCATCATCACGCCAGATGATTTGACCGACGTCTTTATGGATTTCGAGCAGAGCCTAAACTTCCCCGACGTATCGGTGGAAAGTAGTATTACACTGAACGCTTAAGGTGCCTGACACTAGGCTTTGAAGAAGCCGTTTGCCGCTGGCTTGAAGGGCAGATAGCCGCGCTCGACCATACGGCGCATGGCCTCATAGGATTCGGACAGCTCTTCATAGGCTGACCGCAAGTTTTTCAACTTGGCCACCTGTTCTGCGTTGAGCGATGACGGCACTTGAGTCTGGTTCAAGGCTTCTGAAACCCAAGCTGCGCGGGCCAATGCCGTGGCGGCGGCAAGTCGTTGAAACTTCTCCGCATCCGCGAAACCCAGCGTGCGTGAGATGACTTCGCGATTGGCCGCAAATACGGTGTAGTCAATCTGTTCCAGCTGTCCGCGCAATCGCCGCTGTGCTGCGGGATCGGAATCGATATCAGGCTCAAAATGGTCATTTCCAGACCGACGATAGCTCGATGACCTTGACGTAGACATGAACTTCTTCCCCTCTCCCGGAGGCGGCATCAGACCGACAAATTCTCTCACCGTCAGCCTAACAGAAACTTAATTAGTACTAAGGAAGCAAAATAGAGCATCCAGCAAGAAGGGATTTATTGGCACCCTAACAGTCAATAAAATTCCCCTCTGCATTTGTATTTCAAAGACTCCTGTCCTAGCAACATGACCAATTGCCACAGACTAAACCCACCCTTCTGACCCTGTATTGGAGCCCGCCGTGATCACTCTACCCTATCGTGCCGGTATATTTGTTCTATCTCTTGGTGGCGCGCTGATTGGGACCGATGGCTGTGCTGAAACTATTTATGTCAGGGCCGGCAAGCTCATCGATCCTTCAGCGGGAACCGTGTCTAGCGACAGGATCTTGCGCATCGAGGACGGACGGATCGCGGCAATTGGGCCCTATGCGCCGCCGCCCAAGGGATCGGTCGTCACGGACTGGTCTGCTTATACAGTGTTACCCGGCCTGATCGACATGCACACCCACCTGGTCGACACCGAACAGTCCAGCAATGTCGCCGAACCCTTACTGCACAGCGCCGCAGAGATTGCCTTGCTGGGCGCTAAACATGCCAAACAGACCCTTGAGGCTGGCTTTACCAGTGTGCGCGACGTTGGAACCTTCCGTGCCTTTGGTGACGTCGCAGTGCGCGATGCCATTGATGCGGGCTGGGTTGAGGGTCCGCGCATGGTGGTGGCTGGTGCCTATCTGACCGTGCCGGGCGGCGGCGGCGAGGTTACCGGCATGGCTCCTGATGTTACCGTCCCCTCTGACATGCGCATCGGCGTGGTCAGCGGTCCGGCGGAAATGACCGTAAAGGCCCGCTATCTGTTCCAGCATCGGGTCAACTTCCTCAAACTGATCGCAACAGGGGCAGTGCTGGCCGCAGGTACCGAGCCTGGAGCCCCAGAGCTGACCGAGGATGAGGTCCGCGCCGCCGTTGATGAGGCCCGCCGCAACAACAGCTATGCCATCGCCCACGCCCACGGTGCCGAAGGGATCAAGATCGCCCTGCGCGCCGGTGTGCGCTCGATTGAACATGCCAGCCTAATTGATGACGAGGGTATTGCTCTGGCCAAGGCCAAGGGCGCTTGGCTGGTCATGGACATCTATAATGGCGACTATATCAATCAGATCGGTACACGTGACCATTGGCCCGAAGAGATCCTGCGCAAGAACCGCGACACCACCGACCTCCAACGACAAGGCTTTACCAAGGCGGTCAAGGCAGGGGTCAAGATCGCCTATGGCACCGACGCCGGGGTCTATCCCCACGGCGATAATGGCAAACAGTTCACCTATATGGTCCGCTATGGCATGAGCCCGATGCAGGCCATTCAGTCGGCCACCACCGTCGCGGCCGACCTGATGCAGCGGGCCCCTGATGTCGGGTCTGTGGCACCAGGCCACTTTGCCGACCTGATTGCCGTCAAGGGCGACCCGCTGAAAGAGATTGACCTGCTCAGCCATGTCGACCACGTGATGAAGGGCGGCGTGGTGATCCGATAGCCGCCCCATTTGGCCAAGGCCCTTCACGGCCCATTTCGCTCGATTTGGTCGACAGAACACGACCCGCAGAGATCGGGGCAGGCGTTGCAGGTAAAACCGCTAGGGCATGCACGCCCAACACCGCCTTCCGTGCTAAACACCACAGAATCCCCCCACCGACGCCGGTCGGGGCGCTGCGGTTGTGAGCCTGCCCATGTCCAAATCTGATCATCAGCCGCACAAGCCATCAAACCATCATGATGATCATCATCGGCATGATCATCACGATCACGGGCATCATCACGGTCACCACCACGCGCACGGCCATGATCACAACCATGTTCCGGCCAGTTTCGATCTCGCCTTTGGGGTCGGGGTCGTGCTGAATATTGGATTTGTGGCGATTGAGGTGACCTATGGGTTGCTGGCCAACTCGCTCGCCCTGCTGGCCGATGCGGGACATAACCTCAGCGATGTGGCGGGATTGCTGCTGGCCTGGGGCGCAGCGTGGCTGTCTCGGCGGCCACCGACAGGCCAGAGGACCTATGGCTTTGGGCGCACCTCGATCTTGGCGGCGCTGGCCAATGGCATGTTACTGATGCTGGCTATCGGCGCGATTGGCTGGGAGGCGGTCCAGAGGTTTGGCGCGCCCGAGCCGATCCAGAGCCGCACGGTCATGGTCGTCGCCGCCATCGGGATTGTCATCAATGGCCTGACCGCCCTGATGTTTCTGCGCGGACGTAAGGGCGACATCAATCTGCGCGGGGCCTTTTTGCACATGGCCTCGGATGCAGCCATATCGGCGGGAGTGGTGGTGGCCGGACTGATCATGGGCTTGACCGGTTGGCTGTGGCTCGATCCCGTCGTCAGTCTGGTTCTGGTCGGGGTGGTGGCGCTGGGCACCTGGGACCTGTTGAAGGACTCCGCCGCCATGGCCATCGATCAGGTCCCACGCGGCATTTCCCGCGACGCGGTCCACGCCTATCTGACCGGCCTTGAAGGGGTCACATCGGTCCACGACCTGCACATCTGGCCCCTGAGCACCACCTCAACCGCCCTCACCGCCCATCTGGTCTGCGAGGATGATCACATCAACGACGCCCTGACCGCCCGCATCGGCGAAGCGCTGAAGACCCGTTTCAAGATCGACCACCCCACCCTCCAATTCGAAACCGGCGCAAACCCTTGCCCGCTTGAACCAGATCATGTGGTTTAGGCAGATGACGAGGGGGTGGTAGGCCTGGAGGGACTCGAACCCCCAACCAGACCGTTATGAGCGGTCGGCTCTAACCATTGAGCTACAGGCCCCCATTTGCGGGTGCAGGGGCGAGTTAGCACGACATGACGGTGTCATAAAGGCCCGGTTCATGTTCGAGGGACTAGCTTTTTCGTATGGACACAGACGGCGTCCGCCTGTTGGCTGGCCCGGCCCTTTGGAGAGACCCTCATGACCCCTGCCCATACTCGTCCTTTTGCGCAGCCCTTGCGGGTGGCCAGCCTTGGTCTGCTGCTGGCCAGCCTGTCCATTGGTGCTGCCAGCGCCCAGACCCCGACGAGCCCCAACCCTCTGCTGCACCTGAGCGCCTATGGTGAGGTCAAGGCCGCGCCGGATCGGGCGACGATCAGTGTCGGGGTCCAGACCCTTGCCCCGACGGCGGCGCAGGCCATGGCCCAGAACCGCGAACGGATGACCAAGGTCATGGCCATGTTGATGAAACAGGGTCTGGCGGCGAGAGACATCCAAACCTCGTCCATCGATCTGAATGCGCAATATAGCTACAACCAAAACGAGCCGCCCAAGCTGACCGGCTATCAGGCTTCGAACGCGGTGATGATCATGGTCAATGACCTGCCGCGCCTCGGGCCGGTTCTGGATGCCGTGGTCGAGGCCGGGGTCAATCAGGTCAATGGCATCAGCTTTGGCCTCAAGAACACCCAAGGGCTGGAGGACGCCGCGCGAGTGGCCGCGGTCAAGGCGCTGAAGGCTAAGGCCGATCTCTATGCCAGCGCGACCGGCCACCGCTCTGTGCGACTGGTCAGCCTGTCCGAAGGCGGCGGCAGTCCAGAGCCGCGCCCCATGGCCCTGATGGCCATGGCCAAGATGGGCGCAGATGCGGGCTCTACCCCGGTGGCAGGCGGAGAATTGACCGTGCGGATCGATGTGACCGGGGACTATGCGCTGATCCCCTAACGCCTATGTCTGCGGCCAGAGCCCGGCCTTGGCGAAGGCGGATTTGAGACGGATCTGCAGTTCGCGGCCGGGCAAGGCGTTCTGGCCCTCCATCGAAAGGGCAAAGACCAGATCCCGGTCTGGACTATAGAGCCGCCCGACCCACCAGCCGACATTGCGCGATCCGTCGGCAAAGCTTGAGCAGGTGCCGGTCTTGCCGCTCATCACCGATGATCCTCGGGTCTCGTCGACCATGATCTTACTCACCGTGAGGACGCTATCAGCCTTGACCGGTAATTGGCTGCTATAGAGCCGGTGCAGGAAATCGGCCTGTTGGCGGGTCGAGATGGTCAGGCCGCCGCCCACTTCAGGGCCAAGCCAAAACTGATCAACTGGGCCTGCGGGGTCACCGGAGCCATAGTCCATGGCCTTGAGACGTTTGGCATAGGTCTCGTGACCGATCTGGCGCGCCACCCTCTGGAACCACGGCACCATCGAGCGCTTAAAGGCTGCCTCCAGATTGGCGTCGGTTTCCCATGACTTGACGGCCAAAGGCTTGCCATCCCACTTGATCACCTCGTCCGGCTTGATGACACCCTCATCCAGCCCAATCAGGCTATTGGCGATTTTGAAGGTCGAACAGGGCGGCAAGGGCCTCATACAGACGGCGTTGGAGCCATAGACATAGACCTCGCGGCCCGTCCCCATGTCGGTGAGGGTCAAGCAGGTGCCCTGCCCACCGAAATTGGCATCAACGACCCGGTTCAGGGCCTCGGCATTGATCGCAGGCACCTTGGCAGCACTCGGCAGAACCGCCTTTTGCGCCGGTGAGCAGGCGCTGATCCCGACGGCCACGCCGACCATCAGGCCAAGAGAGGCGCGGTGTAGGGAGCGAGTGATCACAGGACCATCCTTTTAAAGCCGTTGCAGCAGACTGCGCGAGCCCTATCCCTATCACATATTCGGCCGGATGTTTTGACGAGGCGCAACCGCCGCTACAAATCGGCCGCCTGACCGATCTGTAGCCTTGGGCGCTTTAGATTATTTACCCGTCCAGTTCGGCGCACGCTTTTGGGCAAAGGCCATGGGACCTTCGACAAAGTCCGCCGACTTGAACAGTTGAGCGACGGCGGGATATTTGAACTGGCCGCCGATGGCCTCTTCCAGCGTCTGTTCCAGACCCATCTGGATCGCCTGCTTGGAGGCCCGGATGGACATGGGGCTGCATTCACAGATCATCTGCGCCCAACGATTGGCCACAGCCATCAGCTCATCGTGAGGGGCAACCTCATTAACGAAGCCGAGCGCCGCACCCTCTTCGGCAGAGACCCGGCGTGCGGTCAAGATCATGCCCATGGCCCGCTTCAAGCCGATCTGACGCGGCAGGCGGTGCAGACCACCGGCCAAGGCCGCAAGGCCCACCTTCGGCTCTGGCAAGGCAAAGACCGCCTTGTCTGAGGCAATGATCAGGTCGCAGGCCAGCGCAATTTCAAAGCCGCCGCCCATGGCAATGCCATTGACCGCTGCGATCAGCGGCTTGGTCAGGTCAAAGCGCGAGGTCAGGCCCGCAAAGCCGCTCGGCGGTGAGCCCATCTTGCCGCCTGTGGCCTGGTGCTTCAGATCGTTGCCCGCCGAGAAGGCGCGGTCGCCAGCGCCGGTGACAATACCCACCCACTGATCCGGGTCAGCAGAAAAGTCGTTGAAGACCTCGTGCAGCTCGAAATGGGCTTCTGAATGGAGGGCATTCATCACCTCTGGGCGGTTCAGAATGATGGTCGTGATCGGGCCATTACGCTCGACCTTCACATGTTGATAGGCCATGGATCGTTTCCTCTTTGGTTTATGGCTAGGGATATGACGGCTGCGGCGCGGGCGGTCAAACCGCCTTCAGGTCGCGCTGATAGCGTTTCCAGTTTTCGACATAGTGCAGGGCTGAGCC
This sequence comes from Caulobacteraceae bacterium, assembly GCA_947378235.1. Taxonomy (GTDB): domain Bacteria; phylum Pseudomonadota; class Alphaproteobacteria; order Caulobacterales; family Caulobacteraceae; genus CAISGS01. The sequence goes on along the minus strand of CANCJE010000020.1, from coordinate 12,406 downwards.
TGTCAGCATCTGGATCTGGCCCTCGCTGACCTCGCGCACCACCTTTCCAGGTGCGCCCATGACCATCGAATTATCGGGGATTTCCTTGCCCTCTGTGATCAGGCAATTGGCGCCGATCAGGCAATTGCGCCCGATCTTGGCCCCATTGAGGATGATCGAGCCGATCCCGATCAGGCTATTGTCCCCCACCGTGCAGCCGTGGAGCATGACCATGTGACCGACCGTGACGTTCTTGCCGATGGTCAGGGGCGCGCCATTGTCGGTGTGCAGGACGCTGCCATCTTGGATATTGCTGTTCTCGCCAATCTCAATGGGGTCATTGTCGCCGCGCAAGGTCGCGCCGAACCAGATGCTGGCATTTTTCCGCAGAATGACATTGCCGATCACCACCGCATTGGGCGCGATCCAATAGTCGCCTTCGGGCGGCAGAACCGGGGCCTTACCGCCCAAACTATAGACCGTCATCCCGACATTCCCTTTTTCTTATAAAGTTCATGGTTAACCGCTTTGAAAGGCGCGTAGCATCATATTAGTCGCGTGATTCGAGATGGCCATAGGTCTTCGACAGTCACGTGATCAGCCCGCCTCGCCGAGCCGGGTTTGGATTGGAAACAGCGGAGCGTCGCGTGTTTCGAACAGGGTTCAGGCGGTCCCACGGGCCGTCCCGTTCTGGATCGCAAGAAGGGCCCTGCGGCCCTGCCCCTAGCGTCGTCACTGCATCCCATCCTCATCTGACCAAAGGGCGGTCCATCGCGGACGCGCCCTTTTTTATTGCCCTTTTTTCAGTCCAATTGCGGAGGCTTCCATGACCAAAAGAGCCCTGAAGCGTATGGTTCGCGAAGGTGCGTTTGATGCCGGACAGTTTGAAGACCCTAAGGTTCGCCGCTTGCCGGTCGAACGGGGCTGGTCTCCGATCGGCACCCACGCGGCTGGACCTGACCGAGACACGGACCGGGAACAGGGCTATGTCAAAACCATCAAACCCAAATCTTCGGGTCAAAAGCAGTTGATGGATGCCATCGATGCCAAGGCCATGGTGCTGGCCCTCGGCCCCGCTGGGACGGGCAAGACCTATCTGGCCATTGCCAAGGCCGTTGAGGCGCTAGAGGCCGGGACTGTGGGCCGGATCGTTCTGTCGCGGCCAGCGGTGGATGCCGGCGAATCCATCGGCTTCCTGCCCGGCGATATGGAGGACAAGCTAGCCCCTTACCTAAGGCCCCTGTTCGATGCCCTCGCTGATCGCTTGTCGATGAAACGGGTTCGAGCCCTGATGGCGGAGGGGGCGATCGAGATCGCGCCGCTCGGCTTCATGCGCGGCCGCACGCTGAACAATGCCTTCGTTGTCATGGACGAGGCACAGAACTGTACCTATGCCCAACTGAAAATGCTGCTGACCCGGCTCGGTTGGCATTCCACCATGGTGGTGACGGGCGATCCAAACCAGTCGGACCTCCTGCCCGGCGTGTCAGGTCTGGCCGAGGTCGCCAATCGTTTCGAGGTGCTGGACAGCGTCGCGGTCGTCAGGCTTGCCGATGTGGATATTGTCCGCCACCCGCTGGTGGCAGAGATGCTGGGCGTTCTATAAGGCCCACCACCCTAAAAGAATGGCGGGGGGTGAGAGCCCTCCGCCATTGTCGTTTAACCGTTCAGATCTTCGGCCAAGATGGCCATCTCGAACATGTAGGAGCCGTCTTCGTCCTCATCTTCGAAGACCACACCGATAAATTCATCCCCGACATAGACCTCGGCAGAGTCCTTTTGCTTGGGACGAGCTTTCAGGTTCACCGTGGCATTGGCAAAGGTGGACTTCAGATGGGCCTCAATACGGGCCATAGCTTTGGCGTCCATGATAGGACCTCCTGCGGTTAGAAACGGGTGTTCGATGTTGAGCGGACCCTAGCGTCATACGCGCCCAGAGCAAGCCCCAAGCCTTGGCTAAATGACGTAGTCGTACAGGGCTTCGGCGAGGGTATGGTCCATAGTCCGCGCGGGCTCTTCGCCTGTGGGGCAGTTGACCAGACGGGCCGGAACGCCTGCCGCCGTGCAATGGGCCGGGACCGGCTTAAGCACGACCGAGCCGGACGCGACCTTGGCATAGTCACCGACATGGATATTGCCGAGCACCTTGGCACCCGCGCCCAACAGCACGCCGCGGCCGATCTTGGGGTGACGATCCCCCCGCTCAGCGCCCGTGCCGCCCAGCGTCACGCCGTGCAGCATTGAGACCTCATCACCAACCACAGCCGTCTCGCCGATAACGATCCCAGTACCATGGTCGAAGAACACGCCCGATCCGATCACCGCGCCGGGATGGATGTCGACCTGAAACAGCTCTGAACAGCGGCTCTGCAGATAGAAGGCCAAGGTGTCACGCCCCTGACCAAACAGCCAATGGGCCACACGGTAGGTTTGCAGGGCTTGGAACCCTTTGAAGAATAGGAATGGCTGGACATAGCCCTTGCAGGCGGGGTCGCGCTCGAACACGGCGCGCAGGTCGGCTTCGGCGCTGGTGACGAGGCTGGGGTCAGAGGCAAAGGCCTCTTCGACAATTTCCCGCATGCTCATGGCCCGCAGTTCTTCGTCGCTGAGCTTGCGTGCCAATTGATAGGATAGGGCCGAGGCCAGATCATCGTGCTTCAGCACCACGGCATTGAGCATCGACCCGAGCGTTGGCTCGGTCTTGGCCAGGTGCGCGGCCTCGTTACGCAAGGCGGCCCATACGGACGGGACAGTCTGAGCTGACACGACTTCCAGACGTTTCGGCATTGATCTGGCTCCTCAATCCTATTTCAACGAGCGACCTATCTTAGCATAAGTTCCGCCAAGTCGCGCCTGATCTCGCCATTAACAGCCATATGGTGAGCCCGAAGTAGCATGGCGAGGGTTATCAAATCCCGTATGTGGCCGCCCAAAGCCGCCGTCAGGGCCTCGTTGAAGGGTATGCGGGCCATGGCAAAGACCTCGGTATCATCGGGTTCGAACGGCACAGGCGACAGGTCGAGCGCCACGAAGCCAAGTCCCCGCTCGTCTGTGACCGAGTTTGAAACATCAAAATCCAGCACCTGATGCCAATCGCGCGCCTCCAGCCCCGCCTCTTCACGCAGTTCACGCTGGGCAGAGATCAAAGGGTCAATATCCTTGGCCCCGCCACCCTCGGGTATCTCCCAAGAATAGGTCCCCAGCGGGAACCGATGTTGGCCGACCAATGTCACGGTTCCGTCAGAATGGAGCGGCAGGATGCCAAGGGCGAGGTTCTTCATCCCGACCAGTCCATAGAGCGCCTTTGCACCCGTTGGCGCGACGGCGTCAAACTCATCGACGGTAATCCACGGATTCTCATAGATCGGTCGCTGCGCAAGTCTTTGCCAAGCCGGACCCTTGGGGGTCATCCAACCGGGTTTATCCACCATGAACTCGGCCCCTTGTCATTTGGCCCATTGCCGTTGGCTCTGAGGGTTTATAGCTAGAACCATCGCGCCCCAAAGCAGAGAAAGTCACCGGCCATGTCCTTGAACCTGCCACAGGCCCCAGAATTTGGCGCGGCCCTGCCGCTGGGCGAGCGAAGGGACGCGGTCTTAGCCTTCCTAGCCCTGCGCCGATCGGCCTCCGCCTCAGCCCTAACGGCACCTGGACCGGACAAGACAACCCTAGAGGACCTGCTGCGCATCGCCGCAAGGGTCAGCGACCATGGCAAGCTGTTTCCGTGGCGCTTTATCATTTTGGACGGTGAGGCCAAGGCCCGCTTTGCCGAGCGGCTCGCCGCCGTTGCAGCCGAGCGCCCGGATGCGGAAAAGGCAAAGGGCGCTCTGATCAAACTGACCACTCCGCCGCTCGCGGTCGCGGTCGTGTCGCACATCACGGGCGAGAAAATCCCCGAGTGGGAGCAGATCCTATCGGCGGGCGCAGTCTGTTCGACCCTCGTCAATGCGGCATCTGCGGCAGGCTTTGGGGCCAACTGGATCACAGACTGGTACGCCTATGATCCCAAGGCCTGCGCGTTACTGGGCCTTGTTCCAGGCGAGCGGGTGGCAGGCTTGGTCTATATTGGCACAGCCAAGGACGCTCCGCTCGAGCGCGTCCGTGCAGACATCGCGACCCTGACCACCGTCTGGGACGGTTAGGCGCCGGACGCGGCTGACGGCTGACTCTGTAGCGTCTTCACCGTCAGCGCCGAGGTTTCCGTCACCCCAGCCCGATCGACTTCGAACGGTGATACCGGACGAGGGGCCGTAGCCTTCGAAGGCGTGGCTGAAGCCTCAGTGCCTGCATCAAGCCCGACAACCTTATGGACCGCTGCATCGATCTGGGCGGCCTGCGGCACGAGGCTGGCAAAGACGGCCTGATTGGCGGCATCCAAGGCCGGAGCCGCCAGGTTTGGTCCATCAATAGGCAGGGCGGGAACATAGGTGCCGCTGCCAAAGCGATAGAAGATGTGCAGGCCGACCTGAGCCACGCGGAGGAGCTTTGCGCCCCACTCCGGCGATACCGAGGTGGTGTGGAAGTGCGTTGCCTTGCCGACTTGGGAGACGGTCACGCCGTCGAGAGCCCGCGACGCGACGCGCTCAGCCCGATGCCAAGCCGCCCGGTCGAGCGGCAGCCGCATGGAGCCATCACAGGCAAAGCTGAACTGGCAGCCGCCACGATGATCAGCGCGTTGGAACACAACGCCGCAAATGGTCTTTGGGAAAGCTGGATGGCGCAAACGGTTGAGCACCACCTGTGCCACAGCCGCTTGACCTGATGGGGTCTCGCCGCGCGCTTCGTAATAGACCGCTTGGGTTAGGCAGTCCAATTCCCGTGCGCCGGTCAGGGCGTTGAAACGGCCACCGCGCAGAGGTGGCAAGCTCAGCCGGGTGGTTTCACTATAGCTTGCCCGCATGAGCAGGCCTCGCGCATCAATTCGGCCTTGCGAGCGGCTGTCCATGGTCGAGCGCCGCTCCAGACGCAAGGCGAACAGAGCCGCTTGGCGCTCCTGGTCAACATCAGTGGCAACGAAATTCCGGTCGTGACGGCGAGCAATCTGCAAGGCGCCGGCATCGGCCATCCCGGCCTGCTCGGTCAATGCTGTGTCTGAAAAGCCCGACGATGCGGCATCAGCAAGGCGTTCGATCTTGGCATGGCTTGAAGCCGTTTGTGCCAGCCCACCTGCGAGGTAGAGGCCACCGAGCGCTAATCCGAAAGCCGATCCCAGAGATGCGGCGACGATCAGCGCGCGCAGATCAGCGCGAGCATCAGTTACAAGGGTCAAAACTGTCTAATCCTGTACGGCGAGGGCCAGTGCGCCCCCCTGTAGTCGATGCCAAAACCCGATCTCTCTAAGGCCTTGGTACCGGTGGCCGACACCTCTCAAGGTCCCAACCGCAGTCCGTCTTATGACGGTCTTATGTCAGTCCAAGAGCGGTCTCGCAACCGCTTCGGTCAATGACAGAGGCAACGGCGCTCCCGCCCCAAACCGGCCATTTCAAATTTTTCTAGCCCAATCAGTGACTTATAAGATAGCTTTTACACGCCTAAATCGCGGAAATAGTTTGAAAATTCCCCCCTTATCCACAAGGAATTTGTCTTTCCGTTCGAGAATCAGGGGGCGAATCGAGAATCGATTGCTGGGATTTGACTTCCTATTGAGCCCGGCCCGGAGTGGAAGGGCAAAGACCTAACGCCCGCCATGACGCGGTGAAGACAACAGGTAAGGCCCTCACCCAACCCTCTCCCACAGGCAGAGGGCTAAGAAGAGATAAGCCCTCGCCCCCCCTGGGGGAGAGGGTTGGGTGAGGGGGTGTTCATGCCCGGCCCTCTCCGCCGCGTTCCCCGCGAAGGTCGGGGTCCAGCGGGTTAATAACCGCCTGTGCGAAAGGGTCTGGGTCCCCGCCTGCGCGGGGAAGACGGGGAGTCCCACTTCCTCTTGCTTCGACGGGCTCAGCATGAGGAAGGGGGGAACCCAAGCCCCCCAATCCCTTAACTATCCAAGAAGCTCCGCAATTTCCGCGACCGGCTGGGATGCTTAAGCTTGCGCAGGGCCTTGGCTTCGATCTGGCGGATACGTTCGCGGGTGACGCTGAACTGTTGACCGACCTCTTCGAGGGTGTGGTCGGTGTTCATGCCGATGCCAAAGCGCATGCGCAGGACACGCTCTTCACGCGGTGTCAGAGAGGCCAGAACCCGTGTGGTGGTTTCACGCAGATTGCTCTGGATGGCTGCATCAATGGGCAGGACCGCGTTCTTGTCCTCGATGAAGTCGCCGAGGTGGCTGTCTTCCTCGTCCCCGATGGGGGTTTCGAGAGAGATGGGCTCCTTGGCAATCTTGAGGACCTTGCGCACCTTTTCCAGCGGCATGGCCAGCTTTTCGGCCAGCTCTTCGGGCGTCGGCTCGCGGCCGATCTCGTGCAGCATCTGGCGGCTGGTGCGGACGATCTTGTTGATCGTCTCAATCATATGGACCGGGATGCGGATGGTGCGAGCCTGGTCAGCAATCGAGCGGGTGATGGCCTGACGGATCCACCATGTCGCATAGGTCGAGAACTTATAGCCCCGGCGATATTCGAACTTATCAACCGCCTTCATCAGGCCGATATTGCCTTCTTGAATGAGGTCGAGGACCTGCAGGCCGCGGTTGGTATATTTCTTGGCGATGGAGATGACGAGACGCAGGTTGGCCTCGACCATTTCCTTCTTAGCCTGACGGGCCTCGCGCTCGCCCTTCTGGACGGTCTGGACGATGCGGCGATAGTCATCAATCGGTACGCCGGTCTCGGTGGCCAGCACAGCGATTTCTTGGCGGATGTCGCCAATCTGGCTGGCATCATTCTCAGCGAACTTGGTCCAGCGCACACCCAACTCACGGACCTTCTCGTTCCAGTTGGGATCGAGTTCGGAGCCGTAATAGGCCTTGAGGAATTCGGAGCGCGAAATACCGTAGGAATCGGCCAGACGCAGCAATCGCCCTTCCAAAGCAATCAGTCGCCGATTGATGGCATAGAGCTGATCGACCAGGGCCTCGATACGATTATTGTTCAGCTTCAAGGTCTTGAGGTGCTGAATGATCACCGCCGAGCGGGCCTCGTAGCCCTTGCGGTCGGCGTCGGGCAGGTCTTCACCGCGCAGGCGGCTCATGACCAGCTTTTCTTGCAGCTTGCGGAAGGCTTCGAACTCGCTGGCGATAGCGTCGAGGACAACCATCACCCCTTCGCGCAGTTCGCCTTCCATCGCCGAGACGGTGGGGCCTGCCCCATCATCAAAATCATCTTCGTCGCCATCGCCGTCGCCATCACCCATCGAAGGCTCAGGCTGGGGACCGGCTTCGAGGGCTGCAGCCGCAGCCTCTTCAGCCACCACAGCCGCAGCCGCGCCCATAACGCCGCCATAGGTCTGTTCGAGGTCGATGACTTCACGCAGGAGGATGCGGCCGGTGCCCAACTCTTCGCGCCAGACCATGATGGCTTCGAAGGTCAGGGCGCTTTCGCACAGACCCCGGATCATGGTGTCGCGACCGGCTTCGATCCGCTTGGCGATGGCAATTTCGCCTTCACGCGACAGAAGCTCAACCGAGCCCATTTCGCGCAGGTACATCCGGACGGGGTCGTCGGTGCGGTCGAAGGCGTCAGGCTTGGTGGTCTCAATGACGGCGGCTTCTTCGCGCACCACCACTTCGCCGCCCTCGGCATCCTCTTCGGCCTCGACCACATTGACGCCCATCTCGCTGAGCATGGCGAGGGTGTCTTCGATCTGTTCAGAAGTCACTTCCTCGGAGGGAAGGACCTTGTTCAGTTCGTCCATGGTCACATAGCCACGGGTCTTGGCCTGCTTGATGAAGCGCTTTACGCCCGCATCGGTGAGGTCAAGCAAGGGGCCGTCAGAATTGGATTCGGTTTCTTGCGTCTCAGCCGTATTGCTCATGTGCATCTCCGGTCCTGACGGCGCTCAGCACGCGTCAGAAAAATGGGTAAGGACGGCCCGCCAAGGCCCCTGCGCTCAGGGATCGACGTCCGTCCAAAAGGTTCCTGTCTTGATCGCGCGACGAAGACCGTCCCGTTCCAGCTTCAACCGCATAAACTCAGCCGCGTCGGAAACGTCAGCGCCATCGCCCGAACCCAGTCCGGATTTTGCCGCCAATAGGGCACGTTCCAGCGCAGCCATTCGGATGAGACCATCGAAGGCGTGCGACCATTGGGATCTAGCAACTGCGAGCGAAGCATCCTGGTTCAGGAAAGGGGCACCTGCATTGAGGGCCGCCTTATCGATCTCGCTCAGCAAAATACTGAATCCTACAGACGCCAGATGGCGTGTGAGGGCCTCTGTGTCAAGAACGTCACTGTCCAGACGCAGACGAATGATTTCTTTAGCCAACTCGTCCAGAGCTTGATCCCCAAAGCCATGGACCTGCAAAACCTCCAAAACCGGGTCCAGCCAGGCAGGGTTCATGAGCGCGGCTTGGGCGACCGCGGCCACCAAAGGATCAAGAGACGCCGACAGACGCCGCGCCGCCGCGCGCCCTTCTTGGGTATTGATCAGGGGCGGAACATAGGGCCCCGAACCCGGCTTTCGCGGCACGAAGGGTGCCCGCGCTGGCCGATTTTGGCCATAGCCCCCCTGCCCTGTAGCGCCTTGAGCCGGAGCATTCAGCGCATCAACCCGGCGCAGGAGATCATTGCGATATTCTTGCGACAGGTCCTTGTCTTGGATGGTGGCCGCTGCTGCTCTGAGCCGCGCCTTCAGCCCCGCTCGCCGCTCTGGCGTATCCAGCGGCTCGGCATCGCGTTGCAGAGCGAACAGAGCTTCTACGAACGGCACGGTCTGGGACAGCTGGGCCTTGAGCGCTGCAGCCCCCTGCTCGCGCAGCACATCATCCGGGTCCTTGCCGCCGGTGACGATGGCAAAGCGCAATGATCGGCCCGCCTTGAGCAGCGGCATAGCCCGCTCGATAGAGCGCGCCGCCGCCCGTTGGCCCGCCCCGTCGCCATCAAAACACAGGGTCGGTTCGGGGTGGAGCCGCCAGAGCCGTTCCATCTGCTGTTCGGTCAGGGCCGTGCCCATCGGGGCCACAGCGGCGACGCCTGCGCGCTGACAGGCAATGACGTCCATATAGCCTTCGACCACCACCAGCCCCACATCGACCGGCCCGCCTGTTGAGGCGGCACCAACAGAGCCGGTGGAGAGAAGCTTGCGCGCCTCATAGAGGCCATAGAGCAGGTCGCCCTTATGAAAGATGTCCGTCTCAGGCCCGTTGAGATATTTGGCCCGCGCTTGAGGATCGAGCGCTCGCCCGCCGAACGAGACCACCTTGCCCCTCGGATCAGTGATTGGGAACATGATCCGGTCGCGGAACCGGTCATAGGGCGCGCCGCCATCTTCGGGCGCGATCAAGAGTCCGGCCTCGACCAGCTCGCGCGGCTGCGCCCCCTTGGCAACCAGATAGTCTTTCAGGGCCGTGCGACCGGCAGGCGCATAACCAATGCCAAAGCGTGTGCGCTCAGCCTCTGGCAGGGCGCGCCGATCCAGATAGGCCCGTGCCTCGGACCCGACCGGGCGGCGAAGTTCCGCTTCATACCACGCCGCAGCCAAGACCAGCCAATCGGTGAGGGACTGTTGCTGTTTCTCACGCTGGATGGCTTGAGGGTCTTGCGCGGGCAAGGGCACGCCGGCTTCAGCGGCCAAGCGCTCGACCGCCTCCATGAAGCTGAGCCGTTCGGTCTCTTGCAGGAAGCTGATCAGGTCGCCATGTTTTCCGCTGGAGAAACAGTGGTAAAAACCCTTGTCATCATTGACGAAAAAGGACGGCGACTTTTCCTTGGTGAAGGGGGACAGGCCCGCATATTCACGCCCCTGCCGCCGCAGCTTCACCGTTTTTCCGATCACATCGGAGAGGCGAAGGCGGGACTTGATCTCATCAAGGAAGCGGTCATCAAAGCGCACGGACGGACTATAGCGCCGCTTGCCCGGGGCTGCACCCCCCCTCGGCCATCAGACGTTCGACCATCGCCACCCATTCGGGCGCTTCTGAGATCGAGGCCAGTTGCACATAGCGCGGATGGTCCACCGGCGGGTCCGCCATCTCATGGGCCCAGGTCATGACATAGGGGATATAGGCCGCCCAAGCGCCCGCCGCGATGGGGGGCAAGATGTCGGACTTGACCGAATTGCCGATCATCACGGCCCGGTCTGCGCCGGGACCATGACGCGAGAAGATGGCGCTGTAGCATGCGGGGGTCTTTTCAGAGACCACCTCGACCCCATGGAACAGGTCTCCCAGGCCTGATCTTGCCAGCTTATTTTCCTGATCGAACAGATCGCCCTTTGTGATCAGGACCAGTCGCCAACGCGCCGCTAGCGCCGTCAAGGCCTCCTCAACGCCGGGCAAGGGCTCGACCGGATGGGACAACATTTCGCGGCCAGCCGCCAAGACCTCCCGCGTCACCGCCGATGGAATATCTCCGCCGGTCAGTTCCAGCGCCGTCTCGAGCATCGACAGGGTAAAGCCCTTAATCCCATAGCCATAGAACTGAAGGTTCTTGCGCTCCATCGCCGCCAACCGCTCCAGCAGATGGTCTTGATCGGCCCATGGCTTGAGCAGGTCCGCAAACCGCGCCTGGGTCAGCCGAAACACCGTCTCATTGTGCCAAAGCGTATCATCAGCATCGATGCCGACTGTGGTGATGGTCATGGGGAAGCCTTTTGCCTATTGCCGCCCTTATAGAAGAGTCGAATGATCCCGTCATGGCTTGACCCGAGGCCGCCTCGCCCCTAGTAACGCCTCCGTTTGTCCGGCGGGGCGCTTTCCTGCCGATTCCATGACATAGTGCCCGTCAGGACGACCGTTTGGCCGCCCATTGCCGTGCCCAGTCGCAACCGGAGGCGCTTGTTACATGACCGCAAAGCTGATGTCTGGCGCAACGGGCGTTTTGGTTCTGGCCGATGGAACCGTTCTTCAAGGGATCGGGGTCGGGGCGGTCGGGGACGCGCTGGGCGAGGTCTGTTTCAATACGGCCATGACCGGCTATCAGGAGATCCTCACCGATCCATCCTATATGGCCCAGATCGTGGCCTTCACTTTCCCCCATATTGGCAATGTCGGCGTCAATGGCGAAGACCTTGAAGAGTTCGGCCAAGGCGCGGTCACTGCAGCCCGAGGCGCGATCTTCCGCGATGTTCCAACCCCGCCTGCCAACTGGCGCGCAGAGGGTGATCTGGCCGGATGGATGACCAAGCGCGGCGTGGTCGGTCTGGCCGGAGTCGACACCCGTGCCTTGACCCGCGTCATTCGCGATAAGGGCATGCCGCACGGCGTCATCGCCCACAGCCCCGATGGTGTGTTCGACCTAGACGCTCTGGTCGCTAAGGCCAAGGCTTGGAGCGGCATTGTCGGTCTCGATCTGGCCAAGGATGCGAGCTGCACCCAGCCCTTCACCTTCGACGAGGGCCTTTGGACTTGGCCGGAGGGCTATGCCAAGGCCGGACAACCCAAATATCAGGTCGTGGTCATCGACTATGGCGTTAAGCGCAACATTCTACGTGCCCTGACCAGCATCGGCGCCCATGTGACGGTCGTGCCCGCTGACACCAGCGCCGCCGACATTCTGGCGCGCAATCCCGACGGCATCATGCTGTCCAACGGCCCCGGCGATCCGGCAGCGACCGGCCAATATTCTGTGCCCGAAATCCAAGCCTTGGTCGCCAGCGGCAAGCCCGTCTTCGGCATCTGTCTTGGCCATCAGATGCTCGCCCTCGCCCTCGGTGCCAAGACCGCCAAAATGGATCAGGGTCACCACGGGGCCAATCACCCGGTCAAGGACCTGACCACCGGCAAGGTCGAGATCGTATCAATGAACCACGGCTTTACTGTGGACCGAGACAGCCTGCCCTCCGGCGTCGAAGAGACCCATGTGTCGCTGTTCGATGGCACCAATGCCGGGATCGCCCTGACAGGAAAGCCTGTCTTCAGCGTCCAACACCACCCCGAAGCCTCCCCCGGACCGACAGATTCGCTCTACATCTTCCAACGGTTCGCCGATTTGATGGACGGGGTTTAGCCCTCGCATCCCCAAAACAAGGCCCTCACCCCACCCTCTCCCACAGGGAGAGGGCTAATCGGTTCTATCCCTCGCCCCCCTGGGGGAGAGGGTAGGGTGAGGGGGTACATCCACACTCTCTCCACCGCGTTCCCCGCGAAAGCGGGGATCCAGTGGTTCGATTAGCGTTGGAGTGTAAGGGTCTGGCTCCCCGCCTGCGCGGGGAACACGGGAATTGGGGTTCCGCTTCCTCGCGCTTCGACAGGCTCAGCATGAGGAAGACTTAGAAGCCTGCGTTCCATTCATCCTCATCCTGAGCCTGTCGAAGGACGAGGATGTTCTCTTACCCCTCAAACCCGTCCGGCAGGCCCACCATGTGGAAGCCCGCATCGACATGGACCACT
>CANCJE010000019.1 GCA_947378235.1 Caulobacteraceae bacterium | reverse complement strand
GAGGCCTATGTCAGCCGCAATCCAGAGGTTCTGTTTACCGATCAGTCGGCTAAGGGCTTTGTGCTCCTAACCCTGACCAAGGACAGTGCGCGCGGTGATCTGATGGCGGTCTCAACCGTGGTGCGCAAACAGTTCGAAACCAAGACCCTTGCCTCATGGGTCGTGACGCCCGAGCAGAGCGGCGGGGTCGGCCCGCTCAAGCGGGTCTGAACCCTTAGGTCGCGGCTTGATCTTGAGGCCGCGATCTTTGCCAAGCGCCCCAAGCAAAGACCGCCACGCCCGTCCAGATAAAGACGAAGGAGAGGGCGCGCAGGGGCGTGAAGGCCTCGCCATTGGCCAGCCCGATGGCGAACTGCACCGTTGGACCAATGAACTGTAGGAACGACATGGTCGACAAGGGAATGCGCCTCGCCGCCCAGCCAAAGGCTGCTAAGGGGGCGACGGTCGCGGGACCGAGCAGCAGAAGCAGGCTGGTTGCACTCAGACCCTGACCCAGATGGCCCTGGCCGTGCATCTGAAGCCAAACCACGTAGGCCAGGCCCGGCACGGTTAGGACCAGACATTCGATAAAGAGGCCGCTTTGTGCGTCGGCGGCGATCTGCTTGCGCAAGATCCCATAGAGGCAAAAGGACAGGGCCAGAGCCAGCGACATGAAGGGCGGATGGCCCAGCGCTGCGGTCTGGAACAGGACGCCGATGACCGCTAGGCCGATGGCCACCGTGCCTATCCGGCTGATCTTCTCGCGAAACAGCAGCGCTCCGGCCAGCATGTTCATGAGCGGATTGATATAGTAACCGAGGCTGGCCTCCAGCGTATGGCCGCTATTGACGGTGATCAGGAACAAAAGCCAGTTCAGGCCGATCAATAGGGCCGCGAGGGTCAACCAGCCCATCAGCTTGGGATCGCGCAGGATGGCCATGACCTGGCCGCCTTGCCGCGCGAGCAGCACCAGTCCGCCCGCCCAGAAGACTGACCATAGGGCGCGGTGACCGGTGATCTCCCAAGGGGAAATGCCGCTGCGGCCCATGGCTTGGAACATCAGGGGCATCAGCCCCCACATCAGATAGCAAGAGATTGCCGCAGCGACCGCAGCGCGCTGTTCCTTCGCTGCGGCCTCTATGGCCTCTGGGCTCACGAGCCCGAACGCTCCAGCAGACCTCTACGGTCGAGAAGCTGGGCGATCTGCACGGCGTTGAGGGCCGCGCCCTTGCGCAGATTGTCAGACACGCACCACAGGTTCAGACCGTTCTTGATGGTCGGGTCCTTGCGGATGCGGCTGATATAGACGCCAAACTCGCCAACACATTCGACCGGCGTAATATAGCCGCCCGCTTCACGGCGATCCAAAACCACCACGCCCGGGGCTTCGCGTAGGATTTCGCGGGCCTCATCCTCATCCATCGGGGTTTCAAACTCGATATTGACGGCTTCGGAATGGCCGACAAAGACGGGAACCCGAACGCAGGTGGCGGTCAGTTGGATCATAGGGTCGAGAATCTTTTGCGTCTCGGCCGTCATCTTCCACTCTTCCTTGGTCGTGCCGTCGTCCAAGAAGTCGTCAATGTGCGGGATGACGTTGAAGGCGATCTGTTTGCTGAACTTCTTGGGCGGTGGCGCGCCGAGGACGAAGACGCCCTTGGTCTGGTTCCAAAGCTCATCCATGCCTTCCTTGCCTGCGCCAGAGACGGACTGGAAGGTCGAGACGACAACCCGCTTAATCCGCGCCTCGTCATGCAGTGGCTTGAGGGCCACAACCAGTTGGGCGGTCGAGCAGTTGGGGTTGGCAATAATGTTCTTCTTGCGGAAGCCTTCAATGGCGTCGGGATTCACTTCCGGCACGATCAGGGGAACGTCTGGGTGCATGCGCCAGGCCGACGAATTATCGATGACCACAGGGCCAGCCGCGCCGATCTTTTCGGACCATTCTTTGGACACAGCGCCGCCAGCGGACATCAGAACGATGTCCACGGTCGAGAAGTCGAAGCTGTCCAAGGCCACGCACTTTAGGGTGCGCTCGGCGTAGGAGACCTCCATGCCGACGGATTTTCGTGATGCCACGGCATGGATTTCATCAATGGGGAACTCCAGTTCCTCAAGGATGTTCATCATCTCACGGCCCACATTGCCGGTGGCGCCGACGACGGCCACACGGTACCCCATCGCATTACTCCTCTGTCTCTTAAAGAGAGGCCGGAGCGATACGCTTCAATTGCCCTGGGTGCAAGATGAGGATGGCTGATTCGGCCCCGCGCGCGCTCAACGTGGCATTCGCGCCGCGCTGGACCGTCCGGGCGCAGCATTTTTCGCGATGACAGCGTAATCATTGCCAGAGTCGCCTTTCGGGGGTTTGCCCCGGCGGTCTTGATCTTCTAAACGGATTTTTAACGTGACCTTTTTGGCTTGATCCCCGCCCCCCCTTCGGGACTTAAACCATCAATTCGCGGGGTTCGATGATGGCGTAGGTCATTGAAGTGATTGGGACCGGTAGCGGATCGGATGGCACCCTTAGCCCTCTGATATTGTTATATTTGTTGTCGATTACCGCCCGTTCAACAGGGTGTAGTCGGATCGAATTGTGGAGACGACCCTGTGACGAATGCTTCCTCTGTTCCCGGACTTGATCCTGCGCCAACCAAACATGCCAAACTGGTCGCCTGGGTCCGTGAGATCGCGGCCTTGACGACCCCTGATCGGGTCCATTGGTGCGATGGCTCTGATGCCGAGTGGGAGCAGTTGACCGCAGGGTTGGTCGCATCGGGCACCATGGTGCGCCTTGATCCGGCCAAGAGGCCCAATTCCTTCGCCGCCAATTCTGATCCACGCGATGTGGCCCGGGTGGAAAGCCGAACCTTCATCTGCTCTGAAAATGAGATCGATGCCGGTCCGACCAACAATTGGATGGCTCCAGACCAGATGCGCGCCAAGCTTGAGGGCCTGTTTGCGGGCTGCATGAAGGGCCGCACCCTCTATGTCGTGCCCTTTAGCATGGGCCCGATCGGTTCGCGGATTAGTGCGCTCGGTGTTGAGATCACTGATAGCGCCTATGTCGCTGTGTCGATGCGGGTCATGACCAGGATGGGCACGGCGGCGCTGGAGGCCATTGGCGAGGATGGGTTCTTCGTGCCTGCGGTCCACAGTCTGGGCGCGCCCTTGGCCGAGGGTCAGGCCGATGTGCCGTGGCCCTGCAATGACGACAAGTACATTGTCCACTATCCCGAAACCCGCGAGATCTGGTCCTATGGGTCAGGCTATGGGGGCAACGCCCTGCTGGGTAAGAAGTGCTACGCCCTACGGATCGCCTCGGTCATGGCGCGCGATGAGGGCTGGCTGGCCGAGCATATGCTGATCCTTAAGCTGACCTCGCCGCAAGGGGCCGTCCATTATGTGACGGCCGCCTTCCCCAGCGCCTGCGGCAAGACCAATCTGGCCATGTTGCAACCCACCATTCCCGGCTGGAAGGCCGAGACTATTGGCGACGATATTAGCTGGATGCGCTTTGGCGACGATGGGCGGCTCTATGCCATCAATCCCGAGGCGGGCTTCTTTGGCGTGGCTCCGGGCACCGGCAAGCACACCAATCGCAACGCCATCGAGACCCTTCACGCCAACACCATCTTCACCAATGTCGCGACGACGGCTGATGGTGACGTCTGGTGGGAGGGCCTGACTGATAGCCCGCCTGAGGGCCTGACCGACTGGAAGGGCCGCGCTTGGTCACCCGCCTTGGGCGAGCCTGCGGCCCACCCCAATGCCCGTTTCGCCGCCCCTGCGGGTCAGTGTCCGACCGTCGCATCGGAATGGGAAGATCCCAAGGGCGTGCCGATCTCCGCCATTCTGTTTGGCGGGCGCCGGGCCTCGGCTGTGCCCTTGGTGACCGAAGCCTTCAACTGGCAGCACGGGGTGTTTTTGGCCTCGAACGTCGCCTCTGAAGGCACGGCTGCGGCAGAAAACAAGGTCGGTGAGCTGCGCCGCGATCCCTTCGCCATGCTTCCCTTCTGCGGCTACAATATGGGCGACTATTTCAACCATTGGCTCTCCATTGGCAAAAAGGCCGATGCCGCCAAGCTGCCGCGCATCTATTTCGTCAACTGGTTCCGTAAGGACGAGGGCGGCAAGTTCGTCTGGCCGGGCTATGGCGAAAATAGCCGCGTCCTGAAGTGGATCGTCGAGCGGCTTGAGGGCAAGGGGCAGGCTCAGGCCACGCCGATTGGCAATCTGCCTGCCATGGGCGCGATTGATATATCGGGCCTGAACCTGTCTGACGCGCAGATGGACCTGCTCCTGTCGGTTGACCGTGATGTCTGGCGCGAAGAGGCGTCCTTGATCCCGGCCGCCTATGATCGTTTTGCCGACCGTTTGCCCAAGGCCCTTTGGCAAGAGCTTGAGGCCCTGATGGAGCGTCTCGAGGCCGAGGATGCCCCCGCACCAACCCGTCATCTGCAAGGCGAACTGAGCTAGCCATTGGCATAGGATTTGGGGTGACACGGTGTGTCGCCCTTCGCCATTTTCGCCCAATTCAAGACCTGTGCCCGCGGTGCCCCATCGCGGCGCAGGCGTCTTATGTCTGTTAGAACTTCATGATTAAATGAGTTGTTTACTGGCCTCTGTCATTTAGGTGGTTATAGCTATCGTTTGGTGGGGCCTGCGCCCGGCTGCGACCGCGCCGCACTCGGTTTGGTGACCCCAAACCCAGAGGATCGAAATGACCGAATCTGCTTCTGCTTCGAGGCTGCAACTGATCGAAAATCTGGACCTCAAGGCTGCAGCCCCACTGCAATCTGAGTTCCTGTCCCTTCGTCATATGCCGTTGGATGTCGACGCCTCCAATGTGCAGCGTCTGGGCGGCTTGTGTTTGCAGGTCTTGATGTCAGCACAGGCAACCTGGGCTGCGGACGCCGTGTCCTTTGCCATTTCTTCACCGTCCCCGGCATTTCAGGAGGCCTTGAGCCTGTTTGGTGCTGAGGATCTTCAGTCGTCAATTCAACAGGGCTAGTCCAGTGAGTAAGATCGTTTTGACCGTCGACGACTCTCGCACAATGCGGGACATGCTGATGTTGGCCCTGGGGGATGCGGGTTTCACCGTGGTGCAGGCTGTGGACGGCGTCCATGGCCTCGAGGTGCTTGAATCCATGGCCATGCCCGATGTGATCATCACCGATATCAATATGCCGCGCATGGACGGGTTTGGCTTTATCGAGGGAGTGCGCAAGAGCGAACGCCATCGTGCGACGCCGATCCTGGTCCTGACCACCGAAAGCGATTCGGTAAAGAAGGAGCGCGCGCGCTCAGCCGGCGCAACCGGATGGATCGTTAAGCCCTTTAATCCAGACAAGCTGATCGACGCTGTTCGTCGCGTCGCGGCCTGATCCTCACCTCGTAATCGGAGCGCCTGCCCGTGGACCCGTTAGAAGCGATCAAGGTCACATTCTTCCAAGAATGCGAAGAACAGCTGTCCGAGCTCGAATCTGGCCTCTTGGCCATGGAACAGGGTGAGACCGACTCTGAGACGGTGAATGCCGTATTCCGCGCTGTTCACTCCATCAAGGGCGGTGCCGGGGCCTTCAGCCTTGAGCCCCTGGTACGTTTTGCCCACGTGTTTGAAACGACGCTGGACGATGTCCGTGGCGGCAAGCTCGCACCCGATAATAATGTGGTTAAGGTCATGCTGCGCGCCGCCGATGTGCTGGCCGACCATGTCCGTGCAGCCCGTGACGGCGGTGTGGTCGAGGAGGCGCGCTCTCAAGCCCTCGCGGCGGCGCTGGAAGCCTTGAATGGTGAGGCACCGCTCGCTCCCGTTGTCAGTGCCGAATTGGACGACATGCCCGGTTTGGAATTCACCCCCCTGACCGTGTCCGAGGATGACGGGTTTGGCGATGATTTCGGCTTTACCCCCTTGGCAGCGGGGATCATCTCCCTTGAGCCTGAGGGCCCGGCCCTGCGCACCTGGACGGTGCTCCTGCGGCCCAAGAACGCGCTCTATGCCAAGGCCAATGAAACCGGTCTGCTGCTGCGCGAATTGAAGCGTCTGGGGGATCTTCAGGTCTCGATTGATCGCTCCGAGCTTCCGGGCTTGGCAGAGATGGACGCTGAACATGCTTATCTTACCTGGACGATCCTTCTGACCACGGACCGTAGCCAATCGGACATTCAAGACGTCTTTGAATTTGTCGATGGCGACTGCGACCTGTCCATCACCGCTGAGGATTTTGCGGTCAGCCCGGCTGAAATCGGTGTCTTAGGTGGCGATGAGCCCTTTGACGTTATGGCCCTGATCCAGCAGGCCCAGGCTGAGGTTCAGGCGGCCCCTGCACCCGTAATCATGGCGCAGGCCTTTGCTGGGCCAGCGTCGCCCCCCGCCCCGGCCCCTGCGCCATTAGCCGCTGCGCCGGCTGTTTCTGTGTCCTCACCCCCGCCGTCGCCCGTGGCAGCCGCTGCGGCCGTGGCTCCAGATGCAGCCCATGGGGCTGCGGCGCAACAGGCGACCATTCGGGTCGATCTGGACCGGGTGGACCGACTTATCGACCTTGTCGGCGAGTTGGTCATCAATCAGGCCATGCTGGCCCAGCGCGTGACCGAGAGCGGCGTTCCGCGCTCGTCAAACATCGCCATGGGTCTGGACGATCTCGAGCACCTGACCCGCGAGATTCAAGACAGTGTGATGGCCATCCGCGCCCAGCCGGTCAAATCGGTGTTCCAGCGCATGCCGCGTCTGGTGCGCGAAGTGGCGGCCATGACCGGCAAGCAGGTGCGCCTTGTGACGGAAGGCGAAGGCACTGAGGTGGATAAGACCGTCATCGAGCGCCTTACTGACCCCATCACCCATATGATCCGCAATGCTATCGATCACGGCTTGGAAAGGCCCGAGGTTCGGGTTGCTGCGGGTAAGGGCCCTGAAGGGACCGTGCGCCTATCGGCTGTCCATCGCAGCGGCCGGATCGTGATTGAAGTTTCCGATGACGGTAAGGGCATTGATCGGCCGCGGGTGCGCCAGATTGCCATCGACAAGGGTCTGATCGAGGTCGATTCCAACCTCAGTGATGAAGATGTCGACAACCTCATCTTTATGCCCGGCTTCTCGACCGCCTCTTCGGTGTCGGACATTTCCGGACGCGGCGTCGGCATGGATGTGGTCAAGCGCTCCATTCAGGGGCTCGGGGGCCGCATCGCTATCACCTCGCGGCCCGGTCAAGGCTCGACCTTTACCCTCAGCCTTCCGCTCACCTTGGCGGTGCTCGATGGCATGGTCGTGTCGGTCTGTGACCATACGCTGGTCGCGCCCCTGACGGCGATCATTGAAAGCCTGCAGCCCAAGGCCCAAGATGTGCGGGCCATCGGCCCAGACGCCTATGTCATTGCCATACGTGACACCTACACCCCGCTGATCGATGTCGGGGCGATGCTGGGCTATCGGACCACGCCGCTTGATCCGACCAAGGGCGTTGCCCTGCTGGTCGAAGGCGAGGGCGGTGCGCGGGCGGCCTTGATGGTCGACGCCATTCAGGGCCAGCGGCAGGTGGTGATCAAGTCTCTTGAAGCCAATTACCGACAGGTCGAGGGCATTGCCGCCGCGACCATCCTTGGCGATGGACGTGTGGCTTTGATTTTGGATGTCGACAATGTGGTGGCGGCCCGGCGACGGGAAAAGGCACGCAGCGACGCGAAATTGGCAACGGTAGGTTAGGACCATGACCCCAGTGACCCCCACCTCCAACGGTGCTGTTCGCGAGTTGATCTCGTTCCAGATCGGCGCGCAGGAATTTTGCGTCGACATCATGTCTGTGCGCGAGATTCGCGGCTGGACTCCGGCAACGCCCTTGCCCAGAACGCCTGTCTTTGTGCGCGGCGTGATCAATCTGCGCGGGGCCGTCTTGCCGATTGTCGATCTGGGCTCGCGCCTTGGCCTTCAAATGACCGAGCCGACAGAGCGGCACGTCATCATTGTCACTCGTATAGAAGATCAGTTGGTCGGCCTGTTGGTCGATGCCGTCTGTGACATTATCACGGTGCGAGACGATCAGATTCAGTCGACGCCCGATGTGGCCTCCGATCTGGTTCAGCAATTTGTTAAGGGCATCCTGTCGATGGAAGGCCGGATGATCAGCCTGATCTATCTGGAGCGCATCTTGCCGGACCGTGAGGCCGAAGCGGCATGAGCGACCAGGCAGACATCCGGCGTTCCGTCAGCGCGAGCAAGAATCTCGTCGAGGGCGAATATCCGTTCACCCAAGAAGACTTCCAAAATATTGCCGCCATGCTGCATGCCGACGCCGGCATTGCCTTGCCAGATTCCAAAGCGACCTTGGCCTATTCGCGCCTAGCAAAGCGCCTGCGGGCCTTGGGTTTGAAGACCTTCAAAGACTATTGCGCCCTGGTCGCCAGCCAAGCCGGTACCGAAGAGCGTCAAAAGATGTTGGCCTCCTTGACCACCAACGTCACACGCTTCTTTCGTGAGCCGCACCATTTCGAACATCTCAAGACCAAGGTCTTGCCGGACCTTTTGGCGCAGGCCAAGCGCGGTGGTCGGGTGCGGATTTGGTCAGCAGGCTGTTCAACCGGGCAAGAGCCCTATTCCATCGCCCTGACCATCCTGTCGCTACTGCCGGATGCAGGCCGTTATGACATCAAGATCTTGGCCTCGGACATTGATCCCAATGTGATCGCAGAGGGCAAGGCGGGTTTCTATGATGAGGAATCCTGCTCCGCCATTCCGCGCGATCTGATGAAACGCTGGTTCGTGCCCAATCCGGCTGACGCCTTCAAGCGTTGGGGCGTCGGCGAGGCGGCACGGGAACTGGTGACGTTCCGCGAACTGAACCTGATGGGCCAGTGGCCGATGAAGGGCCCCTTCGACATCATCTTCTGCCGCAATGTGGTGATCTATTTCGAAGAAGAGACCCAAGCCCGGATCTGGAGCCGCTATGCCCCACTTCTGAGCCCCGGTGGGCGGCTCTATATTGGCCATTCCGAGCGGGTCTCTGGGCCTGCGACGGCGCTGCTGGAAACAGATGGCTTGACCACCTACCGGCTTGTAGGGGGTAAGGCTTGAGCCCTGTCCGCGTCCTGATTGTCGACGATTCAGCCACCATGCGGGGGCTGATCAAGGCTGTGCTGTCGCAAGATCCCGCCATTGAAGTGATCGGAACAGCCTCTGATCCACTCGAGGCGCGCACCGCGATCAAGGCCTTGAATCCGGACGTCATTACCCTCGACATCGAAATGCCAAACATGAACGGTTTGGAGTTTCTCGAAAAGATTATGCGGCTGCGCCCCATGCCGGTGATCATGGTTTCGACCCTGACCCAACATGGCGCGGTGGCGACCCTCAAGGCCCTTGAGATCGGGGCCTTTGATTGTGTCGGCAAGCCCATGAACGGGATTGCCGCCCGCGAGGCCTTTGCCGAGCTCGCCGACAAGGTCAAGGCGGCGGCCCGCGCCAAGATGCGCGCCTTTAGCCAGCCGGTTGTCGCTAAGCCTCAGATCGACAGTTTCAAATCAGACGGGCGGGTCTTGGCCATTGGATCATCGACGGGAGGCGTTGAGGCCCTCTTGGCCATTATCTCGCATTTTCCTGCCAACTGCCCACCGACCGTGATCACCCAGCATATGCCTGCCAGCTTCACGGGAAGCTTCGCTGAGCGTCTCAATAGAAGCTGTGCCGCATCGGTCTGCGAGGCCAGCGAGGGTGCGCCCTTAGAGGTCGGTCAAATCTATCTGGCCCCCGGCGGTGCCCAGCATTTGGAAATTAGTGGGCTTGGCCAACTGCGGTGTCGGCTCAAACCCGCCGATCTGGTCAATGGCCATCGCCCCTCGGTCGATGTGCTGTTTGAGTCTGTCGCGCGGACGGTTGGGGGCCAATCGGTCGGGCTGATCTTGACTGGGATGGGTCGGGATGGCGCCAAGGGCCTATTGTCGATGCGTGAGGCGGGAGCCTCAACGCTTGGGCAGGATGAGGCCTCCTGCGTGGTCTATGGCATGCCTCGCGTGGCCCATGAAATCGGTGCGGTAGAGCGGCAGGCGCCTTTAGAGCGCTTGGGCCCTATGGTGCTTAATCTTTGCAATCTAGACCGGCGGGAGAGGGCGTAATGCCAGCGGCCTCGGGAATTTCTGTTCTCATTGTAGATGACCAAATGACCATGCGTGCCTTGGTGCGTAATGGCTTGCAGCAGTTGGGCTTTACCGAATTTCGGGATGCGGTGGATGGCGAGGACGCCCTGCGGCAACTGATTTCGCGGCCAAGCCATCTGGTTATATCCGACTTCAACATGCCGAAGTTGGATGGACTGGCCCTGCTGCGCGCCATCCGTGGCCATCCCCCGATTGCCAAGACCGCCTTCATCATGCTGACCGGCCGTGCAGACCGTGAACTGGTGCAGCGCGCCGTGCAGTTTGGGGTCAATAACTATCTGGTCAAACCCTTCACCGTGACCATTTTGAAAGAAAAGATCGAAGCGGTCTTCGGGCCCCTGACATGAGCAACGTTTCACGCGAGCAGGATTTGGTCACCCTTCCTGAACGACGTGTGCACGTGGTTCAGGGCGAGCACTATGTTACCGATGATCCCAGTGTCATGCTGACCACCATCCTCGGCTCGTGTGTCGCGGCCTGTATTCGTGATCCCCTAGCCGGTCTTGGCGGCATGAACCACTTCCTGCTGCCCGGCGGTGAGGGCGAGGATGTGACGACGGACTCGGTCCGGTATGGGGCCTACGCCATGGAGGTTCTCGTCAATGGCCTCCTACGGCAAGGCGCGCGGCGTGAACGCCTTCAGGCCAAGCTCTTTGGCGGCGCACGCGTTATTAGCGGGCTGACCGATATTGGCGACCAGAATGCCCGATTTGCCGAGCGCTATCTGAAACAGGAAGGCATCAACTTTGCTGGCGGAAGCTTGGGCGGCGAACGGGCGAGGCGGATTCAATTCTGGCCCATTTCTGGCCGGGTGCGACAGATGGCACTAGCCAAGGATGAGGCCAGTGTGTTTGAAACAGAGCGTCGGACCAAGCCGGCTGCCCCTGTGGACTCGGGCGCTTTGGAGCTCTTTTGATCATGACACCCGTCAGTCCAACTCAGGCGCTCGACCCTTCTGATGGTCAGGTTTGCCTGTCCGAAGTGATTCAGACCGCAGCCCTTGAGGCCCGCGATCTTGCCGGCATGGGCAATCGATTCCAAGGGCTGGTGGCGGAACTGATGACCTCTTCTCAAGGGGCCAATGGCGCAGAGCGGATCATTCAGGCTCAAGGTCTGGATTCCTTGGTTCAACGCCTATCGGCCCTGTCATCCTTTCTCGAAGCGCTTGGTCCGAGCCTGTCTCCGGAATGGAGGGTCAATCCCGCCCTCGCCAGTCAAAATCTAACCCTCGATCACTCCGTGCGCCGTTTTGGCCGCCGGGCAGAAGATCGTATTGCCGTGGCGACCAAGCCCGGCGATGTCGACCTGTTTTAGGGACGAGGCATGGCGACTCCTCCCACCAATCCTAAATCCAAGATCAACCTCGAGCGGGCTACCGTTCTGTTGATGGATTCCAGTCCTCAAGGCATGGATATTTTGGTTCAGGTGCTCGGCGGATTTGGCGTGCGCACGCCGCTCCGCGCCATGGCGGGTGCGGCCGCGATGGATATGGTCAAGAGCCATTTGCTGGACCTGATCATCATCGACGCTCAACTTGCGGACATGGATGGCTACGACTTTGTGAAGTGGCTGCGAACTTCAAAAATTGAGCCAAACTGCGCCGCGCCGGTCATTTTAATGTCAGGCCATACCCAAGTTTCGAATGTGACCATGGGGCGCGATTGCGGTGCCAGCTTCTTGGTGGCTAAGCCTATCGTTCCGCGCGTACTTCTGGATCGGGTGATTTGGGTGGCGCGGGAAAACCGGGTCTTTATCGAGTGTCCGACCTATTGTGGGCCTGACCGACGGTTCAAATTTGTTGGGCCACCGCCCGGAACCGAAGGCCGCCGCGCAGATGACCTGCCCTTGGAAGTGGGCATGGCGAACACGCCGAACATGTCTCAAGACGCTATTGATTCCTTGCTCCAGCCTCAGAAAGCGCAGCTGTGACGGTAACAAGACGCCGATTTGAAAACCGGCTTTCAAAGTTGATCAAGCTTCCGGGCGGCAAGACCGTTCAAGAGGCGATGGATGACGCTGAAGCCAACATGGAATCCATCCGCGACAAGGTGCTCGGGGCGATGGACAAGAAGGTCCTTCAGCTCTTGGACAGTGCGGCGGCCGTAACCGCCGACCCCAATCCTGAGGCCCTGACCAATTGCTATAATGTCGCCAACGAAATTTTCGCTCTGGCCGGCGCCTTCGGCAAGGTTCAGATGGGCGAGGCGGCCTACAGCCTGTGTGAACTGATTGATCGGTCACGAGAGGCTGGAAAATGGAGCTCCCCCGCCTTTCAAGCTCACATGAACGCCCTGCGCCTGATGCGTCATGATGATACGGAAGAGGGCCAAGAGGCCCGTAAGGTCGTCTTGGCAGGGCTAAGAAGCGTGATTGATGCGGTGACGGGGCCACCGCCCAAGCCGCGTTAAGGTCCCTAGAGGGCCTTAATCGCGCTCAACAAGCTTGCCCTGGTCCAGTGCGCGGTAAAAGCAGGATCGAAAGCCGACGTGGCAGGCCCCGCCGTCGCCCTGTGGCAAAACCTTGATCCAAACCGCATCCTGATCGCAATCGACCCGCAGTTCTGACACCCGTTGAACCTGGCCGCTGGTTTCGCCCTTTTTCCAAAGGGCTTGACGTGAACGGCTGAAATAGTGGGCCTCTCCCGTATCGACGGTCAGCTTCAGGGCCTCGGCATTCATCCAGGCCAACATCAACACTTCACCGGTCTCAGCATGGGTTGCGACCACCGCGACCAAGCCCTTCTCGTCAAACCGAGGGGCGAGATCGACGCCGCGCTCTAGCGCCTCTTTGTCGACGGCCACGGGAAAGGTTGCCAAGGCGATCAGCCCCGGCTTGCGAGGGCGAGGAAACGATCTTGCAGGGCTTGGTTGGTCTTGAACAGGCCCGTGAACCGCGTGGTGATGGTGCTGACATGGCGGTGGTGAACGCCGCGTGTCGACATGCACTGGTGCTCCGCATCAATCATGACCGCAACGCCCGCCGGATCGAGGCTTTCATTGATCGCATCCACGATCTGCTGGGTCATGGTTTCTTGGGTCTGGAGGCGCTTGGCATAGATCTCGACAACCCGTGCCAATTTCGACAGGCCAACGACCCGGTTGGTCGGCATATAGGCGACATAGGCCTTGCCGATGAACGGGGCCATATGGTGTTCGCAGTGGCTCTCCACCTCGATGCCGCGCAGCATGACCATATCGTCATAGCCTTGGACATCTTCGAAGGTGCGAGACAGTTCGACGGATGGGTCCTGATCATAGCCTTGGAACCATTCGCCAAAGGCCTCGACAACACGCTTCGGCGTATCGAGCAGGCCCTCGCGGCGCGGATCATCACCGGCCCAAGCAAGCAGGGTGCGAACAGCGGCCATGGCCTCTTCGCGGGTTGGCTTGATCAGACCTTCTGCGTCTGAACCAGTCGTGCCAATGAGGGTCCGGTCTTTTGCCAGAGCATCCATGGAAGTGTCCTTCGGGTTGAGTTGCGCCGGAACGAGGGTTCCGGGATGACGCGTGGCACCCTGCACCTCTACGACCGGAAAGCCCGATCGGATCAGTGCGGTGGAAACCTGTGATGGCTAGTCGCAGGACAAATAGTTATATGGGCCTAAACTGGCCTTTGGCTAGCCCAACTCAGCCCCAACTTCGTTTTGAATGATGTCCATGACCCTGACGCTCCACGACACCTTGGCCCGCGACAAACGCGCCTTTGAACCTGGCGACCGTAAGCGGGTGACGCTCTATGTCTGTGGGCCGACGGTCTATAACTATGCCCATGTCGGAAATGCCCGGCCGGTGGTGGCGTTTGATGTGCTCTATCGCCTGCTGCGCCGTCTCTATGGCAAGGACGCGGTGGTCTATGCGCGCAATTTCACGGATGTTGACGATAAGATCAATCTTAAGGCCACGGAAGAAGGCGTTGAGATCGGTGTGATTACGGAACGCTATATCGCCGCCTATCACGCGGATATGGACGCTCTTCTCGCCCTTCGGCCCAATCTGGAGCCGCGTGCGACCGAGCATATGGGCGACATCATCACCATGATCAGCGGTTTGCTGGCCAAGGGCGCGGCCTATGAGGCCGAGGGCCATGTGC
Organism: Caulobacteraceae bacterium; assembly: GCA_947378235.1. GTDB lineage: Bacteria > Pseudomonadota > Alphaproteobacteria > Caulobacterales > Caulobacteraceae > CAISGS01. The sequence goes on along the minus strand of CANCJE010000019.1, from coordinate 15,447 downwards.
TGTTCGACACCCAAAACTATGACGCCTATGGGCAACTGTCGGGCCGCAATCTCGACGATATGATTGCCGGCGCGCGGGTCGAGGTGGCTCCCTATAAGCGGCACGGGGCCGACTTCGTCCTTTGGAAGCCGTCCAAGCCAAACGAACCGGTTTGGGACAGCCCCTTTGGTCCCGGACGTCCGGGCTGGCATATTGAATGTTCGGCTATGGTCGAGGCGGCTCTTGGCTCACCCATCGACATTCACGGCGGGGGTCACGACCTGATCTTCCCTCACCACGAGAATGAGATCGCGCAAAGCGTCTGCGCCAAGGCGGGTCCGGGTCATGAACATCCGGTCTATGCCCGCTATTGGATGCATAATGGCTTCCTGACCATGGACGCTGAGAAGATGTCTAAGAGCCTTGGCAATGTGCTCTTGGTCCATGATCTGGTGCAGCAGGTGCCCGGAGAGGCGATCCGCTGGGCGCTTCTGTCGGGTCACTATCGCGCGCCACTGGACTGGACCGCCAAGCTGCTCGAGCAGTCGGTCAAGGCGTTGGACCGTCTCTATGGCGTGCTGCAGCGGGCCAAGGCGGTCAATATGGACATTCTCGAAGATGACGAGGTCCTCGCCCCGCTGATGGATGATCTGAACACGCCCTTGGCCTTTAGCCGCCTCTTTGCCTATGCCGACGATCTGGATCGTTCCATTCGCAATGGCACTGAGGATGGGCCGGAACATAAGGGCAAGCTGATGACCCTCGCGGGCGTCATGGGCTTTCTTCAGGCCGATCCTGATGCCTGGTTCAAGGGCGGCGCGGATGAAGATCTCAGTGCGCAGGTCGAAGCCCTTTTGCAAACCCGCAAGGAGGCGCGGGCCAATAAGGACTTTGCTGCGGCGGACCGCATTCGCGATGCGTTAAACGCTCTAAATGTCGTGGTAATGGACGGCCCTCAGGGCGCGACATGGCGCTTTAGAGATTCCTCAAATGACTAGGCCCCGCGCCAATCGATCTGCAACGACCGGGAAGGGACAATGACCAGCTTTTTTGAAAATCGCGCCGGTATTGCCGCGCCTGCTGAGATCGTCTGGGAGGTTCTCTATGACATTGAGAACTGGACCCAGTGGAACCCCCTCTATCCTGAGGTTCAAGGCAGTGTGCGCATTGGTGAGGTCTTGACCCTAAAGCAACTCCTGCCCGGTGGTGAGGAAGAGGTCCTGCGGCCGCGCATTACCGAATGGGTCCCCCACAGCCACATCTATTGGCATATGGCCTGGATGGGCGGCCTGGTCCGGGCCCAGCGCTATTTTGAGATTGAAGCGGTCAGTGAGACCGGCAGTATCTTTGCCAATGGCGAGGTGTTTCGCGGCCTGCTCGGTCCCTATGTCGGCAATCGGCTCCAACGCCGCCTGCGGGCCGGTTACAAGCTCATGGGCGATGCCATGAGAGATCGTGCTCAGGCCCTGTGGATCGAACGGGGCGGAGAGCCCATCTTAGCCGAATGATCGACGACCTCTATTCGAGCCGCATTCTGGCCTTGGCGGCCAATATGCCCCGGGCAGGGCGGTTGGCTGCGCCGCAAGCCTCGGCGGAGAAGGTGGCCAAGCTTTGCGGTAGCCGGATCATTGTCGATCTTAATCTCACCGATGGCCGGGTCAGTGATTTTGCACAAGAGGTTCAGGCCTGCGCCTTGGGCCAAGCCTCAGCGGCAATTTTAGGGGCCAATATCATCGGCGCTACGGTCGAGGAGATTGGTCAGGCAAGAGATGGCTTGCGGGCCATGCTCAAGGAGGCTGGTCCAGCGCCTGAGGGGCGGTTCGCAGATTTGGGCGTGCTTGCGCCAGTCAAAGACTATCCCGCGCGTCATGCCTCAACCCTTTTGGCCTTTGAGGCGGCATTGACGGCGGCTGAAATCGCTAAGATTCGTCAATGAAAAGAGCCGCTCGCGACCTTAAAGGTCGCGCAGAGGGCTCACATCCGGTTGGCGTGATCATGTGAGAGTGGTACGACGGAATCCCTGACTATGAGCGTTGAATCGATATGATGGCGATATGATCAGCCTCTATGACCGCTTTATCGGCTTCGGGCTTAAGGCCTACAAGCTGATCCTATCGCCCCTGATTGGGCGGCAGTGCCGGTTTGAGCCGACCTGTTCGCAATATGCCGCAGCGGTCTTGATCGATCACGGCCCCTTACGGGGGGCGGGTCTCGCGATCAAGCGCATCTGTCGCTGTCGACCCGGCGTGCCATGGGGATATGATCCGCCTCCGCCGGTTGAGCGCGAGGAGGGGGTTAAATTGCGTGATGGTCGTAAGGCCACGACCATATGGAAGTGTGATGAATGATTGATCTTGTGTTCCCCGACGGTTCGGTACGGTCCTACCCCGCCGGGACCCGTGGCCGTGATGTGGCCGCTGGCCTGTCCAAGTCTCTGGAAAAGAAAGCAGTTCTGATCAAGCTGGACGGGACCTTGCTCGATCTCGACCGCCCCTTGACCGCTGACCTCCTGACGGACGGCAAGATTGAGATTCTGACCCGTGATGCTGAGGACGCCCTAGAGGTGATTCGTCACGACACGGCCCACGTCTTGGCTCAAGCGGTTCAAGAGCTGTTCCCCGGCACGCAGGTGACCATTGGTCCGAATGTCGAGAACGGCTTCTATTACGACTTTGCGCGCGATGAGCCCTTCAGCCTCGATGATCTGCCCAAGATCGAGGCGCGCATGCGTCAGATCGTCGAGCGTGACGAGCCGATCCGGCGTGAAGTGGTCGACCGCGACGCGGCAATTGCTGAATTCGAAGCCATGGGCGAGGCCTATAAGGCTGAGATTATTCGTGGCCTGCCCGAGGGCGAGACGGTCACCGTCTATCATCAGGGCGCGGCTTGGAAGGATCTGTGCCGTGGTCCACACCTGCCCTCCACCAAACATGTCGGCAAGGGCTTCAAGCTGACCAAGCTGGCCGGTGCCTATTGGCGCGGCGATCAGAACAATGCCCAACTGCAGCGCATCTATGGCACGGCTTGGGCGTCCGAGGCTGATCTCGCCGAGCATATGACCCGGATCGAAGAGGCCGAAAAGCGCGACCATCGCCGCATCGGCCGGATCATGAACCTGTTCCACCTTCAAGAAGAGGGTAAGGGCATGGTGTTTTGGCATCCGAAGGGCTGGGCCCTCTATCGGACGCTAGAGGCCTATATGCGCCGCCGTCTGGAGAAGGAGGGCTATCAGGAGGTCAAGACGCCTCAGGTCCTCGACCGCTCCCTGTGGGAAAAATCTGGGCACTGGGAAAAGTTCGGCAAGAACATGTTCGTCTGTGAGACCGACGAGGGCGATACGCTCGCGGTTAAGCCGATGAACTGTCCCGGCCACGTTCAGATTTTCAATGTCGGCCAGAAGTCCTATCGCGACCTGCCTCTGCGCATGGCCGAGTTTGGCTCCTGCCACCGCTATGAGCCATCTGGCGGATTGCATGGGATCATGCGGGTTCGGTCCTTCACTCAGGATGACGCCCATATCTTCTGCCGCGAAGAACAGATCGAGGAAGAGACGACGCGCTTCGTCGCCCTGCTCAATTCGGTCTATGACCAGCTTGGTGTGACTCTGCACAGTATCAAGCTGGCTCTTCGTCCAGACGTGCGTGCTGGTTCTGATGAGGTCTGGGATCAGGCCGAGGCCAAGCTCGAACGGGCCGCGACAGCCGCCGGTGTCAGCGTTGAGCTGCTGCCCAATGAGGGGGCCTTCTATGGTCCGAAGCTCGAGTTCCACCTGCGCGACGCCATTGGCCGGACTTGGCAGTGTGGCACGCTCCAGTTGGATTTTGTAACGCCTGAACGTCTGGATGCAGAATATATCGCAGAAAATGGTGCGAAAGTGCGACCAGTAATGTTACATCGCGCCATATTGGGCACTTTTGAGCGGTTTTTGGGAATTCTTATCGAGAATTATGGCGGGGCCTTCCCACTTTGGCTTGCGCCCGTTCAGGTGGTTGTGGCAACCATAACCTCGGACGCTGATGATTATGCTCGCACGGTTGCGGCAGCCTTGGCGGCATCGGGACTGCGCGTGGAAACTGACCTTCGTAACGAAAAGATCAACTACAAGGTCCGTGAACATAGTCTCACCAAGACCCCTGTGATCTGCGTCGTTGGCCGCAAGGAGGCTGAGACCGGCCAAGTCGCGCTGCGTCATCTTGGCTCTGATGGTCAGACTATATTGACGCTGTCGGATGCGTTGAGCACCCTCACGCATCAGGCTACGCCCCCGGATCTGATGGAGCCGACAGCGGCATGAATCAACTGGTTGGCATATTAAAGGCGAGCGCAAGCCACGGGCTTGGGACGGAGTCTAAAGCTCCTGCCCAATGCCGTGTGTCTGTGATCATGGTGGTGTACCGCACCGGGCCAGCCTTAATGTCCAGCCTGCAGCATGTTTTAGATGAGGCCCTCGTCGATGATTTCGTCATTGTCGATAACGGCTCACCGGTGGAAGACGAGATTTTGCTACGGGCCATTGCGGCGCGTGAGCCGAAGGTTCAGCTGATTCAGGGACATGGCAATGTCGGCTTTGCCTGCGGTGCCAATATGGGAGCCAAGGCGGCTCGGGGTCGGGCGCTGGTCTTTCTCAATCCCGACGCCTTCTTGCAGCCCGACTGTATCCGCCAGCTGGTTTTGGCCACAGATGGTCAGCCGTCGCCCTGTATTGTCGGCGCACGGGTCTTGAACAAGGATCGTACAGAGCAGCGCGGTTCGCGGCGGGGCGAGGTTTCCCCCCTGACGACAATCCTAACCTTCAGCCATTTGGCGACACGGATCCCCGGCCTATCGCGCTTTGAAATCCATCGGGAAAAAGAGCCATTGCCAACGGGGCCGGTGGCTGTGCCAACCATCTCTGGAGCCTGTTTCTGCGCCAGTCAGCTTGATTTTGAGCGGTTGGGTGGCTTCGATGAGGGCTATTTCCTGCATGTCGAAGATATAGACCTGTGCTGGCGCGCGCGCCGTATGGGTGGAACCGTGATGTTCCAACCTTCCGCCGAGGTCATTCACTTGGGTTCAACCAGCCTGACCCACCCGGTAAAGGTCGAATATTGGAAGGGTCTGGGCCTCGCGCGCTATTTCCGCAAGCGTGCAGACAATCCATGGCGACGGATTTCAGCGACGCTCATGTCGCCTCTGATTCTTCTGGTCTCCGTCCTGAGGCCCCTCTTGCGCCGTCGGGCCTAAATCGCCGCCTTTAATGAAAAGGCTCCGGCGCGGGCCAACGACGAGGGCGGGGTCTTACCCAAGCGCTCACAGATCCATTGTCCGGTCTGAATAAGCCGCTCCAAATCTAAGCCGGTCTCATACCCACCCCGGTGCAGCATATTGACCAGGTCCTCTGTGCCGATATTGCCCGTTGCGGCCGGCGCAAAGGGGCAGCCGCCGATCCCGCCGCAGGAGGCATCCAAGATGTCTACGCCCGCTTCAACCCCTGCATAGGCATTGGCGAGGCCGGTATTTCTGGTGTCATGGAAGTGAAGGCGAAGGGGCTTGTCGCCAATCACCTTGCGGACCGCTTCAACGCGCCGACGCACCATCCACGGATCGGCGGCCCCGATCGTATCGGCGATGGCCACCTCATCTACGCCGAGAGCAGCCGCCTCTTGGCAAAGGCTGGTGACCCGATCCTGTTCGATCTCGCCGTCAAAGGGACAGCCAAAGGCCGTTGAGAGGGTCACGGTCACTGGCGGCCCACCATTGGCCCTTTTCAGGTCCATAATCTGGGCGAGGACTGCCATCTGCTCGTCGGTCGTCGAGCCTTGATTGCGAATGCCGAACCCATCGCTGGCGCAGACCACGACATTGGCCTCGTCGCAGCCCGAGGCAACCGCGCGCTCCCAGCCCTTCAGATTGAGAACAAGGCCGATGCGGGACCGGCCCAAGCTAGGGCTCAGCGCTGCAGCGATCTCTTCGGCCCCCGCCATCTGAGGCACACGGCGAGGATTGACGAAGGAGACCGTCTCGATCCGCTGAACGCCGCAGGCCTCGAGCCGCGCAATGAAGTCGAGCTTCTCGGCGGGCTCAAGCAGAACGCTTTCATTTTGCAGACCGTCGCGTGGGCCGACCTCGACCACTGTGATGAAGCGAGACATTAGCGAGGCTCCGCAGCGGGGGTGTCTGAAAGGGGGCGATAGAGGATCAAGGTCGTCTCTCGGCCATTGGAATAGTTCACACCCGAGACCGTTCCGGCCCTTTCCGCTCTGGTCTTGTTTTGAGCCATGACCCTGTCGAAATCAGCCTGTTCGCGGCTTTCGACGATGGCGGGTCGTCCTTCGGCTAGGGCGGTGGCAGCGGCCGCTCCATCGGCCAAGATCGTGTTGGTGCCAAGGGCAAAGACCAGACTGGGCTCGGCATAGCCCGCCACCGTCACCGGGCCTGTGATGAGGCCCGAGCGCGGGGCCAGACCCGCCCTATCGAGGGCCTTTGCGGTGCGACTGGATAGCATCAGCGGATCGAGCCCGGGGACCAAAACACCTGCAAGCACGCCATGGGCGGCTATTCCGAGCCCGCCCGCTACAGCCAAGGCTGCGACGGGGGCCTCGCGGATTAAGAGGAGGGTACCTGCAAGACCGGCGGCCGCAAAGAGGGCTGCGCTTAGGGCCGCAGCCGTCAGGTCCCCGGGGCCGCCATAGCGGGCTAAGGCCAAGATGCTCACAGTCGCAAAAACGGCGGCTCCAAGCACCGACAGGGCTGCGCCGCCATAGCGACCGACCCGTCCAATCGGCTGCTGACTCGCCGCCGCAATCAGCCACGCCAAGGCCCCATAGGTGGGTAGGGTATAGTGGACCAGTTTGGTGGGCATGGCCTCGAACACCAGCCAAGAGGGGATCAACCAGCAGAGCGCGAACCGTACGCCCGGTTCCTTACGATGGGTCCAGCCCAGGATCATGGCAGCCGGTAGCATGAACCCCGTCGGGAAGGTCAAGAAGGGCGCGAGCAGGGTGTGAAGGCCAGTTGGCGCGCCATGGCTCTCATGACCTCCGGCCAGCTTGGGGGCCAGATCGCCCCCGATGGCTGCGCCCCAGAAGGCCCCGTCCGTTGCCACGGTGATGGCAATGGCCCAAGGCCCGACAATGGCGGCAAAGATCACCAGACCCCAGATCCAGCCGAGGTCCTTAGCCCAAGGCGCCTTGCGATCTGCGGCCCACAGGCTCAGGCCAGCAAGGGCGACCACCATCGGTCCGACCGGACCCTTGACCAAGGTTGCGACCGATAGGCCGAGCCAGAATAGGATCCGCGTTCGCCATCCCTCAGACCCCTCACCGCGTGAGGCGGCGTAGAGACGGCCCAAGGCGGCCATGGCCAGGGTTGTTGCCCCGCACAGGACCGCGTCGGTCTTGGCAATAGAGGCCTCGGTCGACAGAAGAAAGGTCGCGCCCAGAACGGCCCCGGCAATCAGTCCCCCGCGCGGACCAAAGAAGGCCGCAGCGCCCCAGGCGCAGGCCGCAGCCGCCAGCATCGCCCCGAGCAGTGACGGAATCCGGTAGGCCCAGATTTGGCGGGCTTCGACGCCGGAAAAGAGGCTGACACTGGCCGCCTGCAGCCAATGGATGCCGACGGGCTTCTTATCGCGCGGTTGGTCCTGATAGTTGATTTTGACGAAGTCTCGAGTCTCGAGCATCTGCGCTGTGGCCTGAGCAAAGCGCGACTCATCGCGATCCAGCGGCGGCAGGGCAAAGACGCCCGGCAGGCCAGCGATCATGGCGATCAACGCCGCCACTATGGGGCCGCGCGCACCGCTCGACCAACGATCCAGAAAGGAGTTCATCATAGGGTCAAGATAGCGCCGAATTTGGCATACGTCTTGGTCTTGCATCGCCCCTCTGCCCTTGGCCTGCGAAACCGGTTATGAGGGGAGCGAATTTGGATAGGATCCCATGACCCCTGACGTTTCCATCGTGGTGCCGGTGTTCAACGAAACCGGCAATGTCGGCCCTCTGGCGCGAGAAATTGCCGCTGCTTTTGCGGGTCAGGCCTATGAGATGATTTTTGTCGATGATGCCAGCACCGATTCGACCAGAGCCGATCTGATCGCTTTGAAGGCCGAATTGCCAAGCCTTCGCGTCCTGTCCCATCAGCGCAATAGCGGTCAGAGCCGTTCGGTTCGCACCGGAATCTTGGCCGCTCGCGCAAGCATTGTGGTGACCATGGACGGTGACGGCCAGAACGATCCTGCTGACGCTCCGCGCTTGGCCGCCCGTCTTTTGGCGAGCCCAGAGCCGGTGGCTTTGGTGGGTGGACAGAGGGTGAAGCGTCAGGACAGTCTGGCCAAGAAGTTTGCCTCAAAGGTCGGAAACGGTGTGCGCAAGCGCCTGCTCAAGGACGGGGCCGCCGATACGGGATGCGGCCTAAAGGCCTTCCGCCGCGAGGCCTTTTTGAGGCTGCCCTATTTCGATCACATCCACCGCTATTTGCCCGCCCTGATGATCCGCGAGGGCTATCAGGTCGCGTTCGAGCCGGTCGGTCACCGCGCGCGCATGGCGGGGGCTTCGAAATATACCAATCTTGGTCGTCTTTGGGCGTCTCTGTCGGACCTATTGGGGGTCATGTGGCTCAATAGCCGTTCACGCCTGCCCGGATCGGTGGCGGAGGACTAGCCCCCTAGGTTAGGACCGTGAAGATCAAGGTCGCGACCAGCATATCAAAGAGGCGTGGCACCCTAAGGCTAATCGGCCGAGCTACGGGACGGATGGGGTAGGTGAGGGCCATGAGGGGCTCCGGCTAGGACCTGTCGATCCCATCGCCGCAGCAAGATCAGAGCCACAAATTCCGCTGGCCCATGATCATATAACTCTATGTAATGGTTTAAAGTTTTTTAGAGCCGCCTTTTGATCGTTGCCCCGTGTTCAGCCAATCTTGCCGGGGTGACGCATCTGACTCGGCGCAGTTTGCCTAGGGCGAGCGCTAGGCGTCGGGCGTATAGTGCCGATACCATTCGACAAAGCGCGGCAGACCCACCTCAAGCGGTGTGGTGGGCCTATAGCCCGTCACCGCTGCGATCTTGGAAATGTCAGCAAAGGTCGCGGTCACGTCCCCGGCCTGCATGTCGGTGAAGATTTTCTTGGCCGGAATGCCAATAGCCTGTTCGAGGATCTCGATCATCTTCAACAGGCCGACCGGCTGGCTATCGCCAATATTATAGACCTGATGGCGCTCGGCCCCCTTGCCCGGTGGCGGACAGGGGATCAGGCCAAGGATGCCGTCCACAATATCGTCCACATAGGTAAAGTCCCGCGCCATCTGGCCCTGACCAAAGACGCTGATCGGACGGCCCGCCATGATCTCGCGGGTAAAGCTGTAATAGGCCATGTCCGGGCGCCCCCACGGCCCATAGACCGTAAAGAACCTGAGACCCGATTGGGGCAGATCATAGAGGTGGGCATAGGAGGCGCTCATCAGCTCGCAGGAGCGTTTGGTCGCCGCATAGAGCGAGGCGGGGGCGATGGCGGGGTCATGCTCGCTAAAGCCCTGACCGTTCAAGGGGCGGTCGCCATAGACCGAGCTGGACGAGGCATAGATCAGATGGTTCAGGCGCGGCGCGTGGCGGCAGGCCTCGAGCACGCTGAGATGACCGGTCAGGTTGGAATGGGCATAGGCAAAGGGATTATCGATCGAGTGGCGCACCCCGGCCTGAGCGGCCAGATGGATGACGCAGTCCGCGCCGCTATTCTTGACCAGTGCAGCCATGGCATCGGTATCGGCAATATCCATCCGTACCATCTTGAAGCCCTTGTGCGGGGTCAAGGTCGCGGCGCGCGCCTCTTTCAGGGCGGGATCATAATAGGCGTTGAAAACATCGACGCCGATAACCTCTTGGCCAGATGCAAGGAGCCGTTCGCACACGGCCCGGCCGATAAATCCTGCCGCACCGGTCACAAGAAGGGTCATGGCTCGCCTAACGCGCTGCAATCGGCGCATCCTCGCCGTATCTACGGACTGTTTGCCATGGATCGAGCCCGGTTTCTACTGCGCCCACCTTGCGGTATGAAGCCTTTGAGCGGCCATCTTGTCCCAACCTGTGTAGGCGATAATGACTGATAGACCTTCGATCCTCGTGGCAGGCGGTGCCGGGTTCATTGGCGCCCAGACCTGCAAGGCGCTCTATCAGGCGGGTTATCTGCCCGTGACCCTCGACAATCTGAGCACGGGCTATGAGGCGGCGGTCAAGTGGGGGCCGTTCCACCGGGGCGATCTGCGCGACCGCGACCTGGTGATCCAGTTGGTCCGCCAGTACGACATCAAGGCCGCAATCCATTTTGCCGCCTATAGTCTGGTCGGCGAGAGTGTGACCAATCCGGCCAAATATTATGACAATAATGTCGGGGCGGCGACGGTCTTTGCCTCGGCCCTGATCGAGGCTGGAGTCGAGGCGCTGGTCTTTTCCTCGACGGCGGCGGTCTATGGTGTGCCGAGCCTCTCACCGATTCCAGAGACCCACCCCACCGTTCCGATCAATCCCTACGGTGCCTCCAAGCTGGCCTTTGAGGGGGCGTTGCGGTGGCTGGGTGAGGCCCATCCCTTCCGCTGGACGGCGCTGCGCTATTTCAATGCGGCAGGGGCTGATCCTGACGGCGAGGTTGGTGAAAGCCATGTGCCTGAGACCCATCTGATCCCGCTGCTTTGCAAGGCCTGCCTTGGCACCGGCAAGGGTCTGACGGTCTTTGGGCAGGACTATGACACCCCCGATGGCACGCCAATCCGCGACTATGTCCATGTGGTCGATTTGGCTGCGGCCCATGTGCTGGCCGTCGCGCGCCTCATTGGCGGTGGTGACAGTCGCATCCTCAATGTCGGCACGGGGGAGGGCGTTACGGTCATGCAGATGATCGAGGCGGCAGAACGGACCCTTGGCCTGAAGGTGCCCTATCAGGTCGGCCCTAGGCGGGCTGGCGACCCGCCCAGCCTTGTTGCCGATAGTCGCCAGCTCAAAGGCCTGCTCGGCTGGAAGCCGGTCTGTTCGGATCTCGACAGCCTGATCCGCGATGCGGCCCTATGGCAGCGTAGTCCGCTCTATTAGGGTCGGCCGATGCTCGAATAGGCAAAGCCGAGGGCCTGCATCTCGTCGGGGCGGTAGACATTGCGCAGGTCGACAATGACCGGGTTCTTGAGCAGGCTCTTGACCCGGTCCAGATCCAGTGCCCGGAACCGGTCCCATTCGGTCAGGATGACCATCACATCGGCCCCGTCCAGCGCCTCATAGGGACCGGTCTTGAAGTCGACATTGCTGAGCAAGCGTTCAGCCTCGTGCATGCCTTCGGGATCAAAGGCCTGAACCTTGGCACCAAGGGCCTGCAGGGCCGGGATGATGTCCAAGGACGGCGCGTCGCGCATATCGTCGGTATTGGGCTTAAAGGTCAGGCCCAAAATGCCGACCGTCTTGCCCGCGACCGAGCCACCCAGCGCCTTGACGATCCGGCCTGCCATGGCCTTTTTGCGCGCATCATTCACCTTGACGGTGGTCTCCACGAGGGTCACCGGCGCGCCCGCATCGACGGCGGTGCGCACCAGGGCCAGCGTATCTTTCGGAAAGCACGATCCGCCATAGCCGGGTCCGGCATGGAGGAACTTGGACCCGATCCGGCCATCCAGTCCGATGCCCTTAGAGACCTGCTGCACATCCGCACCGACCGCTTCGCATAGGTCCGCGATCTCGTTGATGAAGGTGATCTTCAGAGCCAAGAAGGCGTTGGCGGCATATTTAATCAGCTCAGAGGTCCTACGCCCGGTAAAGACGAGCGGCGTCTCATTGAGGTTCAGAGGCCGGTAGAGTTGGCGCATCACATCGCGGGCGCGCTCATCGTCTGTGCCGACCACGACCCGATCTGGACGTTTGAAATCATTGATCGCGGCCCCCTCGCGCAGAAATTCAGGGTTCGAGACCACGGCAAATTGCGCGTCGGGACGGCGCTCGCGGATCAGGCGCTCGATCTCATCGCCGGTGCCGACGGGAACGGTCGATTTGGTGACAATGACCGTAAAGCCCTCGATCAGGTCGGCGATCTCTTGGGCTGCGGCATAGACATAGGACAGGTCCGCATGGCCATCGCCTCGGCGCGATGGGGTGCCAACCGCAATGAACACGGCGTCGGCACCGCGCACGGCAGCGGCGGCGTCGGTCGAGAAGAACAGCCGCTCTTCGCGGACATTGGTCTCAACAAGTGTCTCTAGGCCCGGCTCGAAAATCGGCATGATCCCGGCCTTGAGCCGCTCGATCTTGCTTTCATCCTTATCGATGCAGGTGACCACATGGCCGAAGTCGGCAAAGCAGGCCCCGGACACCAGTCCGACATAGCCAGTTCCGATCATTGCAACGCGCATGGGGGACTCCGAAGTTCAAGCGGCAGGGCGATTAAGCCTGGTGCGGACATAGGTGACATTTGTGACGGTCTTGCGACGGCTCTAGATCAGATCATGTCCCACGAGAAGGCCTCGCCGCGCGTCAGATCACGCTTGGCCACCTTGCCCAGAACCTCGTCTAGATGACGCGGGGCAAGACCAAAGCCCGGGCGGATTGAGCGCACATGAGCGGTGGTCAAGACCTCGCCCTTGGCCACATCAGCGACGACATAGAGCGAGCGGCGGAAGGATATATTGGCCTGTTCGCTGCCAAGCAGGTCATAGCCGACCTTGCCCAAAGCGCGCCAAGCCTCCTTGCAGTCGCGGGTCAGGGCGGTGAATTCGGCAGGCTCGAGGCTGAAGGCTGCATCGGGGCCGCCATCGGAACGGGCCAAGGTGAAGTGCTTTTCGATGACGCAGGCCCCCAGCGCCACCGCCGCAACCGAGGCGGCGGATCCGGGCGTATGGTCCGACAGGCCTGAAATGACGCCGAATCGCGCGGCTAGGTCGGGCACGGTGCGGACATTGGCCTCCTCCATCGGCGCGGGATAGGAACTGACACAGTGCAAGAGCACCACGCCCGGCGCGCCGTGTTTCAGGGCGGTGTCCACCGCATCGCCGATCTCGGCCAGATTGGCCATGCCGGTGGAGATGATCATCGGCTTACCGCGCCGCGCCACTGAGGCGATCAGGGGCAGATCAATCACCTCGAACGACGCGATCTTATAGGCCGGGGCGTCTAGGCCTTCGAGCAGGTCAATGGCGGTCTCGTCAAAGGGGGTGGAGAACAGAATCACCCCCAACTGCTTGGCCTTGGCGAACAGGGCCGCGTGCCATTCATAGGGGGTCTGGGCCTCGCCATAGAGGTCATAGAGCGTGCGCCCATCCCAAAGCCCGCCCTCGATGCGAAAGTCGGAGCTGTCATGGTCGAGGGTAATGGTGTCGGGCGTATAGGTCTGGATCTTGATCGCGTCGGCCCCGGTCGCGGCGGCCGCCTCCAACATCACCAGCGCCCGCTCGAGGCTGCCATTGTGATTGCCAGACAGTTCGCAGATCACGAAGGGCTCGTGCGCCAGACCGATCTTGCGGCCGGCGATCTCGATCTCGAGGGGTGGGGTGGCCTTGGAGGTCATTGGCTGTCGTCCTCGTCGGTAATGACCGTTGCGACTGTTGCGCGGCCAAAGGCCTTGCGGAACGGCTTTCGGGCCATGGGTTTTTTCTCGCCCTTAGCCTTACCGGTGATTTCCTTAAGTTTTAGCGTCTGCATCATCGATAGGGCTTGGCCGGGCCCGCCCTTTTCGGGATCGCCAAAGGCGCGGCCATAGGTCTTAACCCGTTCCTCGACCGAGCCGAGAAACTCCCCCTCCCATTCCGAAAGCTCAACGCCGCCCTTAGCGGCGATGCGCCGGGCCTTGCGTAGGGCGTTCAGAGCCTGCCTTCGGGCTTGGGCTCTTTGATCGGGAGGGGTTTTCTTCACAGGCCTCCGATCGCCGACAGGTACAGGTCGATCAGCGCTTCTTCTTCCAAACGCTTGGCCCGGTCCTGTTTGCGCAGGCGAACAATCTTGCGCAGGATCTTAACATCGAAGCCTTCGCCCTTGGCCTCGGCAAAGACCTCTTTCATGTCGTTCATGACGGCGGCCTTATCTTCTTCCAGCCGCTCGACGCGCTCAATGATGGTGCGCAGGCGGGTCTGGGCGGCGCCATTGAGGACGTCGACGGAGGCGGAATCGTCAGCCATGAAAAACTCTCATCAGTTGTCAGTAAAGAAATGTGGAACGGCCTGATGACTAGCCCATTTGCGCGGCGGCGTGAACCTGTGAATGGCGGGGATGTGGTTGCGCCTTCCTCGTGCTTCGACAGGCTCAGCATGAGGAAGACTTCTAAGTCCGCTCTTTCCCATTCACACACCTCCTCATCCTGAGCCTGTCGAAGGACGAGGAGGCTGCACCCGAACCCACCCCCACCCGAGTTCCCCGCGAAGGCGGGGATCCAGACTAGGGCCAACCGGCCTTGGGAGCTCCGCAGGTCTGGGCCCCCGCCTGCGCGGGGGATACGGATTTGAGGGGAAAAACAAACCTGACGCCTGCGTCATTTTCGCTTGACGCAAATAGGAGGCTGAGTCTCCATATCTCACCCCTTCCGTCGGTTCAGCCAGACGGGATCAAACCCCTTTGCGCAAGGTTGCTGCGATGACCGATAAGAACATCACCAAGGACGCCATGTATGACGCCGTGGCTCCTGACGATTTTGAATCGATGCTGGAGTTGGACCGGTACAACAACCGCTCCTCGGCCTTCGACAAGATCATTGCCGCGACCCATGACCATTTCTGGGACCCGCTCGACACCAAATATATCGATTTTGACGAGCCCTTTGACATGGAGAACGAGCCGCTCGTTCCCGAAGAGATGATCGCCGCCCTGCAGACCGACTATGTGTCCAACCACCTGTCGGACCCTAAGGAACGCACCCGCTTCATCAACACCATGGTGCTGCACAATTTCTCGTCCATCCTGCATGGCGAGCAAGGCGCGCTGAACCTGTCGGCCTCGCTCTGCCACGTGCTCAAGGATCAGGGCGCGCAGGAATATGCCGCCAACCAGACCCGCGAAGAGGCCCGCCACGTCACGGGCTTTGCCAAATATATTAAGACCCGCTGGGGCCGTCCGCTGGAATGTGGCGCGGTGCTCAAGGACCTGCTGGTCGAGATCATCCATGCCCCCGAGGTCTATAAGAAGATCATCGGCATGCAGATGCTGGTCGAGGGCCTGGCCATGGGCGCCTTTGCCAGCTTCTACAACAATATCCGCGACCCCTTGGGCAAGAAACTGTTGCAACTGGTCATGACCGACGAGGCCTTCCACCACAAGTTCGGCAAGATCTGGGCTGACCGCACGGTGCCCAAGTTGGACCCCGAGGAACATGCGATCATCGAGGACTGGGCCGCCCACTGCTTCCAGACCCTGCTGTTCAATCTGGTTTCGCCGACCCAGCAGATGGCGCTCTATGCCGATTTCGGCCTCGACGGCATGAAGGTCATCGAAGAGTTCCAGAAGGTGATGACCGACGATGTGCGCCGCGAAAGCATGCG
>CANCJE010000018.1 GCA_947378235.1 Caulobacteraceae bacterium | reverse complement strand
AATACATTTGGCGACTCGATTATATATTCTAATCGAGATAGAGAAATTTTGGATATATTGGCGCGTTCTCCCTCGTTGGATCCGTTCCTGCTGAAGGAGATACTTGCTAAGCACAGCGTCATCGTTTCGCCATGCTATTTTGAAATCTCTAAGCCAGACAGTCAGGCGATGACTTCATTTCTTAAAAATGAAATCTCTAAACTGGTGGTTCATATCAGCTTGGGGGGTGACAACATTAATGCCTATACTGAAAAACTCGTCAATAAAATCATGTCCGGACGGGTCGATGACGGGTTGGAGCATTTAAGACTGGCCCTGAATCTATCAGAAGAAGATTTTGCTGATGGGATTTTTTCTTGGAGAGGCTTTTTGTATTACAAGTGGAGTCAAACGAATATTTCGAAGAAAATGCTACCCGTCATGGAAAATATAATGAATTTGAAGCCCTATGGATTGGTTTCAGATTCCAAGAAAAGACAGATTCAGAATTCAAAAATTAGCCTTAGGCAATTGATCGTAAATACAATTAAGGATGTCCGAGATACACTTTCGATCTATGATGAATCTTATAAATCATTAGTCATCGGAAATAATCCTGTGATTTTTAGGGATTTTCTAATCACCGCGCCTTCCTTATTTTTAAAGCTCGGTGCTCAGCTTGGAATGATGAACTATATCTGTAATTTCTGGAATTTCAGATTTGATCCCAAGCAAGCCATAAGCCTGATGGATGCGGACGAGTTGAGGGACCTTTTGGCCGAGTTTCAGGAAGGGCTTGTCTTTGATCAGAAGGCCCCAGACGTCGCCTGGTGATCGCCTTAGCTGCCCAGTTGATCCTTAGCGAAATCCAGTTCCATAAGCTTTAGCCGTTTGATCTCGTCACGCAGGCGAGCGGCGGTCTCAAATTCAAGATCGGCAGCCGCGGCCCGCATCTTGGTTTCCATGTCTTTCAAGGTGGTCTGGAAATTGGAGCCGAGGAACGGCTTGGACTCTTCGGCCACGCCCACCGGGATCGTCACCCGGTCGCCCTTTTCGTAGGGGCTGTCGAGGATGTCCTTGATGTCTCGCCGCACGCTTTCGGGCGTGATGCCATGGGCGAGATTGTAGGCATGTTGCTTTTCGCGGCGGCGTGTCGTCTCGGCCATGGCCCGCTCCATCGAGCCGGTGATCCGGTCAGCATAGAGGATCACGCGGCCATCAATATTGCGCGCGGCGCGGCCGATGGTCTGGACGAGACTGGTCTCTGAGCGCAGGAACCCTTCCTTGTCGGCGTCGAGAATGGCCACGAGTCCGCATTCAGGAATATCCAGCCCCTCGCGAAGCAGGTTGATCCCGACCAGCACGTCATAGGCCCCAAGCCGCAGGTCGCGGATGATCTCGATCCGTTCCATCGTATCGACGTCGGAGTGCATGTAGCGCACTCGCAGGCCCTGCTCGTGCATATATTCGGTCAGGTCCTCAGCCATCTTCTTGGTCAGGACAGTGACCAGAACCCGCTGGCCGAGCAGGGCGGCTTTGCGGCATTCGTCGATCACGTCATCGACCTGGCTGGCCCCGTCCTTGGTCACAGGGCGAACCTCGACCGGCGGATCGATGAGGCCGGTCGGGCGGATAATCTGTTCGACAAAGACGCCGCCGGTCCGTTCCATCTCCCACTTGGCGGGCGTGGCCGAGACATGGACGGTCTGAGGCCGCATGGCGTCCCACTCTTCGAATTTGAGCGGGCGGTTGTCCAGACAGGAGGGCAGGCGAAAGCCATATTCGGCCAGCGTAAATTTGCGGCGGTAGTCGCCTTTGTACATGGCTCCGATCTGCGGCACCGTCACATGGCACTCGTCGGTGAACAGAAGGGCATTGTCGGGGATATATTCAAAGAAGGTCGGCGGCGGCTCGCCTGGCATCCGGCCGGTCAAATAGCGCGAATAGTTCTCGATCCCGGCGCAGGAGCCCGTGGTCTCCATCATTTCCAGATCAAAGATCGTGCGCTGTTCAAGTCGTTGGGCTTCCAGAAGCTTTCCATTGGCCAACATCCATTCGAGGCGGTTCTTCAACTCGTCCTTGATCGAGATCATCGCCTGTTTCAGCGTTGGGCGCGGGGTCACATAGTGGCTGTTGGCATAGATCTTCACCGCGGGCAGATCGGCGGTCTTCTTGCCCGTTAGAGGATCAAACTCGCTGATCGCCTCGACCTCATCGCCAAACAGACTGACGCGCCAGGCGCGGTCCTCATAGTGGGCGGGGAAGATCTCGATGACGTCGCCGCGTCGGCGGAAGGTGCCGCGCTCGAAGGCCTGATCATTGCGCTTATATTGCTGGGCGACGAGGTCGGCCATGAGCTTGCGCTCATCGATCCGCTCTCCGACCTTCAGTTCGAAGGTCATGGCCGTATAGGTCTCGACCGAACCGATGCCGTAGATACAGCTGACCGAGGCTACGACGATCACATCATCGCGCTCTAGAATCGCCCGCGTGGCGGCGTGGCGCATCCGGTCGATCTGTTCGTTGATCGAGCTATCCTTCTCGATATAGGTGTCAGTGCGCGGCACATAGGCTTCGGGTTGGTAGTAGTCATAATAGCTGACGAAATATTCCACCGCATTGTCGGGGAAGAAGCTCTTGAATTCGCTATAGAGTTGGGCTGCGAGGGTCTTGTTGGGCGCAAGGATCAGGGCAGGGCGCTGGGTCTGCTCGATGATCTTGGCCATGGTGAAGGTCTTACCCGAACCGGTAACGCCCAGCAGCACCTGATCGGACTCGCCACGGTCCAAGCCTTCGGACAGTTCGGCAATGGCGGTGGGTTGGTCGCCTGCGGGGCTATATTCGCTGACCAGATTGAACCGGCGACCGCCTTCCGACTTTTGCGGGCGGGAAGGGCGGTGCGGCATCCACAGCGCCGGAGAATCGAACACAAACTGCCCCGCAGCCTCTTCGAAGCCAACCAGATCAGCGGGGGTACGGGGTGCGCGAGCCATGGAGACTAATCTAGGGGGTCTGCTGGGGTTAGACCAGTGGGGCAGGGCTTCTATTGCATCCTCGTCCTTCGACAGGCTCAGGATGAGGATGAGGATGAGGATGAGGATGAGGATGAGGATGAGGATGACTGAAACAGTCCCCCTTCGCATCTTCGCTCTCACTCTTCCTCATGCTGAGCCTGTCGAAGCACGAGGAAGCGCCCCCTACCCCGGCTTCGCCGGTACTTCCCCCAGAGGGGGGATTAAGAACGGTAAATCTTCCCCTCCACATCCCTGTTCCCCGCGAAGGCGGGGATCTAGCCCTTTTCGCACAGGCCGTCGTTCGTGGTGCATCCTCGTCCTTCGACGGGCTCAGGATGAGGTTGAATGGAGAGGGCAGTTGATAAACACCTCGCGAAACCAACCGTCACAAACTCGTCAAACCCCTATCGCGGTTTGGGCCCGCCTTTGCTATGGAGTTGGGGCGTGTCGGTGCCGCCGACCTGCGGAGAGATCATGTCCGACCCTAAGGCTCAACAACGTCTGCAATCGATCGTGATTGACGAGTCGTCTCTTGCCTCCGCCTCGCGCGATCAGGAGCACGAACGGCAGGTCGCGATCTTCGATCTGTTGGAGGACAACTATTTCGAACCTGAGGGCGAGGCGGTTGGACCCTATGATCTCAAGATCGGGTTGGCCGACAATCGGCTACTTCTTGATATAACAGGGGGAGCCTATGAGCGGCGCCACCTCCTGTCCATGTCACCCTTTAAGAGCCTGATCCGCGACTATTTCATGGTCTGCGACAGCTATTACGACGCCATCCGCAATGCCTCTCCAGCCCAGATCGAAGCCTTGGATATGGGGCGGCGGGGCTTGCATAATGAGGGCTCCTCGCTGCTCCGTGAACGTTTAGCGGGTAAGGTTAGTACCGATCTAGACACTTCGCGTCGGCTGTTCACCCTGATCTGCGCCCTCTACCGTCGCGGTTAGAGGGGCCATGATCGCGCCATCCGACCTGCCGGGCGCTGTCCTGTTTACATGTAATTTCAATCGCGTTCGGTCGCCCATGGCGCTGGCTCTGACCCGCATGACCTACGCTGACCGGATCTATCTGGACAGTTGCGGACTAAGGCCTGATCGCGGCCAAGAGATGGATCCCTTCTGTGCGGTCGTTCTGGATGAGGTCGGGGCTGATCTGAAGGGCCACCGCCCCAAAGGATTTGATGACTTGGACGATGGATCGTTCGATCTGGTAATTTCGTTAACCCCCGAAGCCCAGCACCGCGCTGTCGAGCTGGCCCGGGGGCGGGCGGTGGAGATCGAGTACTGGCCGGTGCCCGATCCAACCCTTGTTTCTGGCTCGCGGGAAACCGTTTTGGAGGCTTACCGCGCCACGCGCGACCATCTGCTGGATCGAATCCGAAAGCGTTTTGGCAAAACATCGACTTTCGGCGGTTGAATCGTCTATAGTGTGCGCCTGAGGTTTGGCGCTCCCGTCCGCGACTGTGCGGCATGGGCGGCTTGCCTTATGCAAATTGTCCTTTAGAGAGGCCGTATGGCTAAAGAAGAACTTCTCGAATTTCCTGGCACAGTCGTTGAACTGTTGCCCAATGCGACATTCCGCGTGACGCTTGAAAACGAGCACGAAATCATCGCGCACACCGCTGGCAAGATGCGCAAGAACCGCATTCGCGTGCTGGCGGGCGACAAGGTGCTGGTTGAAATGACGCCCTACGACCTGACTAAGGGCCGCATTACCTATCGCTTCAAGTAGGGCAGGGCGGTTGTCCTCGGCCCCGTCTCGGGCGTCTTTGGTACTGGCAAGCGCCAGTCCGCGCCGATTGGACCTGCTGCGGCAGGTCGGGATCGCGCCAGACCTCATTGATCCGGCTGATATTGATGAAACCCCTCTGGCCAAGGAGACGCCGCGTCTCTTGGCTCTTCGCCTCGCCCGTGGCAAGGCCATGGCCGCCTCATCGCGCAATGCTGAGGCCTATGTGATTGGAGCCGACACGGTTGTGGCGGTCGGTCGCCGGGTCCTGCCTAAGGCTGAAACAGAAACTCAAGCACGAGATTGCCTCGAACTTCTGTCGGGGCGGGGCCATCGGGTTATGACCGGTCTGTGTATTGTCGCGCCCGATGGAAGGCGCGCCGAGCGGTTGGTTGAAACCCGCCTCACCTTCAAGCGCCTGTCAAAGGATGATGTCGAGTCCTACATTGCCGGTGGCGAATGGCAGGGCAAGGCGGGCGGGTACGCCATTCAAGGCCGCGCCGGAGGCTTTGTCATTGAACTCCAAGGGTCTTACCCATCGGTGGTCGGATTGCCGCTCTATGAGACCCTGTGCTTGCTCGAAGGCCTAGGGTTCCGCCCATCGGCCCCTGCGGCCTGACCTCCCTCCCGTGAACAGTCGCCGCCTCTATCTTGATGATGCGCCAGGCCAGCAGCGGGGTGTCGTGACGCTGGATGGGCGACCTGAGCGACTATTGATCCAACGCACAGCTATGCCGAGCCCGATTGTCGGGGAACTGTGGGCTGCACGCGTCCGCCGAATCGATCGCAGCCTCGGCACAGCCTTCCTGGATCTAGGCCATGGGTCAGAAACCCTGCTGAATCTGACGGGCGATGCCCTGAGGCTGACGGAAGGGGCGCTGATTGCGGTCGAAATCACGAGTCCGGCCCGCAGAGGTAAGGGCCCTGTTGGTCGCTTCAACGGGTTTGAGGAGGGGCAGCCGCGTTTGCTTGCATCCGCGCCGCCCCTTGAGACGCAACTGAAGGCCTTTGCATCACAACAGTCCATTGTGACCGGGCCGCTCGCGCGTGAGGTTGCAGACCTTGCTGAAGCGCAGGTCCTAGCCGTCGAGCACGGGATGCCAGGCGGTGGCTCTATCGCGATCGAGACGACGCGGGCGCTGATCGCCATCGATGTTGATTTGGGGGGGCGGGGCGGCGGCGATCCACGCCGGGCTATGCGCCAAGCTAATCTGGCGGCCATATCGCAGGCCGCACGCCTGATACGTCTGAAAGGCCTCGCCGGTCTGGTCGTTATGGACCTGATCGGTAAGGGGCAGGACGGTGAGGCGATCACGAGCGCCGTAAAATCCGCGTTCGAGCCAGACCAGCCCGGCGTGGTCGTCGGTCCCATCAGTCGGTTCGGGACCTTAGAACTGGCCATCCCGCGTCGTCAGGCCCCGACTATAGAGCTCCTGTGCGACGCGGATGGGCGGCTAACGCCTACGACCCTTGCCCTTCGGCTAATGAGGATGGCCGAGCAGGAGGGGCGGGCGGACCCCGGTGGACGGCTAAGTCTG
Organism: Caulobacteraceae bacterium; assembly: GCA_947378235.1. Taxonomy (GTDB): domain Bacteria; phylum Pseudomonadota; class Alphaproteobacteria; order Caulobacterales; family Caulobacteraceae; genus CAISGS01. Next base: position 24,829 of record CANCJE010000018.1, on the reverse strand, counting down.
ATCTGCGCGCCGTCGGTGGCGCAGGCTGCGGATGCCTTTTTGCCCGACCTAGCGGCGAGAATCGGTCCGCGATATGATCTACAACCCTTTGCCGAAGCGGCGTCGTTCGGCGCTGATCACCTGGATGTCAGAATCACATGACTGCGGCCTGTCCTCACTGTCGTAAGCCGATCGACCCGACCTATCGGCCCTTCTGTTCCAAGCGATGTGCCGATGTGGATCTCAATCGCTGGCTTACGGCTGCCTATGTCATTCCGGGCTCCAAACATGCCGAGGGCGATGGTGAAGCCGATGAACCGCAAGATCCGGATCAGGATGAGTGGTCAGACGACTAGGGTTGCGCTTCAGATCGTCCGGCTAAACCGCGTCCCTGTGGAAGAGGATGCAAAACCTTTCGCCAAGGCCTTTTGCATGCTGGACAGGCCGCAGCACCTGACCTATAGACCTCGCCTCCGCAGACAAAGCGGATGATCGCAGCGCCTCTTTGAGGCGGCTCGCGGGCCTGGGTAGCTCAGTTGGTAGAGCAGCGGATTGAAAATCCGCGTGTCGGTGGTTCGAATCCGCCCCCAGGCACCATTTCTCGCTTACAAAAACTTCATCACAGACCAATCCCTAGGTTGTCTCGCGTGTAGGCGTTGCATAATCCGAGGGCAGGCCTGCCCCTTTTCGCGTCGGCGTGGGAGTAGCCCCCTCCTTTCGCATGGGGCGAACAAATCTCCGCAGCGCTCGGTTTGCCTCGGAAAAATCACCAGGTGAGCGGCAATTGAGCGTCGCTGATTAAATATGACCAAATCAAGATGTGATAATTTGCTGCGCTGCGGCATATTTCGGCGAATTTTTGGGATTATCCTAGGCTGGTATGCCGTTCACCCTCTTGTGCGGCGCAGCATCGCAAAAATGTCATGGTGCGGCGCTAAAAAGAATCCCATCGCGAAGGCCTTGACGATGCTGAAAGGGGTTGCCAAAGACCCCGTACCGCAAGTCTAACTTAGCGGTAAGGTTTCTCAGTCTCTCGGGACTGGAGGCCGCGTGCTGTTGATATGGGGTCCGGGTTGCAAGACTGGGCCGCCTCGTTTCAACAGGATGCAGACAGCAGCCCTGTCTACGAACCAAGGCTTGTCCTTGACGAGTGGCAGAACATTTTTCAGTAGGGTGGACACGCTCTCGCGCGACGACCCTTTCGGTCCTAACGTGCTAGACCAATCAGGAACTGGCGACAGATGCTCGACAACAAACGAATGACCCCCATCATCGCTCTCTTCGGCGCCATGGCGCTGATGGCGAGCACGCCGGCCTTCGCACAGACGGCCGATCAACCCGCTGCCGCCGCTGCTGAAGCCGCGCCTGCAGCCGCAACCGAAGCCGCTCCTGCGGCTTCAGCTGGCTCACCAGCCCCTGTCACCATTGACAGCCACGGCGGTAAGCTGACCCCAATCACCATGTTCCTTGACGCCGAACCGGTCGTTAAGGTCGTCATGATCGGCTTGGCCTTGGCCTCGGTGTTCTCTTGGACGCTGCTGATCACCAAACTTTTGGAATTCGGCTCGCTCATCAAGGCCTCGGACAACTTCGTGGAAGCCTTCCGCTCCGCCAAGTCGATCGACGAAATGGGTAAGATCGCTGGATCTGACGAATTTGTCGGCAACCCGTTGGCCGATATGGCCTCGGCCGCCTGCATGGAAATCGTCCTGTCTCGCCAAGCTGGCCTTAAGGTCGGTGGTGAGCACCGTGAATCAACCGTCCTGCGGGCTAGCTCTGCAGTGTCCGCGGTTCAGGGTTCCTTGGCTAAGCGCCTCTCGAACGGCATGCAGTTCCTAGCTTCCGTCGCCTCGTCCGGTCCGTTCATCGGTCTGTTCGGTACGGTTTACGGCATCATGAACTCGTTCATCGGTATTGCGAACACCAACACGACCAACCTGGCCGTCGTCGCCCCCGGCATCGCCGAAGCGCTTCTCGCCACCGGTATCGGCCTGTTCGCGGCTATTCCATCGATGATCTTCTACAACTACTTCCAGACCCGGATCTCCGCCTACGGCACCCGTTCTGAAGGCTTCGTTGTGGAACTGCTCAATGCGATGTCACGTCAACTCGACAAAGGGGCCTGACATCCATGGCCGCCAAACTTTCAAAGTCGGGCGGGAGTAGGTTCGATCTTGGGCAGAATGCCGACATCAATGTGACACCTCTGGTGGACGTGATGTTGGTTCTGCTGATCATCTTCATGGTGGCAGCTCCGCTTGCCACTGTGTCGGTGGTCGTTAGTCTGCCCACGGCCGTTGCCAAGCCCAGTCAGAACCCGCCCAAGCCGGTGTATATTTCGATCCAGGAATCTGGCGATGTGTACATTGGGGACTTCATTACCTCCGCGGAAACATTGGGCGATGACCTCAAAAAGCAGATTGGACGACGCGACCCCACCAAAGAGCGCATCTTCATTCGGGCTGATAAGAACACCTCTTACGGTGATTTTATGGGCGTGATGAACGGGCTCCAGGATAACGGGTTCTACAGCGTCGCACTGATCGGCGAAGACAACTCGAAGTAAGGGCTGCGCATGGCTGAAGAACAGCAAGACGTTGCCCATCCGGTGCACAATCCCTTCGACGGGGCAATCCGTAGGAAACGTAGTACGGGCACTACGGTCGCGATCACCCTCTCGATGATCGCCCACGGACTGGTCGGACTTTACCTCTGGAAGGTGAAGTTCGAGCCCAAGATGCAGGAGTACTCGGACGAAGCGACGAAGGTGGATATCTACAAGCCACCTCCGCCGCCACCGCCGCCTCCGCCGCCGGACAATAAACCGCCGCCGCCGCCAAAGCTGCAGCCGCGTCCCCCAGTGGCCCCGCCACCTGACGTGACGCCGCCGCCGCCGTTGGAGGTTCCACCGGTGAAGAAGGAAGACAAGGTAGAAGCCCGGCCTAAGGTGGTCGATGCTCCTCCCCCTCCTGCTCCGCCAGTGGTGTCGAACCCGACCTGGACCCGTAAGCCTAACGGCGATGATTACGCCCGGTTCTATCCGGAACGTGCTCAACGGCTCGAGAAAGAAGGTTCGGCGACCATCAAGTGCGTGGTGACGACGAAGGGCGCTCTGGTCAATTGCCAGGTGCTCGCAGAAGATCCCGCCGACTTCGGCTTCGGGGAAGCGACGAAAAAGGTCGCAAGCCTCTGGAAGATGAAGCCACAGTTGGTGGACGGTAACCCGGTCGAAGCCACTTGGCAGACCCGTATTCGTTGGGTTCTCCCACGATAGGATCTACCGACCTTAGACCAGACAGAACGCCCCGAGGGTTCGCCCTCGGGGTTTTTTGTTGTCCAAATTTTGGTTGATCTCGGCACAACGCGACTGGCGTGAACGGGGTGCGTCTCCTATGGTGTTTTCCACTTCAGGTGCACAACCCATCGGATCTTCGCTCATGTGCCTTACCGACCAGCATGACCTCGGCCCAAATGGTCGCGCCCGCCCATCTCTACGACTATCGCGTCGGGATCTGGTGCGCGGTCTCGCTGCCGGAACCGTCGTCGCCTTGACCGCGGGCTGTTCCTACAATGCAGAACTTGGCCGGGACCAATTTTTGGTTGTCAGTGATGAGCAACTGAACCAACTTTCGTTAAGCGCTTGGCGCGATGCCCTCAAAACACAAAAACTGTCGCAAGACCGAGAAATGAACCGCGCCGTCCGCTCAGTTGGTCAGCGGATCGTCGAGGCGGCTGGGCGCGGGGCGCAGCCCTGGGAATATGCTGTCTTTGATAATCCAGAGGCCAACGCCTTCGTCCTTCCCGGTAACAAGGTCGGGGTCAATAGCGGGCTCTTCAAGGCCGTAATCAATGACGATCAGTTGGCCGCAGTCTTGGGGCACGAAACCGGCCACGTCACCGCGCACCATGCTGCCGAGCGGGTGTCTCAGTCCATGGTTGCGCAGGTCGGCCTGGCGGCTGCGGATCTCGCCATTGCCAATAGTGATGCCAAATATGGCAAGGAGCTTGCGGCCGTCCTAGGCGTGGGTGTGCAGTTCGGCGTTCTGATGCCCTTTTCACGCCAGCATGAGTTGGAAGCCGATCGCATTGGCGTGGACTTCATGCACGCCGCTGGCTTCAAGCCCGTTGAAGCCTTGCACCTTTGGCAGAATATGGCGGCAGAGCGGACGAAGAAAGCTCCGCCCCAGTGGCTATCGACCCACCCGTCCGATGATACGCGCCTTGCCGCGCTGCAAGCCTACCTGACTCAGCGCGGCTGGCTGTCGGAGGGCTCAGCCAGCCAGGTCTAACCCCTTGGCCTTCAACCAATTGGCCAGGTGCTCATTGACCTTTACGGGGGCCTCCTGCTGCACCCAATGGGATACATTTGGCAGGCGGTGCAGGGTGAAGTCGGTGACATAGGGATCGTAGCCCTCGGTCAAGCTGAGGCTCAGGGCTGCGTCCTCTTCGCCCCAGATCATCACCGTCGGCACCTCAATCTTGGCTGCGAGGCCCGGCCCATAGGCCGCTAGGGTTTTGGTGTTGGCGCGGTAATAGTTGATCATCGCGGTCATGGCCCCGGGCTGCAGGGCATTTTGCTGATAGTGGTCCAGCACCTCTTGCGGAAAGCGAGACTTGTCGATGGCCATGCCGACAAAGGCCTGGCCGATGGCCTTGGCCCCGTTGGCGGTCATCATCAATTCGGGCAGCACCGGTAGTTGGAAAAATAGGGCGTACCAGCTCTTCTTGCGCTGCTCCCAGCCGTTCTGCAGGCCGGTGATGAAGACCGCCGGGTGCGGCACATTCATGATCACGAGGCCGTCGAGCGGACGCGTCTGATCGATGGCAAAGGTCCAGGCAATGATCGCGCCCCAGTCATGGGCCACCAACAGCCGCCGCTTGGCCCCTAAGGCATCATAGAGCGCAGCCGTATCAGCGATGAGGTTTGGGAGTTCATAATCCTTCTTGTTCGCAGGCCGCGTCGTACCGCCATAGCCGCGCAGGTCCGGTGCCACCGCCCGCCAGCCCTTGGCCGCCAACAGCGGCAACTGCTCGCGCCAACTATAGCGGCTTTCGGGAAAGCCATGCAGGCACAGGGCGATATTGTCGCCTTCGCCACACTCATCGATGGTGAAGGTCAGGCCATTGGCCTCAATCTGCCGGGTCCGGATCTCATACATGCTGTTTCGCCCCTGATTTTAGCATCGAGAATGGCGGTTCGACCTTTGTGAAGCAAGAGAATGAAAGCAATCGTCCGGAACCTGCAATCGGCGGCTTGATCCCAGCGGCCATGCCGACTAAAACGCCCTCTCTCGCGATGCGAGCCGCCTTAGCTCAGTTGGTTAGAGCGCCGGTTTGTGGAACCGGAGGTCCTCAGTTCAAGCCTGAGAGGCGGTACCATCCCAAAATCCACAGCCTCCGAAGATTAGGACGCGTCAGCGATCCAAATTGCGCGACTGGATTTCAGCATCCGGCCCGGCCAGCGTTGTAAAGCCCGTGCCTATCAGCCAGGCCCTAGCCTCTGCGTCGTCCCTCAATTCCGAATCCCAAAAGGCAAGGCTCGCGGCCTTGATTAGTTGCCGGAACCGATCATCTCTGGGTTTGCTGAAGCCCAGCTCTTGGCGTCCAGAAAAGACCAGATGGTCCGCGCCCTTGAGGACCACCAAGGCCGAGGGCGCGCGCTTCATGGCGAGGTAAGGTTTTTGCCGTTCTGAGGGGTCTAGAACCTTGCCATTGACCGTCAGCCTATCATCCGAGCCGGTGAGAAACAGGAAGGGGCGGGTGATGTCGCCAAAGGCATCGGCATTATGACCGTCAGCGGCCCCTGCAGGGCTCATGGCCAAAAAGGCCTTGAATTCTGGATGGCCCATCTTCCGGCCGCGCGCAAAGGCCTGTCCCGCCATGGCTTGGGTGGTCAGTGCGCCATAGGAGTGGCCTGACATGCCAATGCGGGCCAAATCGATCCTACCCTTTAGCGCTCCGGGTTGGCGATCAAGGCTATGGAGCGCGAAAACCGCCAAATAGATGTCTTGAAACCGATCCAAGGCGCTCTGCGGGGACATGGCCTTGCGAATCTCAGCGCTCACCTTGGGATTTTCCAGATCCGGGCGTTGGCCGCCCCAGATGGCGAGGTCTGATCCTGGGTGCTGCACGTTCACGACTACATAGCCGTGGCTGACCAGATGGTCGGCATAATAGGCCGCGCTTTCCTTAGACCCGCCGAGGTCGTGCGAAAAGATCACCACGGGCAGGCGACCCGGTGCGTCCTTGGGGTAGCGGATCAGAAATGGGATGAGGCGCGTACGCCGATCATCTTTCCATGCCCCTTCCGCAGCCTGGACCGTGTAGGGGCCGGGTTGGTCATAGGCTTTGCTGGCCTTGGCCGGTTGGGCTGGGGGAAGGCAGACCGCCTGGGCGTAGCTTTGGGTGCTGATGGAACTGGCCGTCACGACGATAGCGAGGGCCGTAGCGATCACTCTGGCGCGCGACATGGTCATTTCCTTCCGATTGCGTCCTCTTGCACGGGGCGCATTGGGCAAGTTTTGTCTGAACGGGATGAAAAGACCAGTCTTCAGGCCACAAAAGCCGAGTGGACTGATATTTTCCGGCTTTGCGCCATGGCGTGTTTGTGTCGGCGGCGTGTCTTACGCTATGTCGAACCCAACAAGATTTTGCGATGCCACGAGCATCTTCGGGAAGGAAACCGCCATGACCCCCTCTGATCAGGCCAACGCTGAACAGGGCCATGTCGCCCTATTGGAACAGCCCTTTGGTCTTCTGTCCGACCTGATCCGCTTCAATGCGCAGGCCCGGCCCAATTCGCCCGCCCTGATCAAGGATGACGAGGTCCTGACCTATGGCGCGCTTGATGTCCTGATGGACCAGATCGCCGCCAGCCTGCAGCGCGATGGCGTCCAGCCCGGCGAGGCCATTTCCATCTGTGCCGGATCGTCCGTGGCCTATGCCGCCACCTTCTTGGGCGGGCTTCGGGCCGGGGTCGCGGTTGCGCCTTTGGCCCCATCCTCGACGCCAGAGAGCCTTGCCATCATGCTGGCGGACTGTGGGGCCAAGAGGTTCTTCCTCGACAGGTCTGTCGCCAAGGCTCTGGAGGGCACGAACCTGACAATGCCCCTGACCGCCTTGGATGGTTCTGACGCGGGCGGCTCCTATGAGGCTTGGTTGGCACCTGCCGGGTCCAAGCCGGCGCCGGTTAGCGTTACCCCCGCCATGCCCTTCAACATCATCTATTCCTCGGGCACGACGGGCACGCCCAAGGGCATTGTTCAGTCGCACGAGATGCGGTGGTCCCACACGGGCCGGGGCGGCGGATTGGGCTATGGCCCCGGTTCGGTGACCCTTCTGTCGACACCGCTCTATTCCAACACCACCCTGGTCAGCTTCTTCCCCACCATGGGCATGGGCGGCGCGGCGGTCTTGATGGACAAGTTTGACGCGCTCGGCTTCCTGAAGCTGGCCCATCAGCACCGCGTGACCCACGCCATGCTGGTGCCCGTGCAATATCGCCGCATCCTCGAACAGCCGAACTTTGGCGACTATGACCTGTCGAGCTTCCAGATGAAGTTCTGCACCAGCGCTCCCTTTGGGGCGGCGCTCAAGGCGGATATCCTCAAGCGCTGGCCCGGCGGCCTGATCGAATATTACGGGATGACCGAGGGCGGTGGTAGCTGCGGCCTGATCGCGCACGAGCATCCCGACAAACTCCATACGGTCGGCCAGCCTCTGCCCGGCCACGATGTGCGCCTGATCGATGAAGAGGGCCGCGAACTGCCGGCGGGCGAGGTGGGAGAGGTCGTTGGTCGCTCCCCCGCCATGATGAACGGCTATCACAATCAGCCGGGCAAGACCGCCGAGGCCGAGTGGATCAGTCCTGACGGTCTTCGCTACATCCGCACCGGCGATGTCGGCCGGTTCGATGCAGAGGGTTTCTTGACTCTCATGGACCGTAAGAAGGACATGATCATTTCGGGCGGCTTCAACATCTATCCGAGCGATCTGGAGAGCGTCATTGTCGGTCATCCCGCCGTGCTCGAAGCCGCTGTCGTCGGGGCCCTGTCGGACCGCTGGGGGGAAACCCCCGTGGCCTTTGTGACCCTCAAGGCCGGAGCGACGGCAACGGCGGATGAGGTGCGCGACTGGGCCAATGCCAAGTTGGGCAAGACCCAAAGGCTGGCGGCGCTCAAGCTGATGGATGTCCTGCCGCGCAGCGCGATTGGCAAGGTTCTCAAGCGCGAGCTGCGCGATCAGTTCATGGCCGAAGAGACGGTCGCCTGATCGCACTGAACCGATGGGGGCAGGGTGAAGTAGCGAAAGCTTGCTCAACCCTGCCTTAAACCGATAATTAGGCCTCTGGCGGCTTATGGTTCGCCCGATTGGAACCCTGTCCTATGGCCTCGCGTCTACCTCCTGCTGCCTTAAAGTCCGGCGACACTCTTCGTTCGGCCTATGTGCCTGCGCGGGTTGATCTTTCCGTGATCGTGCCGACCTTCAATGAGCGCGGAAATGTCGAGAGGTTGATCGCCGCCCTTGATGTGGCGCTCGCAGGCGTCGCGTGGCAGGTCATTTTCGTCGACGACGATTCCCCTGACGGCACCGCTGCGGCGGTAAAGGCCATTGCTGTTCACGATAGCCGGGTGCAGTGCCTACGCCGGGTCGGACGTCGCGGCTTGGCCGGAGCCGTGATCGAAGGGGCAATGGCCAGCGCCGCGCCCTTTATTGCTGTGATTGATGGCGATATGCAGCATGACGAGGCGCTGCTACCGGCCATGTTCAATGCCCTGCGCGATGATCTTGCCGATCTGGTGATCGGCTCACGGTTCTTGCAGGCCGACGGTCTAGACCGAGGCCTGTCGGCGGTCCGCAAGGCGGGTAGCCGGGGCGCGGCTTGGCTGGGCCGCAAGGCACTGCGAGCTCAGGTCAGTGATCCGGTCAGCGGCTTCTTCATGATCCGCCGCGATCTGGTCGAGACCGTCGCGCCCCGCCTATCGACCGATGGTTTCAAGGTGTTGTTCGACATCATTGCCTCCCAGACCACACCGCCGCGCATCCTAGAAATGTCCTATGCCTTTCGTGAGCGTGAGGCCGGGACGAGCAAGCTCGATAGCCGCGTTGTCGTCGACTATGCCGGTCTGGTGCTCAGCAAGCTGACCCGCGACGTCCTGTCGGTGAGGGCGCTTCTGTTTGCCCTCGTCGGCGCGACGGGCATCTTGGTCCATATGAGCGTGCTCAGCCTGTTGATGACCGCAGGGCACAGCGACTTCTCCCGCGCCCAGATCTTGGCGGCCTTGGTGGCTATGACCTCTAACTATTTCATCAACAACGCCCTGACCTACCGCGATCGCCGCCGCAAGGGCTGGCGCTTGGCGACGGGCTATGTGCAGTTCTGCATTGTCTGCAGTGTCGGTCTTGCCGCCAACTATGCGGTTGCAGGACTGGTTGAGCAGTGGGTGCCCGGTTGGATCTTGGCCGGAGCCGTCGGTGCAGCGGTCGGTGCCGTCTGGAACTATGTGATCAGCACCTTGACGGTCTGGTAGGCGGTCTATGAGCGCCATCACGCGGCGGGTGTTGTTATGGATCGGTCTCTTAACGGCTGTCCGGTTGGCCTTTGCCGCCCTCATGCCGCTGACCGACGACGAGGCCTATTACCGCCTTTGGTCCCAGCATCTCGCCCTTGGCTATTTTGACCATCCACCGCTCGTGGCTTGGGCCATTCGATTGGGAACGAGCCTGATCGGCGATAATGGCCTTGGCGTGCGGTTATCCGCCGTTCTGGCTAGCGGTGCGACCAGTCTGGTCCTGTTTGATCTGGGCAAGCGTTTGGGCCTGACGCCCGCCGCCGCAGAGCGGGCGGCGCTCTGGTATAGCGCGACCTTAATGATTGCGGTCGGGGCGATTCTGTCGACGCCTGACGCCTTTGCGACCCTCTTTTGGGCCACCACCCTTTGGTGTTTGGCGGCCGTCTTTGAGCCGGGGCGGGAGCATATGGGCGCGCGCTGGTGGTGTCTGGCAGGCGTCGCCGCAGGTTTGGCGACGCTCTCGAAATATTCCTCACTCTTCATCGCCCCGGGGGTTCTGTTGTGGATCCTAACGTCGGCCCAGCGACGCAAGAGCCTTGCGACCCCTTGGCCGTGGGCTGCCGCTGTGATCGGCGTCGGGCTGTTCGGCATCAATGTCTGGTGGAATTCCCAGAATGACTGGCTGACCTTTGCCAAGCAGTTTGGCCGGGTTGAGCCCTCGGGCCTTCAGCCCAAATTCTTGGTCGAACTCATTCTCACCCAAGCCTTGCTTCTCAACCCCTTCATTACCGGTTTTGCGATCCGGGGCCTGACCATGAAGGACTTGCCGTCCGAGGCGGTGGCAGGGGGGCGAAAGGTTGACCTGTCGCTGCTGGTCCTCACCGCCTTGCCGTTCGGGCTCTATCTGATGGTTCATGCCCTTCATGATCGGGTGCAGGGCCATTGGCCGACGCCGCTCTATCCCGCCTTGGCCTTGATCGCCGCGGTCGCGGCGTCACGGCGATCCACCTCTGCCCTGAGCGCCTTTGCCCGGCGCGCCGTCCTTCCCTTTGGTTTGGGCATCGGGGCCTTGGCTTTGATGTTCGGGGCCACCACCGACTATCGATCGGGTTTTAAGGGCGACCCAGCCCGGACCCTTCGCCAGTGGCCAGTCTTCGCCTCTGATGTGGCGGCGGTTCGCCAAGAGCAGGGCGCCAACTGGATCGGAACCTTTAGCTATGTCACCTTGGCGCAGATCAGCAATCAACCGACGCTCAACGGGCCCGCACTTCAACTGACCGAGCGGGACCGTTACGCAGCGGCCCCGCTGCCGAAGGGTCTGGATATGGCGAGGCCGGGGCTTATCGTCGATCTGGATCGACGGATTTCACAAACCGATCTGGCGACCTGCTTTGCCAAGGTCGAGCGCCTGCCGAACCTACGCCGAGGCGGAGAAGGGCCCGGAGCGATGGTCTATGGCGTCTATCGGGTCGAGGGACCCTTGCGCGACATTACGGGTAAGGGCTGTTGGTCTGCCAAGACCTTGGCCGACTCCCTCAAGCTTGATGCGAAACGGGCGGCAAAAAATTAGACCCAATCGCCGCCTATTAAGGCTCGCGTAATTGCTAATGTTCACTATTGAGTTGGTTTCGATGGTCGAACAGGATTTAGGGTCATGACGGACATGTCTGCAAATGCCAGCCCTACCTTGCGCGAGTTGATCTCCTTTCGGATCGGCACTCAGGAATTCTGTGTGGACATCACGTCGGTGCGCGAAATTCGCGGCTGGACCGAGACGACACTTGTGCCTCTGGCCCCGGCCTATGTGCGCGGTGTGATCAATCTGCGAGGGACGGTTATGCCGGTCGTCGATATGTCCTTGCGCTTGGGTCGCGAGCGAACAGAACCCAATGACCGTCACGTTATCGTCGTCACCTACATCGGTGATCAGTTGGTTGGCCTGTTGGTTGACGCCGTCTGTGAGACCCTGACCCTCAAGGACAGCGATATTCAGGCCGCTCCGGACGTTGGAGCCGATGCTGTGCGTGCCCTAGTCAAGGGTATCATTGATGTTGATGGGCGGATGGTGACCCTTTTGGCCTTGGACTATGTCCTGCCAAAGATCGACGAGCCCTCTCAGGCGGCTTAACCGGGGGGTGGCCGACAGGACACAGTGCCGGGCAATTTTTGCTGCACTGCAAAATAAATGACTCGACAGGTCTAAGCCTTCGGCGTCAGTCTGCTCTCTGTGCTGACGGTTTCGAGAGCAGGGAGGCGCATGATGACTGATGTTGTTCTGACCCTACCCATCCAAGAGGGCGACGAGGCTCGGCTGTTCGTCACCTATCTGCAGGACTATATGCACGCGCTTGAGACCGATGCCACGCTTATGTCCCCGGACAGCGAGGCCCCCTTCTTGATGGTCCACAGCAACCCTTCTGCGGCGGGCGAGATCAAGGTGATCACCTTTCAAGAGACCCATCTGGCCAGCGAATTTTCCGTTGGTTGGGACCGCGCCCGCAGTCTGTTGGCCTAAATCCGCGCCCCTCGATGGGCTTTGGTCGCAGGGCGAGCGGCTTTTTCGCAAGAATTGTAAAAAAATGGGTCTGCGCCCTTGACCTTGCGTGGCTCTAGGGCTGGCTAGCGACCATGATAACAGCATCACCAAAATCGATCGTGATTGCGGGGGGCGGAGCCATCGGCTTGGCCTGCGCCGTGGTGCTGGCCCGTGCGGGCTATGGCGTGGTGCTGGCTGATCCTGCCGATCGCGGGGGCAATGCGTCCGCAGTGGCGGCGGGAATGTTGGCTCCAGCCTTTGAGTCTGTGCTGGACCCGGCTTCCAAGGGCCTGTTCACGCTGCTCAGGGCGGGGCGTGAGGCTTGGCTGGACCTATTGCCCCAAGAGGACGGCAGCCCCACAGGCCTGTCCCAGCCCGGTGCGCTTTGGGTGCCGACGCCATCGGGGCTCCGTGCAGAGGTCATGGCCGAGACCTTTGCCGCCATGGGTGCACAGTCGGAGATTTTGACGCCGATTGCCGCGCACGCCATGTCGCCAGGCCTCGATCCGAAGGGCGAGGACTGTCTCTTCACGAAAGAGGACTGGTGCCTCGATGTGACGGTGGTGACGGAATGGCTCTATAGAGAGGCTCTTGGCTTGGGCGTCGAGGTCATCCCAGCGTCGATCACTGCATTTTCACCGGGCCGGGCAAGCCTGTCGGATGGGCGTCATCTTGCCGCTGATCATCTGGTCATCGCCGCTGGCCTTGGGCGCGGGATGGCACCCTTAGCGCCGGAATTGGCCTGTCTTTCACCGATCAAGGGACAGATCCTCTTCTTTGAGGGCGCTGGGCCTATGCAAGGACCCGCCATTCGCTCGCCTGCCGGATATGTGGTGGCGCGGGCCTCCGGCGCTATGGTCGGCGCGACGATGGAGTTTGGCCTCGAGGATCTGACGCCCGATGCTGTTGTCGGTGAGCGGTTGAGAGCCGCGGGCGCGAACCTTTTTCCGACCTTGGCAAGGGCGATGGTGCAGCATCGTGTAGGCATTAGGGCCGCGACCCCTGATGGCTTGCCCTTGGTTGGCCCGAGCCTCTTCTCCGGAGTCACCTTGGCCTGCGGGGCTAGGCGTAATGGCTGGCTGCTCGCGCCCTTGATTGCAAAGATCGTTACCGCGCAGCTTTCGAACGCGCCTGTAGGCCCGTGGGCTGCTCAGATGGATCCGCGCCGTTTCGAAAGGGCCGCCCCGCCGCCGCCGCATTAGGGTTTGATTAACCCTATCTGGTCACCTTTCGTTGATGGCAGTCGAGTCGATCAAAGGCGTCGTTGAAGCGGCATTAAGGCGAGCGTCCACGGCGACGGGCGTCGATTTTGGCTTTCTGCTGAAGACGGCAAACCGTGAAAGTGGCTCTAATCCCAATGCGCGGGCGGGGACCTCCTCGGCGGCAGGTCTATTCCAATTTGTCGATCAGACCTGGATGAGTACGCTCAAACAGCATGGCGCTAAGCATGGATATGCCAACTACGCCGCCTTGATCCAAAAGGGCTCTGATGGCCGCTATCACGTGGCCAATGGCGCTTCACGCCAAGCGGTGATGGATCTTAAATTAGACCCCCATGCCGCGTCCTTGATGGCGGGTGAACTGACCTCGGACCATGCCTCGTACCTGCGAGGCCGCGTCGGGCGGGATCCGACGGCCGGTGAGCTTTACGCCGCCCATTTTCTGGGGCCTCAAGGCTCCGCCAAATTGATTGAGGCTGTGGAATCTAAGCCGGGGGCGTCTGCGGCCTCGCTCTTTCCTGATGCGGCAGCCGCGAACCGCTCGATCTTCTATCGCAGTGGGCGGCCCGCTACGGTCGAAGAGGTCTATGCCAACCTGACCAAGGTCGGCCCGGGGCAGGGGGCCGCACCTGTTAGCGCGGCACCGGAGAGCGGATATCTGCACTATACCTCGGCGCGCAATGCAGACGCCAAGGCCCAGCAAGAGGCCTTGATCAGCCTGATCCTGAATGGAACCCAAGAGCCCAGCAGTCCATTTGGCAACACAGGCTCGGACAGCAGCGGGTCCAGCCTCGGCAATTCGATCTTTACCTCAGAGATGCTGCGCATGCTGTCCGAGGCGCGGGACGCCGGTAAAAAGACCTAACCGCCACTGGCGGCTAGGATTTCATCATCACTATAGCCGAGGGCGGACAGGATCTCGTGGGTATGTTGTCCCATGGTGGGTGCAGGCCCCTTGGGTCCATCATCCGCGCCGGGGAAGCGGGCAGGGCCGCCGGGGGCCTTAAAGGTCCCGCCCTTGCCGTCTGGCGTGTCGACAATACAGCCCGCTGCGATGGCTTGTGGATCGACAGCCACCTCTGCAGGGGTCTGCATCGGCGACCAAGCGATATCGGCGGCGTCCAGTCGTTCAGCGGCCTGGGCAAAGCTCAAGGCGGCGAAGGCCTGATCGAGCGTGCGGACCAGCTCCGGTCCGTTGACGCGACGATCCTTGGCCTTGGCAAAGCGCGGATCATCGATCAGGTCAGGTCGGCCTGCCGCATTGGCAATCTTTGGCCAGTCCGACGAGCCTTGACGCGGCAGGAGGCAGATCCAACGCCCATCGCCGGACCGAAAGAAGTTGCCGAGCGGATTGACCGCCCCTTCGCGGGGGCGGCTGGAGGCGATGCGGCCAAAGCGCAGTTGGATAGCCATGTCCGAGCCAATGGAATAGACGCCGGTGCGCAAAAGCGAGGTCTCGACCAAGCGCCCGACGCCTGTGCGGCTGCGCTCCACCACAGCGGCCAAGATGGCGGAGGTGGTCGCCAGCGAAGTGATGTGATCGCCCATGGCCGTGCGCAGGGGGAAGGGCTCTGAGCCCTTCGGCGTGGTCAGGGCACCGACGCCGGCCCGCGCCCAATAGGCGGCCATATCAAAGCCGGGACGATCTGCATCCGGGCCGGTCAGGCCGTAGCCGGTCACCGAGCAATAGATCAACTTGGGATGCTCGGCCTTGAGGCTGTCATAGTCCAGGCGTGCGCGCTTTAGGGCCGCGGGGCGGACATTGGTCAAGAACACGTCCGCATCCTTGATCAGCCGAACTAGAGCCTCGCGGCCAGCAGGCTTGGAGGTGTCCAGCACCACGGAGCGCTTGCCGCGATTGTCCAATTCAAAGACGGGGTTTGCCGACTGGTCCGAGCCGATACTGTCGAAAAAGCCTCGGATCGGATCGCCGCCGGGCTGCTCGATCTTGATCACCTCAGCGCCCCAGTCGGTCATGATGCCGCCAGCGCCGGGGGCTGCGATGTAGCTGGCAAATTCAATGATCTTCAGGCCTTCGAGCATGATGTTCCCCCATGTTTTTTGTCTGCGCCACGCAGACGCGCTTCGACCTTTATACTGTCTTGGTGCGCCTTCAGAGGGAAGGGCTCGATTATAGGAAACAGATCCTTAAGCATATTCCATCATCTTGCTGCCTGCGTGTTACCGATGGCCGTTCGGGCTTGAACGGGCTCGCGAGCAAGGGTGTATGACCAATCGGCAAACAGCTTTAGCCAAGGCCAACCTTCATAAGATGGTGAGGGGGGCTGTGGCCTATGAGCGGGCGGTGGAGGCTCGCAAGCTGTTCATGGCAATGGACCGGGCTGTCCTGACGCCTGCCGATCGCGTCCACGCCCACGAGATTGTACGGATCATGGCCGGAGATGCCGCGCGCGCGGTTCGATTTGCCCTGTCCGTCACCCTCAAATCATCGCCCTTGATTCCGCATGATGTGGCTCTGCGGCTTTCGCACGATACCGATGAGGTTGCGCTTCCGGTCATCAATGCCTCTGGCGCCTTTACCGATGAAGATCTTGTCGAGATCATTCGCACGGCCGGACTGACGCGGCAGGTTGCCATTGCCACGCGCCCGATGCTGAGCGAGCGGGTGACAGGGGTCATCGCCGATGTTGGCCTGCCCGAAGCGGTGATGGCCGCCTGCGCCAACGACAATGCCGCCTTTTCCGAACGGGCGCTGGGTAAGGTGATCGACCGGTTTCCTTTGTCTGAAGATATCCTCAAGGCGATGGCCTATCGTCAGGTCTTGCCTCTAGCGGTATCAGAACGCCTGATCGCCTTGGTCGGCGAAGAGGTCCGCAAGCATCTCATCGCCCACCACAATGTCTCCCCCGAAATGGCGACCAAGATCGTTGAGGGCAGCACCGAGCGAGCGGTGATTGACCTGTTGGATGAGGTCAAACATGTCAAAGATTACAAACCCTTTGTCGTTCATCTTCATGCACAACAAAAGCTTACGGCCTCGCTGCTGTTAAGAGCCGTTGCTCAAGGGCACATGACCTTTGTGGAATGGGGTCTGTCGGAGTTGGCCGGTGTCACCTATCAGCGGACCTGGATGATGATCCACGATTCCGGGCCGCTTGGATTTAAAGCCATCTATGAGCGGGCAGGCCTTCCCAGTCGTCTATTTGTTGCGTTTAAGGCAGGCGTTGAGACCTATCAGCAGATGGAATTTGACGGACAACTCGAAGGTCGCGAGCAGTTCCAAGAACGGATGTTGCAGCGCTTCTTGACCCAAGACCATGCCATCAGCGGCGATGATCTCGACTATCTGCTCGATAAGCTTGGTCGACTGTCGCAGGATAATTCACGTCCAATGGCCACAGAATTCACTTTGCATGCCGTGAGCGCTTGATCGCCGGATCAATTGCTTCACCATGAGGACTTCAGGGCGCGACAGACGCCTAGCTTGGAGGTCCGCTCATGACAACAGAACCCGCTCCCATCCGTCCAGCGGCCACCATTTTGCTGGTGCGCGACGAACCGCAATTTGAAGTGCTGATGGTCAAGCGCCATCACCAGATCGACTTCGCCTCGGGGGCCCTGGTCTTTCCGGGCGGCAAGACCCATGCCGGGGATCACGATGCAGCCTGGGCTGAACGGTCCTTGGGCTGGGACGCCTTCCCCAATATCGAGCGGGAACTGCGCATTGCAGCGATCCGGGAAGCCTATGAAGAGGCGGGAATCTTGCTGGCGAGAGATGCGTCGGGTGAGATGTTCCGCGGCGATGACCGCGCCCATCAGGCCCGCGATATTATCGCTCAAGACCAGCGGCCCTTCTTAGATCTGGTCAAGGAGCTGGATCTCTATCTGGATCTTGGCTGTCTGTCGGCCTTCGCGCGCTGGATCACACCGTCCATGATGCCCAAGCGCTTTGACACCTGGTTCTATGTCGCCCGCGCGCCGGAAGATCAGTTGGCCGCCTGCGATGGTTGGGAAACGGTCGATTCGGAATGGATCACGCCCAACGAGGCCCTGCGCCTCGCGGCCTCGGGCGAGCGCAAGGTGATCTTCCCCACGCGGATGAACCTGCAACTGCTGGCCGAAAGCGCCAATGCCCATGAGGCCATGACCAAGGCGGTCGCGCGGCCTCTGGTGACGGTTGAGCCTAAGGTCGAGCGCCGCGAAGGCGGACCCGTCCTCGTCATCCCACATGACGCAGGCTACGGCATTGTTGAAGAGCCAATGTCCGCTTTGAACTAGGGCAGCACGACCTATTCGCTGGCGAGGAACTGTTTGACGTTCGCTTCCAGTTCTTCGGCCAGGGTCTTGCCCACGGGATGGCTGTCGTCGCGAATATTGGCGCGAACGGCGGCCTTGATGGCGTCGATATGGGCGTCAATGATCAGCAGGGGTGCCTTTGAACGGCGGGCGGGCTCGTCGATCAGGCGGCAGAGTGATGCGGCCAGTCGCGTGATGATCGGAAACTGATAGGTGGTCCCAAGGCCCTTAAGGTCATGGGCCGAAATGTAGAGCTTTTCGGTGTTGTCGGCGCTCAGGCCCTCATCGTGCACGACTTGGCGCGCCTTTTCGAGCTTGGTGATTTCTTCTTCGAGCCACTGCGTGAAATTATCAGCCAGACTGGCCAGCGCGGCCTCTGCCTTAGCAATCGCGTCTGCATCGATCCCGGGGAAACGTCCGCCCACCTTGGATGACAGGGGGCTGCGCACCGGAATCATCTCGCCCTTCGGGGTTTCACTCATGGTCAATCCTTTAGGCCTTCGGCGCTGCGACAGTTGTTTCAGTAATCTAAACTACAATCTTCTGCTTGATAATCGCAGATTGCGGAAAATGCACGTCAGAGGTTAGAAAAATTGTCCGCCTAGCCTGAAAACTGTTCGGCCAGCACCCGCTCTTCCAGGCTATGGCCTGCGTCAAACAGCATACAGAGGCTGGTTTCACGATCCTCGCCAATGTGAACCTCGACAATATCGCGCACTTCGAAATTGTCGGCGACGGCGCTCACGGGACGTTTGTCGGCCTCAAGGACCTCGAAGGTCACGCGTGCCGAGTGGGGCAAGAGCGCGCCGCGCCAGCGTCTCGGACGAAAGGCGCTGATGGCCGTCAGGGCCAGAATTCTCGCCGAAATGGGGATGATCGGGCCATAGGCTGACAGGTTATAGGCCGTCGATCCTGCAGGCGTGCAGACCAGCGCGCCGTCACAGACCAACTCGCCCATGCGCACCTTACCGTCGATCGAGATGCGTAGCTTGGCGGTCTGGCGGGTCTGACGCAGAAGCGAGACCTCATTGATCGCCAAGGCCTTGTGCTGACGCCGCTTGGCATCGATCGCGACCATGACCAGAGGATGGATAACGGCCCGTTCAGCGGCATTGATCCGCTCGAGCAGTTCATCTTCGCTATATTCATTCATCAAAAAGCCGACCGACCCCCGGTTCATGCCGTAGATCGAGGTCTGGGCGCTCATGGTCCGGTGCAGGGTTTCGAGCATGAAGCCGTCACCGCCAAGGGCGACAACCACTTGGGCCTCTTCAAGGGGGACATCCCCATAGCGTGCGGCCAGCCGGTCACGGGCCTCTTGCGCTTCGGGACGGTCGCTGGCGACGAAGGCCAGACGGCGACTGATGGGATTCGATCTGTTCATAGCCTATGGACCAAGCCCGCCCTCGATCAACTTGTCAAACCCGTGCTGCGTCCAATGCCCATTTCAGGGCCGCCTTGGCCTGACTTGGGCTCAGATTGTCAAAGGCTCGGTTGGCCGCATGACGACCATCACCGCCGGGCCGATCGCCCCATAGCCGCCGCACATGGGCCAAGAGCGGCGAGAAGGTGCAGCGGTCCAGTCCTATAGACAGGCAGGCAAGGGCCAAAAGGTCGGGCGTTGGTGCCTCTACCATCCGGCGCACAGCCCCCAAATCAAGGTCACTCAATCGCGCCAAAGCGGCCATGAACAGTGAGGCTTGATCCTCCCGCAGGGCGCGGAGCATGGCACCGGGATGGAGATTACCGCTCGCCATCAGCTTTTCAGCCAGCCTTTGATCCATCTCGCCTTGGTCTGAGCGGTCCGGTTGGGCTTGGCGTGACAGATGAAAACGGTTGATCAGGTTTGATTGGAGGCTGGTGCCGACCCAAGCCAGCATCATCTCGGCCATCGGCGCGGTTAGCCTAGGATGCCTGGCTAAAGGCGCGCGAAGGCTAGGGAACCGCTTTGAGGCCTCGGTCAGATGGAGCAGGTCCGGGCGCGATAGTCCGATGGCCGGGTTGCTGGCCAGCGCAGTGAGAACAAGGGGTTGGTTTTGGGCGAGGATCGCGCGGATTACTACGCTGCTCAGCGAAGCCCTATTCGCGACGGCAAGGTGATGATCCAACGTCGTGGCCGCGAGAACCTCCAACAGATCCTCATCGGTGAGCAAGGGGCTCGCAGCGATGATCGGCTGGGCGATGGCTGGCTCGTCCTGCGAAAGTGCAACGACCAGAGCCTCAGGGGCCCAGTCTTTAGACGCCAACCGTGACGAAAGGCGTGCGCGCGTGGCCGGATCGGCCTGCATCACCAATGGCATCAGAATATCATCGACGAGTGTGAGGACCTGCTCGCTCTCAAGCGCCCCACCCACAGTCGGACCCTCCATAAGCGAGATCAATGCGCCAAGCAGTTGCTCACGGTCTTCGGGTGAGCGAAGTTTCGCCAGTTCTGTTAAGGCCTGCGCCAGTTGCGCTAGGGTCAAGGAAACGACTCCACTTTCCGCGCCAGACCGTTAGACACGATTAACCATATCAGAATCTTTATAGGGGGGAATCAGGACATGGGCGAGCCATTGCTTTTGGCCTTGGATCAAGGCACCACCAGCACCCGTGCCATCCTGTTTGATCGCGGCGGAAAGCCCTTGATCACGGCCAGTCGGCCGCTGCGGCAGTCCTATCCGCAAGATGGCTGGGTCGAGCATGATGCCGAAGAGATCTATGCGGCCTCTATCGCGGTCCTGCGTGAGGCTGTTGAAACCTCTGGGCGGGATGTTGCCGACATTGCCGCCATCGGGGTGACCAATCAGCGCGAGACGGTGGTGATCTGGGACAAGGAGACGGGCCGTCCGATCCATCCCGCCATTGTCTGGCAAGATCGCCGCACCGCTTCGGTCTGCGACGCGCTGCGAGACGCAGGGCACGAACCAGACGTGTCTCAAATTACCGGCCTGCTGCTCGATCCCTATTTTTCCGGGACCAAGATTGCTTGGATGCTTGATGCCGTACCCGGTGCACGCGAGCGGGCGGCGGCGGGCCAGCTTTTGGCTGGGACGATGGACAGTTGGGTCGTTTGGCGTCTGACGGGCGGCGCTGTCCATGCCACCGACGCGACCAATGCCTCGCGCACGCTGCTGTTTGATCTGGAAGGCCAAGACTGGTCGGCGCAAATGCTGACCCTACTGAATGTGCCCAAGGTTCTTTTGCCCAAGGTGCTGGATACGGCCGATGACTATGGCCAGACCACGGCCGATATTCTGGGCCGCTGTGTCCCAATCCGCGCGGTGGTGGGAGACCAGCAAAGCGCCCTGATGGGGCAGGGCTGTATCCATCCGGGCGAAATGAAGGCCACCTATGGCACCGGCTGTTTCATGCTGCTCAATACGGGCACCACCCGGCCTATTTCGCGGGCGCGGCTTTTGACGACGGTGGCGGCAAGGGTTCATGGCCAGACCAGCTATGCGCTAGAAGGGTCCATATTTGTTGCCGGGGCGGCGATACAGTGGCTGGGTGAAGGCCTCTCCATCAGCGGTGGTCCTCAGGCGGCAGAAGCGCTCGCACGTCTAGCCAAACCGGATCACGGCGTTGTCGTGGTGCCTGCCTTTACCGGACTTGGCGCGCCCTGGTGGGATGCCGATGCCAGAGGCGCAATCTTGGGTCTGACCCGCGATGCGGGATTGCCGGAGATCGCCGCTGCGACCTTTGATGCCGGGGCCTTTCAGACACACGACCTGATCGACGCCATGCGCGCCGATGCGCCCGAGTGCTTTTGTGAGGGCTCCGAACTGCGCATTGATGGCGGCATGGCCAATAGCGACTATTTCGTTCAGCGCCTGACCGATCTGACGGATGTGCCGGTGCGCCGGTCGGAATTTCACGAGATGACCGCTCTGGGTGCCGCCCTATTCGCAGGGCTGGCTGCGGGGGTCTATAGCTCGCTCGAAGAGGCCGCCGCTGTGCGCCCAACCTCAAGCCAAATTCGGCCCAACATCGCCCCAGCCGAGCGCCAAGCAGCGCTGGCCCGCTGGGCTGACGCCGTGCCGCGCGTTCGGTCGCGTCAGAACGCTTGACGCCAGCGGCACACGGGGCGATTTTGGACACCAACATATAACGGAGGATCAGACATGGCTGACGGATCAGTGGCGGGCCTCGGCTCCGTGAAGGACAGGGTAAGCGAAGCGGAGTGGAATGCGCGGGTCGATTTGGCCGCGCTCTATCGTCTGGCAGCCTTGAACGGCTGGGACGATATGATCTTCACCCACATTTCCGCGCGGGTGCCGGGACCAGAGCATCATTTCCTGATCAATCCCTACGGCTATCACTTCGACGAGATCACGGCCTCCAGCCTGGTCAAGATCGATATGGACGGCAACATCGTCGATGAGACGCCGTTCTTCATCAATCCCGCCGGGTTCACCGTCCATTCGGCGGTCCATATGGCGCGTGAGGATGCCCATTTCGTCATCCACCTGCACACCGATCAAGGCGTCGCCGTCGCGGCCCAACGCGAGGGGCTCTTGCCCATCAGCCAGCACGCCCTGATCGTCATCAATGGCTTGGCCTATCACGACTATGAGGGCATCGCGCTCAATCACGATGAGCGTGAAAGGATAGTAGCTGACCTGGGCGACAAAAAGCTGATGATCCTGCGAAACCACGGCACCTTGACCTTGGGTTCGACAGCGGGTGAGGCATGGCTGAATATGTTCTTCCTCGAGCGGGCCTGCAAACAGCAGACCATGGCCCTAGCGGCGGGTCGCGAGAACATCTTGATCGCGCCCGAGGCGGCCCAGAACGAAGTGCGCGGTCAGACCCGCAACGGTATGGGCGGCAGCATGTCCAATCTGGCTTGGCCAGGCTTGCTGCGTCAGTTGGATCGCGAGTTGCCCGGATACGACGCTTAAGCCGCGTTACGAAAAAGGGGGCAACCCCTTCAGCAATCTTCGCCGCCGTGAGCCTCGCGCTTGCGGCGGCGTTTGTTTGTGGTCCCGCCCTTGCTGGGGCTTGGCCGATGGAGCCGGGCCAGACCCAAGCCATCGTCAAGATCGAGTCGCAAAGGGCTAGCGAGGCCTTTGATGAGGCCGGGCAATTGGTTCCGATACCGGTCCATCATGACCTCGCCGCCGATCTGTTTGTCGAGCGGGGTGTCACTGAACGGCTAACCTTACAGGGAAAGCTCTACTTGGCTTCATCCAAAGAGGACGGTCTATCCCAGACCGCCTTCGGTCATTCGGAGCTGGGTGTGCGCTGGACGGCCTATAATGAACCCAAGGGTGTGCTCTCATTTTATACAGGCCTGACCGTACCCGTGTCGGGTACAGAAAAAGGACAGGCGGGTTTGGAGGCGCGGGTTTTGGTCGGTCGGGCCGTGAACCTTGGCCATCGAAAGCTGGTGGCCGATATGCAGTTGGCGACCTTGTCCGGCAGCGGTTATGGCCGAGAAACCCGGCTCGAAGGTAGCTTGGGACTCGAATTGTCGCAAAACTGGAACCTGATGGCGCAAATGCAGGGCGGTCAGATCGAAAATGGCACGGCTTGGCTAAAGGACGAAATCTCGATCACACGCAATCTGGGTCAGAACAGCATCCAAATTGGTTGGCGGCAAACCCCTTTTGCGGAAAATTTCACGAAAGCTTCGGGGCCAATAATTGGGCTTTGGAGACGGTTTTAATTGGACTTTTTCCGCAACTGTTACTGGACGCGATGGATTTGAAACGGCATACAGCCGAGGCTATCCAAAGTCGACGTCACGACCCGCCCAGAGGAGATTCTGGTTTTGTTACGCAAACATTTCTTTCTCGTGGGGGCTGCGGCCGCCTTGGTTCTAATGATCGTTGCGGGCGGTTTGATGTTGGTCGCCAACTCTGCGGTCAAGGCCAAGAAAGCCATGGGCGCGGGCGCTGCGGGTAGAACGGTCGCTGTTGCAGCGGCCGTGATCTCACCTCAAGATTTTACGGACCGCATTGAAGCCCTAGGCGTGGCCAAGGCGCGGCAGTCGGTGACGGTCACCTCGAACACGGCTGAATTGATTACCAAGGTCCTATTTCATGACGGGCAGGCCGTCTCCAAGGGGCAGGTTCTGGTCGAACTGAAGGGCGATGAGCAGGATGCGGCCGTCGCTCAGGCTCAGTCCTTGGCCGCTCAGGCGCGCCTCGACGCTGCCCGTTGGAACGACCTTGCCGCTAAGGGCTTTTCTCCTCGCGTCACCGCAGAGCGCTATCAGGCCGCCAGTGTGCAAGCCGATGCCGCCCTGAAGGCCGCCCAGTCTCGGCGCCTGAACCGCGTAATCCGCGCGCCGTTTTCCGGCGTTGTGGGTCTGTCTGACGTGGCGCCTGGCGCTTTGATTGCGGCGGGTGGTCCCATTGTGTCTTTGGATGATCTGGCGGTCGTGCGCATCGATTTTCCCGTACCTGATCGTTTTTATGCCCGCTTGCGCAAGGGCATGGTCCTAACAGCCAAGGTTGATGCCTATCCGGACGTAGAGTTTAAGGGCGCAGTCGCCGAGGTTGATACGCGCATCGATGAGCGGACAAGATCGGTCCGCGCCCGCGCTGAATTTGCCAATCCTGACGGGCGTCTGCGTCCGGGCATGCTGGCGAAGGTGGTCGTAGAGCAGGGGGTTCGTTCCGCTCTTGCCGCGCCTGAAGCCGCCGTTCAGTTCGAAGGCGAGCAGGCTTTTGTCTATACAATCATTAAGGATGACGGAAAGGGCGATGGCTCAGCTATGGGTCAGAGGGCAGGCAAGCGGAAGAAGATGCCCGAGGGCATGGCCGCCAACGCGCCCAAGGGCCCCAAGATGATCGCCCATCGCCAAACCATCGTCGTTGGTGCCCGTCAGAATGGCTTTATCGAAGTGACCTCCGGCCTTCGCGCAGGCGAAACCATTGTCGCGGACGGCATGAACCGGGTGCAGCCCAATCAGGCGGTGCGGGTCGGCAAGCCTGACGGTCAAGGTGCCGGTGGGGCCGGTAAGGGTCACCGTCCAGGTGGCCCGGGCGGCGCTGCGGGCGCGGGTGGTAAGTGGTCGAAGGGGGCGGCTGAATGACCCTTTCAGACCTGTCTGTCCGCCGACCGGTCTTTGCAGCGGTTGCGGCCATTATCCTCTGCGTCGTCGGTCTAGCGGCCTATTTCGTATTGCCCGTTCGTGAACTGCCGGACGTTGACTCGCCCGTTGTTTCGATTTCCACCACCTACCGTGGGGCCTCCGCAGAGGTTGTCGAAGAGCGCATTACCCAAGTTATTGAGCGCCAGGTTGCGGGCATTCAGGGCATCGACCGGGTTAAGTCGAACAGCCGTGATGGCTCGTCGCGCATTTCGATCACCTTCGACCTGTCGCGGAATATCGA
>CANCJE010000017.1 GCA_947378235.1 Caulobacteraceae bacterium | reverse complement strand
TTCATGAAGATCGCCCAATCGCGGCCTGAACCGATCCCGGTCTATGCTGAGATGAGCTCCATCAATCCTGTGGTCTTGTTACCAGCGGCCCTATCAAAAAACGGCAGGGCGATAGGAGAGGCCTTCGCGGCGTCTCTTACCCTTGGCGCGGGTCAGTTCTGCACTAATCCGGGGCTTCTATTGGCAGTCGAGGGGCCGGGGCTTGAGGCTTTTTTGGCGGGTGCAAGCTCGGCATTGAATATGGCCTCTGCGTCGACAATGCTAACGCCTGGAATTCACAAGGCCTATGAGGCGGGCGTTGGTGCGCTTCAGGCGAATGCAGCCGTCACGATGGTGGCCCAAGGCTTGGAGGCTGCCGGTGTGCAATGCCAAGCAGCCCTCTTCAGCACCACGGCTGAGGCGTTTCAATCTGATCGTTCTTTGCATGATGAGGTCTTTGGCGCCGCCTCTATCCTTGTCCGCTGCCCGGATTTCGAAACGCTGATCGATGTCTTGGAGGGTCTTGAGGGACAGTTGACAGCGGCGGTCCATGCGGTCGAGGCGGACCATCAGGCGGCAGCGCGTCTCTTGCCGATCCTTGAACGCCGCGCGGGGCGTATTCTGTTCAATGGCTTTGGCACAGGCGTTGAGGTTGGCCATGCCATGGTTCATGGCGGACCGTTCCCTTCGACCTCCGATCCGCGTTCCACCTCGGTGGGGTCCTTAGCGATCATGCGGTTCCTGCGGCCGGTCAGCTATCAAGATGTTCCGGCCAGCCTTCTGCCGATGGCGCTGCGCGATGAGAACCCCTTTAAGGTTCCCCGCCGCATCAATGGTCAGCTCGAATTGGCGCAGGACTAGCCATGTCGTCGGGTCAGGTTTTATTCAGCCGCAAGGGCGCTGTCGGTCAGATCCTGTTCGACAATCAGGCGTCCCTTAATGCCCTGTCCTTTGGCATGTGGCGTCAGCTCGGGGCCATTTGCCAAGAGATTTCCACTGACCGAACTTTGCGGGTGGTGGTCCTGCGTGGTGCAGGGGGCAAGGCCTTCGTCGCGGGTACCGAGATCGACGATTTCCTGACCTTCGACGATGGTGACCGCGGCGTCGACTACGAGGCCGAGATGGACAGCTATGTAGGTCTGGTCGAGACCTTGCCCATGATCACTATTGCAGCGGTTGAGGGCTGGGCCGTGGGCGGCGGGTTGGCCCTGTCTTGCGCTTGTGACCTTCGCATCGCGACCCCTTCATCCAGATTTGGATCACCCCTTGGCCGCTCGATTGGCAACTGCCTTTCGGCCAAAGGCTATGCGCGCATGGCTGCCCATCTGGGTATTGCCCAGGCCAAAAGGGTCCTGTTGCTCGGTGAGATGTTGACTGCCGATGAGCTCTTGTCACACGGTGTTCTGACAAAGGTGGTGGAGCCTGAGGCCTTTGAACAGGCATTGGACGACCTGTGTTTAAGGGCCTCTGAAAATGCGCCCCTGACCAGCCAGGCCAGTAAAACGGCCCTATGGCGAATAGTCTATGCCAATCTGCCCAACACTGACGACTTGACCCGCTTGGTCTATGGCAGCGCCGATTTCCGTTCGGGGGTTCGCAAGTTCCTCAACAAGGAACCGCGGGTGTGGACGGGTGGGTAACGTGATCTTGACCCTTGGGAGACGATGAGCCATGCGCCTGGCTGACGTGAGTGACTACCGCCTTGCGGCCCAGCGCCGCCTGCCAAAGTTTCTCTTCGAATATGTCGATGGTGGCTCCTATTCGGAGACCACGCTTGGGCAAAATGTCGACGATTTGAACGCCCTGTCGGTTCGACAGCGCGTCATGCACGACGTATCGAGCGTCGATCTTTCGACCACCATGCTCGGCCGGCCAGTCAGTATGCCCATCGCCTTGGCCCCCATTGGCTTGGCGGGCCTCTATGCGCGGCGCGGTGAAGTGCAGGCGGCCCAAGCCGCTGAAAAGGCCGGTGTGCCGTTCATCCTCTCGACCATGTCTTGTTGCTCTATTGAAGAGGTGGCTGCAAACACCTCTGCGCCGGTTTGCATGCAGCTCTATATGATCCGTGACCGGGTCTTTATGGAGGACTTCCTCAACCGTGCAGCGGCTATGGGGGTCACAACCCTGGTTATGACGGTGGACCTGATCGTTCACAGCGCCCGATATCGTGACGTGCGGACTGGACTGACCGGCTCTCAAACCCTGTTGGATCGCATGTCCCGTGCCGTCGATATTGCCAAGCACCCAGAATGGGCGATCGATGTCGGCCTGTTGGGTCGTCCCCACGCCTTGGGCAATGTCGCCAAGGTCATGCATGAGGGCGCAACCTTGGCCCAATTTACCGATTGGGTCGGTCGCAACTTTGATCCCTCCCTAACCTGGAAAGATCTCGACTGGGTGCGTGACCGCTGGAAGGGCTCTATCGTCATCAAGGGCGTTTTGGATAGTGACGATGCCGTAGCTGCCGTCGATTCCGGAGTTGAGACCTTGATAGTGTCCAATCACGGTGGCCGACAGCTGGACGGTGCCTCATCGACGATCAAGATCTTGCCTGAAATTGTCGAGGCGGTAGGGGGCAGGGCCAGCATCCTCATGGATAGCGGCATCCGTTCAGGACTTGACGTCCTTCGGGCAATGGCCTCGGGGGCCGATGGCGTCTTGATCGGCCGCGCATGGGCCTATGCCTTGGCGGCGCGCGGCGGCGCGGGCGTGAGCAAGGTGCTTGAACTGATGCGTCATGAAATGATGGTGGCGATGGCGCTGACCGGTCAGACCGACGTCAAAACCCTCGACCCTTCGGTCCTTCGAGGAAAATCTGCCCAACAATCCGCTGAAATTCAGCATGTGATCAACACCAGCCAACAGCAGGTTAGAAAATGAAGAACATGTTTCCCCGTGTTGCCCTTGGCGTTCTGAGTTCCGTCCTTTTAGGTCTTTCCGCCCATGCTGAGGTCAAGGTCTTCAAGAATTTCAGTCTGATAGATAGTACGGCTGGAAAGACCACGCCCGCTTCGGCTATGGTTGTGGAGAACGGCAAGATCACATGGGTCGGATCGGTCAAGCAGCTTAAGGTGCCGGCTAAGGCCACTGTGACTGATCTAACCGGAAAATTCCTTTTGCCCGGCCTGATCGACCTTCATGTCCATATTGGAGCGGTGCGGGACCTTACCCAAGATCAGTCGTTCTATTCGCGGGCCAGTGTCGAAAAGGACCTGCGCCAATATGCGGCCTACGGCGTAACGACGGTTCAGTCTTTGGGCACAGATCGGGATGTGATTTTTGACATCCGTAAAGAGCAACATGAAGGAACGCCAACCTATTCACGGGTCTATACCGCAGGGCAGGGGCTCACCTACCGAGGCGGTTACGGTGGCATCATTGGCATCAACCATCCCATTGGCACGCCTGACGAAGCCATAGCCGAGGTTAATACCCAAGCCGATAAGGGTGCCGATTTTATCAAGTTCTGGGTCGATGATGAATTGGGCACTATGCCCCGCATGCCTTTGGAAATTCGCAAGGCCATTATCGACACGGCCCATCAGCGCCATCTTCGCGCCATTGCTCATGTCTTCTATCTTGAGGACGCTAAAAGCCTTGTCAGCATGGGGATCGACGGCTTTGCCCACATGGTTCGCGACCAACCGGTTGATCAAGAGCTGCTGACGGCGATGAAAAGCCATGGCGTTTGGCAGATGGCGGGAACCCTAAGCCGTGAGGCCTCGATCTTTGCCTTTGGTGAGCGAGCCCCATTCCTTGATGACCCCTTCTTCAAACATTCCCTATCGCCTACGGCTCTCGCCCTTTTGGAAAGTGCCGAGCGTCAAAAGACCATCAGCGGCAACCCGCATTACGATGATTATAAGCGGTTCCTCGCGAACGCCCTAAAGAGCTTTAAGGCCATGTCTGACAGTGGCGTTAAGACGGGATTTGGCACCGACAGTGGCCCTCCAGGCCGGTTTGGAGGCTATTTTGACCATTGGGAGCTTGAGGAACTGGTCGCGGCCGGATTTACCCCTGCGCAGGCGCTCAAGGCCGCGACTACAGATGCGGCTGCCTATTTGGGTAATCAGGAAATTGGAGCGGTCGCGCCCGGCAAGTGGGCCGATCTTCTGGTCCTTGACGCCAATCCACTGGTCAATATCCGTAACAGCCACCAGATATCGGCCGTCTATATTGCGGGCGATATGGTTCCGTCCGTCCGGCCATAATGGGAAGGGGGTTCGCGCATCAAGCGGACCCTAACCCCAGGTTATTTGGCGGAAGTGGCTTCTGCAGCGGATGCGGCTTCGGCATTGGCAAGGCCATTGCCGAAGTGCTCATTCATAAGTGCCGCCATTCGTGCGCCGTCGCGTTGAGCAATGGCGGTGTAGATCATCCGGTGCTCGTAAACGGCCTCGGTCCAACGGTTACGATTGATATTGCTAGCGTTTCTTGCCCGATCGGCGCGGGGTAGAATGGTGCGCCAAGCGGCGATCAGAGCTGAATTATGCGAGGCCTCAACAATGACTTCATGGATGCGGCGGTTGGTGTTGACATAGTTTTCGCGGTCGAACGCCCCGTAATAGCGCTCTAACGTTTCTTGCAGGGTCGCAAGTAATTGAATTTCCTCATCCGTCATGCGTTCACAGGCTTGCATGGCGGCCAAGCCCTCGAGGACGCCAAGAACGCCGAATACATCGGCTATCTCCAAGCGGTCAATTTCACTAACGACGACGCTGCGATTGGGAAGGAGGTCAACGAGACCTTCAGCTGCCAAGGTCCGAAAGGCTTCCCGCACGGGGGTTCGCGACATCCCGAGTCGTTGGCTGATGGCTATCTCACGCAGACGCTCACCGGGAGCCAACTCCCCGATTTCGATGAGTTTTCGGAGTAAAGAGACAGCGTCGGTATGCCGAAAGCCCTTGCGGCCTTCTGGCTTCGTCTCATCCGCTACGGCGTCACCGGTCTCAGAATTTTCCAACCCTGTTAGAGCGAGAGCCATTGATTCTATCCGATCTCTAAGGTCTGTGGGCTCAGGCTGGCTGGTAAAACTCATGAATTTTCAAACATGATGCTGCTCAAATAAATAGCAAATCAAACGAAATATCCAGCCTTGTCGTTAGCGAAGTAGTCCGCGACCGGCGAGGTTGCGCATGAGGGCGCTCACGCCAAAGGTCCAAGGCGGGGCCTGTTCACAGTCCATCACCCGATTGACCAGAGTGCCTAAGCCCGGCGCAGACACCCGAACAATGTCCCCCATCTTATGCGTAAAGCCGCCGCCGGGTGTATCGCGGTCTTCCACGGGAGCGAACATGGTGCCGAGGAACAGCACAAAGCCATCGGGATACTGATGGTTTTTACCGATGGTTTGGCGGACCAGATCGGTAGGGTCGCGACTGATCAGGTTCATGCTGGATGAGCCTTCGAGCCGAAAATTGTCCTGTCCAACAATTTCTAGGTCTACCGTCGTTTGGCGAACCTGTTTGAGGTCAAAGCCCTTATCGAACAGTCGAATAAACGGTCCTAAGGCGCAGGAGGCATTGTTGTCCTTGGCCTTGCCCAAAAGCAGAGCACTGCGGCCTTCTATATCACGTAGGTTGACGTCGTTACCAAGTGTTACACCGCGGATGCGACCTCTTGGATCACAGACAAGGACGATTTCCGGTTCTGGATTGTTCCAGTGGGAATCGGAACGGATTCCGACGTCCGCGCCCCAGCCCACAGAAGATAATACGGGGGCTTTCGTAAAGAGTTCGGCATGCGGACCAATGGCCACCTCTAGATATTGCGACCAAAGGCCCTCATTGATGAGGAGTTGCTTGAGCCGTTCGGCCTCATCAGAGCCGGGACGCACAGAGCGCAGTTCGCCGCCGATACGCTCGCGGATCATATCGCGAAATAGATTGGCTTGGCTGGCATCGCCCCGAGCCCGCTCTTCGATGACCCGTTCAAGGGCCGAGACCGCAAAGGTCACACCGGCAGCCTTGATACATTGCAGGTCGATGGGCGACAGAAGATAGGGTGCCGCACCATCCCATTGAGCAGTCCAGTCATGATCGTCGATGGACCCAAGATCGATTCCTATGGGAAGATCATCGTCTGGTTCGAGATTGGCCAGAAGGTCGGCAACGGTCGGCACCTGCCCCGACAGATCGAAAAGCCGTCCTTTGCGAACCAGCACCGGCGAGGGCCCTTCAGGGCCCATAATGCGCCCCAAAAGCAGCGACTCTTCGACGTCACTTGCGAACAGTCGCTCCATACCCGTCTCCATTTTCAGATCTAGCCTTGGATTTGTCATTAACGGTCAAACCAAGTGCCAAACTCAAACGCCTAACCGGCCTATTTGACCTAGCCAAACTCATAAAAGCGCTTCACGCCGCGCTCAGTTTGGCTTAGAACATGTATACAAGATCGGTCAACATGCCGAGATAATAAATACGGGGGAATAGGGTGGCCATTGAGCCCATTACGGTGAGCCAGAAGCCTACGCGCGTGCGTTACGTCGTGCTCGGCCTTACCGTCCTTGTCTACCTCATCACCTATATGGACCGTGGCATAATCTCTTCGGCCGCACCTGCTATCCAGAAAGAATTTGGCTTCTCTCTGATCACTATGGGTTGGATCTTGGGCCTGTTTCAGTGGGCCTATGCGATTTTCCAAATTCCAGGCGGTTGGCTTGGAGACCGGTTTGGTCCGCGTCGGACCTTGGCCGGTATTGTCGTTTGGTGGTCGGTCTTTACGGCTGCCACGGCCATGGTTTGGTCTGCGCCGTCAATGGCCGTTACCCGTTTCCTTTTTGGAGCGGGGGAGGCAGGAGCCTTTCCAAATGCGACCCGGTCTTTGTCCCGTTGGATGTTGCCGTCTGAGCGAGGATTTGCTCAAGGTCTGACCCACGCCGGCGCTCGCCTCGGCGGTGCGCTGACACCTCTCATCGCGGTTGGTTTGATCCTTGCCTATGGCTGGCGCGCACCATTTTTGATCTTTTCTGCCATCGGTGTGGTCTGGTCTTTGGTTTGGTATTTCTACTATCGAGACACGCCAGAAGAACATCCGGGTGTGAATGAAGCCGAGCGGGCGCTCATTCAAGATGGTCTTGGGTCAGTGCGGAATGTTGCCAAGGTTTCGCCCCCATGGGGGTTGATCCTTCGCAGTCCACAGATGTGGCTGCTTTGCGCCATGTATGCCTGTTATGCCTTCGACTTTGGTGTCCTGTTGGCCTGGTTCCCCAAATATCTGACCTCGGAACGCGGATTCAGCATGCAGCAGATGGGGATCTATGCCTCATTGCCACTGTTGGCGGGGGTCGTCGGGGGTATTGCCGGCGGGACCATTTCGGACCGCATTGTCTCGCTGACGGGAAATCTCAAACTGGCAAGGCGCATTATCGCGGTGGGTGGTTTCATTCTTGCCGCCCTCCTGATCCCGATCGCTGTCTTGGCACCGAACCCGGTTACCAGCGTTGCCCTTTTTTGCGTTGCGGTGTTCGGCTTGGAATTGACCGTCGGAATTTCTTGGGCTGTGACCTTGGACATTGGCGATGAGTTTGCCGGCTCGGTCTCAGCCTTAATGAATACGGGAGGAAATCTAGCCGGTGCCTTCGCAACCACCCTAACCGGCTATGTTGTTACGCTCTATGGCTGGACCTTCGCCTTTTACATTCTCGCTGCTCTATCAGCGGTCGCAGCGGTGCTGTTTTTGAGCATCGATGCGTCGCGCAAATTGGTGCCGTCCCCCCAACCCCGAGCAAGTTAGGTAGGTTTCGCTATGGCCACGCCACGTAATCAATCGGTGTTTAAAGCCTTTGCTATGCTCAAGGCCTTCCGCGAGCCAGATGAGTGGCTCACCAGTTCAGAGCTCAGCCGCAGATCCAATTTGCCGGAAGCATCGGGCTATAGACTGATTCAAACCTTGGAAGAGATCGGCGCAGTGGTTCGAGGACCCCGTGGCCGCTATCGCCCTGGAATGTTGCTGATCTCCCTGTCTCAGAACGTCATCGTTCCGGAGTTAGTGCGCGAGGCAAGTCGAAAGATTGCCGCAGATCTGTCAGAGCGCCTTAACGTGACGGTCCACGTTGGTGTGCTGGAACGAGGTATGGTCACCTACGTCGTCAAGTCCACGACGCCGACCTCGATGGTTACCCAAACTCGGGCTGGGGCGCAGCTGGAAGCCTATTGTTCGGGACTCGGCAAGGTTCTCTTGGCGGCCCTGCCAACAGAACAGTTGGACTCGATTATCCTTGATGGTGAACTGGTCGCCCTGACGCCCGAAACCATCACCAATAAGCAATCCCTAAGAGAGCACCTCGAATTGGTCCGCGCCCAAGGTTATGCTGTGGATGATCGCGAGTTCCGGCCAGATATGTCCTGTATCGCTGTTCCGATACGCAATGATCAGGACCACCCTGTCGCGGCAATTTCGATCACTGACAGGGCAGAGGACATGACGCCAGAACGACGGGATTATCTGCTGACAGAGCTCACCGCTGCTGCGGCGGCCATAACCCACAAGGCCTGTCCGGCTGGTCCGCTTGGTCTGCCCCAATTGCATTGTGGCCTGAATGTTGCGCAAAAACAGGGATTTGGCGCTGCTGCCTAGTCGAGCAATAGACCGGCCTTAGACGGACTCAAATGCTCTCATCAATTGAGAGTGTTCGCAGTGGGCAATTTCAGCGCCATCCCAAAATTGCATACAATAAACACTGATTTCGTCTCCAGACCCCGTCGGCCTGGGCATGGTTGCATGCCTTTGACCTAGGGACCTGAGATGCGGTGATGCAGGCGATTAGGAAGTCGGAGTGATGCTATGGAAATGAAAATTCTGTCTCGTTCGGAGTTTGAACATTTGCGTGCGCTCTTGCCAGCTGCCACCAAAGACTGCCTTCGCGAAACCTTCAGCATCAGTGAAACCACTTGGCGCAAACTACGGCTCGGAGAGCCTATTCGTCGGACCACCTACGAGCGACTTGTCGTCCGATTTGAGCGGTTGAAGGCTCAAGGCCCATCTATAAATGGTCATGTTCAACTGAGCGCAAATCCAGCTATGGAACATTCGCGATAGGGGCTAGGTCGTTCCCAGCGTTCGCGACGGATTGATTAAAGCCAATCGTTTTAATAATCACGTTGCGATAGACATGGAGACCGGCGAGCTCCAAGGCGGCTCAGGTTCCATTAGGCGCAAAGAGGGTTAGACCGTCGTCATTGATTGCGGTGTATTTTACGATATGGAGATTGAAGTGAGCCTTTCGCAAATTCAGCCTGCCGCTAAGGGCAGCGTACTTATAACGCCTCGGCTATTGAGGGACCTTCACACCTATCTGGCGGTTTTTTTTGCTCCGACCATTTTGTTTTTTGCCCTTACCGGTTCGCTACAGGTATTTGGCCTGCATGAGGGTCATGACAATGGCTATCAACCTCCGGCATTTGTGGAAAAGCTAAGCCAGGTTCATATCCACATGCGTTATCAACTAAAGCCGCGTAAGCCTGAGCCTCCTAAAGCGGCGGTGACGCAAGCGCCCAAAGTGGCTGAAGCCGCGCCGGTTAAGGCGGCAGAACCTACAAAGCCGAAAGCCAAGCGGGGCCCTAGCATTGCGACAAAGGCTTTCTTTGGGGCGGCGGCTATAGGCTTGACCTTGGCATCGCTGCTGGGCCTTTGGATTGGGCTCACGCAAGGGCGTCTTCGCAAGGTATCAGCGGTCCTGGCCGTGCTTGGGGCGATCTTGCCCATTGCTCTGGTCCTGTTCGCCTAGATCAAAACCGGGCGGTGAGTTGAAGACGGCTATAGTAGGCGTCCCTTCCTCCTGCGGCATTCAGGCTGCCGAGGGCTTGGGCCTGAACGACGGATGCATAAAATTCATAGTAGGTTTTGAAGGGCTTGCGCACACTGATCTGTGACAACAGGCTCGTGATCCTATGCGATCCAAAGGCACCGGAAATGGGCTTTTGGTTGGCATAGATGGCATCGGTCGTGGATTGGCGGGTGAGTAGGTTGGTGCCAAGGGTCCAGGTCGCGCCCGATAGTCGGCGGCTCAGGCTGCCGCCTCCGAAAATATAGTTGGTCTGATAGAATAGGGGCGCATCAGACAGGCCAAAATTGTTTGGGTAGGTAGGATCGAAGGTTTCAATGGCTGTCGTGCCCACCTTGTCGCCACTGGCAGTGACGAGGTCGAATCCGATTGAGGTGTGGGTCTTTGCCTCCAGTTCGTGGTCCAATGCGAGGGCCGCGCCGTAGGCCCGAACTGGCTTTCCCGAGACACGGCCCGTTTGCCAAGTGCCCTGTGTATCAACCGTCCAATTGCCAATCTCGCCGGTATAGTGTGCTCCCATGGAATAGCGCCGCTCTCGGCCCTGCGCCCTCAGGTAGCGGGCATCATCTCGGTCCCTATCGAGCAAAAATAGGTTTAAGGCTCCCCCGCCAACCAGTCGGCTCGGAACATCAACGGACAGGGCCGTGAAATGTTCAGTCTTGTCCGCCCGATCGTCGAAGGCTTGGTCGCGCAGATCCATGGGCCGAACCTTTGCTAAGGCAACCTTGAAGTCTCCAAGCGAAAAATCGACGTGTATGCCCTCGAAAGCGCGTCTCAAGGTGACCCCGTCTCTTGCGGTCACAAGGCGGTTTTTGGAAAGATCGAGTTCTTGACGACCTATTCGCGTGGTGACGGTCGTGGTTCCCATGTCTATGGGCAAATCGACAAAGGCTTGGGTGATATCTATGGCACTGCGATCTTGCGGTCTTGGACCGGGTTTGCGCCCTGTTTCATTCACTGTTCCCAACTGAACGAACGTGCGTACGCCATCTTCACTGCGAAGATCGGCATTGAGCAGGAGCCGACCAGCGGTCGTGGTATAGCCAGGCTGTCCACCGATACCGAAATTGATGTCGTGGAGCATTTCGAGGCGCGTGCGCGCTTCGCCGCCGATGGTAAGCCACAGCTTGCCATCGTCGGTGAGGGGCAGATATCGAAGGCGTGTAATGCCTTGAAGGTCAGCCTTGGCAAGGTCGCGGCAATCTTCTTGCCAACGGTAGGGATTGGTTGGACAAAATAGCGGCTTTACCGCCACGGTCTTGGGCGACTGTGTCGTTACCTGCGCCAAACAGGGTGTAGTGAGCGTCATCAGCATCGCCGAGCCGAGAAAGATCGCTCCGAGCGGCCTAAGGCTTTGAACATCAGACATGAGACGCGGTGTACCTTTTGCGATGATTTCGCGGCTTAACGAGCTGTGGGATGGGAATGATGAAGTCTGTGGTGACCCTAGATCTAACCGGTGCAGATTCATCTTGGATCCCATCTGGGCAGCGGATTTAGGTGTCCGCGCTGCAATTTCAGTCAAACACCTGTAAGAACAGACCTGTTTTGAGACGGCTAGCGATCTGACCCAAATCGCTATGTCCTTGATCGCCGCGCCGCCGGCGTGACGCCAAGCTGTTGGAGATGTCATACAACCAGCGCTGCGGTAAGAATAGTGACGCTGAGCCTTGATTAGATTGACGTTCGTTGCCAAAGCCGCAGAGTCTCAAAGGGTGAGAGCGCGGCTGCTGATCTCTTGTTCACGCCTTGCTTCGTGTCTCTGCCCATGGGATTTCGATCTGTCCTGACCTTTTCAGGACTCGGGCCTTTGCCCTTTTGGTTCTGGAGATTGCCGTGTTTAGCCCCGTCCTAAGGTGCGTCATGTCCAAAGTCGTAGTTGGTGTGGTGGCCAGCGTTGCTATGGCCATGGCTGGATCAACGGCGGTGGCGGCAAGTTCTAGAGATCATGCGCCCAAGGACCATTCTGAGACAAAACAAGCGCTTCCTAAGGGCGATGTCGCTGCGGGGCGTAAGATCTTTACCGCGCGGTGCAGCTTTTGCCATGGTGCGGATGCCATCGGCGGAGTGATGGCGCCGAACCTGACTAAGGCCTTTAGCTCTAAAGCCGCTGCTGCCAACTTCCCTCGCTATTCGGCGGCCTTGAAGGCATCTGGACTGATCTGGACGCCCGCCAATTTAGATAGTTTTCTAGCCGCGCCCGGAAAGTTAGTGGCGGGCACCGCAATGATGACGGCGGTGGCTAATCCTACCGAAAGGGCTAATCTTGTCGCCTATTTGGCATCAATAGATGCTGATGATGGATCTAAAGACCGTCATTGATTTCGTCTGAGGTCCATGGGGATGACTAGGCCCAACGACCGAGTTTTAATCACTCTGTTTAGAGTTCGATCTTACAGATTTGGGAGTCTATCAAATGCCTGCAACCCACGCCGTTTTGGCCGAACGTCTGCGTCAAGCCTATGATGGGCCAACTATTGCTCCGATGCGTGACGATCTAGGCCCAACCGATATTGATGGGGCTTATGCGATCCAAGAGATCAATACGCAGTTTTGGCTGGCTCAAGGTCGCAGGATTGTAGGCCGTAAGATCGGCCTGACTTCTAAGGCGGTGCAGGTTCAGTTGGGTGTTGATCAGCCCGATTTTGGCGTCCTTTTCGAAGACATGCTGATCGCCGATCAGGGCGTGCTCCGTATGTCAAAGTCGATCCAGCCTAAGGCGGAGGCTGAGGTGGCTTTGATCTTGGCCAAAGATTTGAGCGGCTCCAACATCACGGCGGACGATGTGCTCGCCGCTGCTGATTGCGCCATCGCCGCCATCGAGATCGTCGATAGTCGCATTGCCGATTGGAAAATCACCTTTGCGGACACGGTTGCGGATAATGGCTCGTCTGCCTTTTACGTTCTCGGGCAGGAGCGAAAGTCCCTAAAGGGTCTTGACCTCTATAGTTGTGGCATGGCGTTGGAATTGAATGGGGCCGTAGCCTCAGTCGGTTCGGGTGCGGCCTGTCTGGGTCACCCCCTTAAGGCTGCCGCTTGGCTGGCCAACACCCTGTCGGCGCGAGGCGAAGGCTTGAAGGCCGGTGATGTCCTCTTGACCGGTGCCCTCGGCCCCATGGTCGCGGTGGCGATCGGCGATCAGGTCTGTGCGCAAATTGGCGGTTTGGGCCGGGTCAGTTTCACGGTTGGGGCCTGAACATTTAGGCCACTCAACCTACCGACCGGTCATGAAGCTATAGTGGAAGGTCCAAGTTTCAGTCGCGCCTGCTGGAATGTCCAGCGTTATGAAGGGCTCCACGGCGACGGTTGGCTTGATGGACCAAAGGGTTAGAGCACTTAGCGGGCGTTCACTCTGAACCCGATATCCAGCGCCTCTGCGGTTGGATAGGGTGAAGTCGTAGTTCGATAGGGTGGTCTCAAATCCCGTGATGGGGGTCGATAGGACCTCTTCGGGATTGAGCGAGCGTCGATAGGTCAACTGATCACCGTTGACCTCAGCAACATCCCTCAAGGGGCGGGCGTTGACGATCTGGAAAGGGGCCTTCAACGACAGGCCATCCGCAGTAGGATCACCGGCGAGAGTTAAAAAGTTATGGTTGAAACTGGTGGTCTTGAGTGTCTGACGGCCTGTATTTCTGAGGCTATGTTCGACCAACAATTCCGGCTTGCCCGGCACAAGACGCAGGGTCTTGATATAGACGTAACCATAGAGGTCGTCCTTGGACTGAACCACCTGCTGGAAAGTGACATGGTCGCGGGCGGAACGGGTTGTCCACTGCCCACCATCGATAATCTCATAGGTCTTGAAGCTGCTATAGGCCGCGCCGTCTTCGGGCTTACGCAGAAGACCTACGCCGATCTTAAGGAAGACACCGCCGGGTGCCGCATCAGCCCAGCTTTGAGGGCCACTGGCGTCGTAGGCGTCAACCGGACCAAGGACGGCCGTATTGGGCCCCGAGACGATCTTTCCTTTGAAGGTGACAAAATCTCGAACATTGGGCGCAATCTGGTCGAACCATGTCCCAAAGATGGCTTGGTCATGGACGGTGAGGCTCGAAATTAAGCCGGACCAGTCAAACCGTGTGCCGCGGTAAAAGCCCGCATGCGCGTCTGGAAGTAGGACAGTGGCATCGATCTGCCCATTGGATATTTTGGCGTAGGGAGCGCTGGCTAGACGAGCGCTCACATCGACCAGGTCGATAGGGTCAGGCGCAGGTGGCCGGGCGGGTGGGGGTGGTGTCTGGGCAAGTGCCATGGCGGGCGACAGAAGTCCTAGCAGAAGGATTGGAAATCGGCTCATCTGACCCCTACATCCTCAAAGCTAGTCTGGTCGTCAAAAGAAAAGACCCGCATCAGCCTAAACGGATACGGGTCTCTTAACATTAGAACTTGAAGCGAAGGCCGGTCGTGAAGTAGCGGCCGATTACGTCATAACCATAGGGTGTCGGATAGGCGAAACCCGGATTGCCGGTGAAGGATGTCGACGCATAGAGCGGGGCATCTTGGTCGGTCAGGTTGCTGACGGTCAGGAACAGAGATCCTGCATGGTCACGCCAAGCCACGTCGTAGCTCACATTCAGGTCGACATAGGTGATCGCTGGAATGTTCGGATCTGAATAGACCAGAGTTGGGTTTGAGCTCGGGTGCAGTTCGGTCCAGTGACGGAAGGTCAGGTTGGTCGAAAGCTTGTTGAGCTTATAGCCTAGTGAGAGATTGATGCGATATTCTGCAGGCGCTGGCGAGCCAGGGCCCAAGCTAGCGGCACCGGCTTGGTTCAGCGTCACGGCTGTTGGCAGGGCCCGCGACTTGATGACGGGCTGATGAGAGACCAGCAGGCGCATATCGACATTACCGGCAAGTGGAGCCGCAATATCAGCCAAATCGAAATTGTAGCTCGTCTCTACGTCAACACCATGGGTGTAGGTGTTGGCGATGTTGAGGCTCTGGTTCAGGATGGTCGTTGGATAGTTGGCTGCAGAACGATCGCTAAAGGGAAGCGACCGAACATAGAGCGAGCACAGAGGGCTGGTGCCATTGGATCGCTCACACTCCTGCTGAGTGGCCGTATTGTTGCCGCCGACACTGCCAATCGCGTTTTCAATCACGATATTATAGTAGTCGACCGAAACGCTGAACCGGGGCAGCCAATGAGGCTGATAGACCAGACCGGCAATATCGGTATCGGCCACTTCGGGCACGAGGTTTGGGTTGCCTTGGCTAGACGTATTGGTAAAGCCCGCAACGCCAGTGTGCAGATCGGTATAGCCGGTGATCGAAAGCGACTTGCCCGCATAGAGGTCGTTCAGTGTAGGCGCACGGATGTCGCGTGACCGGACCAATCGGAACCGCAGATCTTCGAAGGGACTATAGTTCAAGCCAACCTTCCAAGTCTTTGCAACGCCGCTGGTCTTATAGTCGGTGTAGCGATAGGCCCCGTTCAATTCCAAGCTCTTGGCCAGGAAGGCATCTTTGAGCAGGGGGATCGCGGTTTCGGCGTTCATTTCCCAAACCGTGTTAGAGCCGCTAGCAGGCGCAACCACGTTGCGGGTCCAAACCTGCGTGCCCGAGGTGAATGGGCCGCGCAGGCCTGTAAAGTCAGGGCGGGTATTTGGATTGTCGCTGGTCGATTGGACCATGCTTTGCGAGCGATATTCATAACCTGCCGCCACGGACACAGGTCCAGCCCAAGTGTTGAACACGTCGCCCGTGATGTTGAAGGCGACGTCATCAATACGGTTGGTGGTCTGGAACTGAGTGGTGCCGAAGATGTAGTTCATCGCGGCTTTGGACGGGCGACCATCACCGAACAGGTTCATGGGCACGCAGCCGGGATAGAGGCCCGGATTGGTGATGGTTACGCGACAGACAATATTGCCGGTAGAATCTTTGACCGCATCGATAGCGGCATAGAACCGTGGATTGTTCACATTGTAACGTGAAGGTAGGCGCACACGGCCTTCGCCATGGGTGTAGTACCCTTCCCAGGTCCACTTGTCGTCTAGCTTGCCTTGAAGACCCAAGGTCAGCTGGAGGCCCGTGGTCAGGGCATCCATCTCGATGGCATTACCAAAGTCGCTATTGTAACGGCCGAGGTTGAATGAGGCGACCTTAGCGGCGTCTAGTCCAGCCTGAACGTTGGCGGGGAGGAAGGCGTTGCCACTATAGATGTTGATCGCGTTTGCGCCGCCTGCTGCGCGGGACTCGTTTTGACCGCGATAGACGGTGCGGGCTTCACCGGCTGCAGCCTGGATAAAACCGGTAACGGTTGGGCTAAACTCATATTCGAAACGGCCGAAGAACTGGTCTGTACGAAGGCGCGCCAAAAGGGCATTGCCGATCACATAGCCGCCATCGCCGCCACTGGAAAGGTTGGTGTTGCCCGTTGCGGTGCCGGCGTTGAACTTCGCAAGGGTGCCATCAGGCATAAACATCTGGCCGGCGAAGGGACCTGTGGTGATCAGGCCGCCAAAGCTGGTGTTAGACACGCGGCCGTTTGCTACGGTCACGAACGGTGAAGCGGCAGTACCCTTACCGGCTTCTTGATAGATGCCAGCGCCGAGCGGGCGATCATATTTGGATTTGATCCCGTCGGATTGATAGTGCTCAACGCTCCAGATCACATGGCCACGGTCGAAGACATCCGCGCCGCCAGCGAGGCCGCCGCGCCAAGAGCGATCGTCATTTTGAGCGGAAATGCCGCCCTGAACTACGCCCTTCAGGCCGGTAAATTTCTTGTCGAGAACGAAGTTGATGACACCAGTCACAGCGTCAGAGCCATAGACGGCAGAGGCACCGCCCGTGACGATATCTACCCGTTGAACGAGCAACTGCGGCAGGGTGTTGGTGTCAACATTGCCAGCGATGTTGCTTGAAGGGACCCGGCGACCGTCGAGGAGGACCAGGGTGCGCTCGATGCCGAAGGCGCGCAGGTTGAGGTAGTTGCCCTGATTGGGGCTAGCGCCATTGCCGAGCGACTGTTGACCGCGCGAGCCGGAGAAGGCCGGAAGCTTGTTCAGGGCGTCGGGAATGTTGGAGGGGGTAGTCGCTTGCAACTGCTCAACCGTTGCCACGGTGATTGGCGTTGGCGCGCTATAGCCATTGCGCACAATGCGCGAACCGGTAACGACAATTTCTTGAACGTCTGTCGGCTTTTGCTCGGCGGTTTGAGCGAATGCCTGTGTTCCGATCGCCAAGACGCTGGCACTCATTAGCAGCAATCGATTTGTTGAAATCGTTTTCATTTTCCACCCCTTGGTGCCAGTTATGTCGTTATTGTGACGACTTTCTAGAGATATGTAATCGTTGTCAATCCCGTTTTGGTGCCGGTTTTTAACGCGAGTGAACAGATTCACGTTAAATTGACGAGCGCGATGAAAAGGTCACAGGCCCGTTCAATCCCCGCCCTAGAAAGCCTCCACTAGCGCGGTGGCGAGACCAAAAACAGCCCTATCGGTGGGCGTTTGGCGCAACGACTAGAGGCTTTCCCGGTATTGTCGCATCAACAGCAGATTTGGGGATCGCTGGGTTTACCGGAGGGCGGCCGTTTGTCGGAGCTGGGGCCGGCCCAGGCGGCGGCGGTGAATTTGGACCCATGCCTTGGAAATAGAACCAAGCCTGAACCTCATCGCTCAGATTGATCGCTGCGTGGACCGTCTGACTGTTATTGGGGGACAATAGGCCGACATCGGCATTCCAAGGTCGGATCTCGCTGCCCAACTGCATCAGGGCCGGGCCATCCGTGATTTTCACCCAACCCTCTTCAGTTTCAGGCGTATGGGCATGGGGTCCGGCAATGCTGTGAGGGCCCATATAGACAATTAAGAACCGCTCGCCTGCGTCAGTTAAGGGCGACTTCGACAGGTTGGTCCAGTGAACCCCCTGCTCGATATAGAGAATCTTACTCACATCACGGACCAAAATTCCTGGAACTGATGTTACACCGGCCCGGGGTAGGGCCGACATCATGATCATCTTCAGCGGCCCGGTTCCGGTGTTGGTGAGACGGTGTGGCCTGTTTGGAGGAATGAGGATGACGAGACCATCCTTGAGATCCCAATATTGGGTTCCGTCATCGATGCGCCCTTGGCCGCCCTTGACATAGATGACCTGTTGCTCAGGCATGGTTGAAAGGGGAGTGGATTCCCCGGCCTGCATGGTGCCGAGCACCACTTCCTTGCGGTAGCGCAGGACAGCCCCAGCTCGACCGGGCTTATCTGGATCTCCAGCGCTGAGGATCGTCCGCGTCATAATGGTTTCGCGAGAAATGCGAGTGATGGACTTGGCCGGATCGCCGATGAAGCGATCAACATCAATGGCCATCTGTAGATTGGACGGCGGCTCACGCACCAGAGTTGGAGCAGAGGATGGGGCCGGGTTCGCCGCCAAGGGCGTAGTCGGTGTCTGTGCGTAAACGGTCG
The DNA here is from genome assembly GCA_947378235.1 of Caulobacteraceae bacterium. Classification (GTDB taxonomy): domain Bacteria; phylum Pseudomonadota; class Alphaproteobacteria; order Caulobacterales; family Caulobacteraceae; genus CAISGS01. Next base: position 15,144 of record CANCJE010000017.1, on the reverse strand, counting down.
TGGTCAGGGCCGCTAAAGCCATTGCTGCTATCAGCTTATTCATCACGCAGTCCTTTGACGGGGTTGGGTCTAGTGCGGAGTTGAATAGGTGTTGATCAGGTAAGCTTCCAAGGTCGCGCGATCTTCAGTGGAAAGGTTTGCGCCATTTCCAATCATGCGCTGAACCACAACGGGCCAGTCCTCAGCGCTATGGGGTGTTGCCGTAATCACGCCCGTGTCGTGGCAAGCCGCGCAATTGGTTTCCAAAATTTCGGGGCCGGAACGGGGCGTCGCCAAGCCGTCTTGCCCCGCCTTTGGAGATGCAGCCTGTTCAACCCGAGCGGCCCCTGCGCTCGAGGACGGTGCCGCAATGGCAGCCATTGCGGCGAGACCAGACGCAATGCTGGCAACAAGAAATATGCGAGAAATTGACAAGCTTGGCTCCGTCGTGAGGATCTATTTTAAGGTGTAGGTCACCAGATAATCACTGGTAGCGGGAGAGCCCAGATAGGATCCACCCGTCGCTACCAGCGACACATATTGTTTGCCATTTGAACCCCGGTAGGTCAGGGGCGTCGTGTGTCCCGAGGCATCAAGACGCGTTTCCCACGCCAGCTTGCCGGTCTTGGCGTCAAAGGCGCGAAACCGCTTATCATCGGTCGCCGCGATAAAGACCAGTCCACCAGCCGTAACAATGGGACCGCCGATATTGGGCCGTCCGGTGAGCTGTTTGTCCGCCGGTAGGCTATCGGTGACCCCTAAGGGAGTGCGCCAAGCAATGTCGCCCGTGCTGACATTGATCGCTATCAGTTCGCCCCAAGGACCCTTTTGGCAGGGTAGGCCGCCATTACGAACATCGGAAAACCAACTATTGCCCGAGGTGGCTGAGACCAGCTTTCCATCAGGCGCATAGGCGAGGATGGCGACGCTACCTTGGTTTGTAATATTGATCAGGTAATTACCATTGGCCTTGTCAAACGCGCCGCCGCCATAGTTGACGCCTCCCCCGCTGCCGGGAAAGACAACGGTGACCTGATTAAAACCGATGGGCTGGTAGCGCTTTGTGCCGACCATCCGATTGTCTGACACCCACTTTTTGCACCAGGCCTCATGTTCGGGGGTGACATCCGAAATATCGGTTTGCAGGTCGATACTGGCGCGGGCCAGTTGAACCGGCTTGGACGGAATGGGCTGGGTCGGTGAGGGCACTTCACCGGGAAGATTACTGGTTGGCACCGGCGTTTCGACAATCTCAAACACAGGTTTGCCGGTCACACGGTCGAGAATGAAAAGGATGCCGGTCTTATTCATGGCGGCAACGGCGGGGACGATCTTACCGTCACGTTTGACATCCAAAAGGGTTGGCGCGGCAGGCAGGTCTTCGTCCCAAATGTCGTGGTGAATCGTTTGGAAGTGCCAGAGATATTTTCCAGTCGAGGCATTCACGGCCACCAGAGAATTACCATAGAGGCCATCGCCGACACGGTCGCGGCCATCGCGGTCATAGGCTGGGGCCGCGAAGGGAAGATAGACGATGCCCCGCGCCTCATCGACGGTCAGCATGTTCCAACTATTGACACCGGCCCGATCTTTCCAGCTCGCGCCTTGCCACGTGCCAAAATTGGGGTCTCCCGGTTCGGGAATGGCGTTGAATTTCCAAACCGTCTGGCCTGTTAGGACATCAATGCCGCGCACATCGCCCCGTGGGCCCTTGGGAGGGTTTTCTTGGCCCCGAGAGCCAACAATAATGATGTTCTTATACATCACTGGAAAGGCATTGCCGTTGAGTTGACCGTTGGGGAACGCGCCCATCACGTCGGGCGTGCGCAGATTTAGAATCCCATCTTGGCCGTAGTTGCTGTTGATCTTGCCGCGGACTGGATCAAGCGTGAACAGCTTCATGTTCACCGTCACAATGACAAGACGCGGCCCATTTTTTCGGTCGCCGGGCCAATAGTGGAACCCGCGTATCGCGCGAGCTGAAGCTATCGGCTCGTTATTGGGGAGCTGAAAGGTCCACTTTTCCTTGCCTGTAACGGGATCTAGTGCGACGACGCGGCCAAATGGCGTGCCAAGGAACATGGTTCCGTTGACGACAATCGGTGTGAACTCACTGGCTGAGGTCGGCGGTAGGGGTGGGCCTGCGTTTGGACCGCCGGCAGGGGCGCTCGCCGAAACGAGTCCGCCTGGCAAAGGCATGGCGCGGATGCCGGTCTGTCCATTCCAGGCCTGCTGAGCGCGAGCCTCCAACATCTTGGGGTCTGGCTTAGCCACGCCAGCAGGTCGCATATCATAACGCCATGCCAGCTTTAGATGACTGACGTTAACCGGTGTAAGCTGCTTGAGCGGCGAAAACCGCGTGCCGCCGGCGTCATATCCATAGTGGGCCCAGTCCGTCGTACTTTGCGCAATGGCAGTGGTGCTCGCCACCGCAAGGATCATGGCCAAGGATAGCGTGTAGTTGGCAGGCTTCATTGGATGGTCTCCACTTGCGGCTCAGCTTGTTCAAGGGGCCGTCAGGCAGGATCAACGACGAGCTTGTGGTCCGGGTCGATAAACAACCAAGCCACAGCGCCGACTACACAAAGGGCCGCTGCAAAGACAAAGGATGTCGTCCAACCAAACCGATCCGCCAATAGGGGCGTGAGTGAGGCAGTAATGACTCCACCAATCTGATTGCCCATGTTCATCACGCCGGAGACAGACCCCGCCGAGCCTTCGCCCATCTCTGCCGTGATGGTCCAGTAGGCGCTTTGGGACAGATAGAGCGCACCGGCCCCGCCAGCGAGGAATAGGCTTGCGATACGCGCATCAGCCACTTGGGTCGCGCAGGCAACAAAGATGGCGGCCAAGAGTAATGCAAAGGCTGCGGTCCAGCATCGTCCAATCCGTTTGCCAAATCGTGGCGTCAAAAAGTCGGCTATCATGCCGCCCAAGGGCGAACAGACGGCCATGGCCATAAAGGGCAACATTCCGTAAATCGCGCTCGCCTTCAAATCCAACCCACGCACAGCGGATAGATATTTGAAAAACCACGTGAAAAATATGTAAGCCACATAACCGTAGGTAAAGTAGCTCAAGGTCAGGAGCGCGACCTGGGGATCCTTTATGATCTTGAGCCAAGAGACGGGCAAGGCTTTCACTGTGCCAACCTGCGTACCTTTACGGATGAAAGCCGCCTCTTCTGCGCTAATCCAAGGATGGTCTTCTGGTCGGTCACGCACGAACGCAAGCCAGCATACCAACACCACCAGACCAACGAGGGCACTGATATAGAAGGCCCAGTGCCAGTCATGTTTGAGAAGAATGTAGGTGATGAGGGGAGGGGCCACGCCCGCTCCGATCCCGACCCCAGCGAAAATCAGACCATTGGCAAGGCCTCGTTCTTGGCTGGGAGACCAAGCGGCGACTAGCCGGTTGCTGGCCGGGAAGATCACGGACTCACCAATGCCCAGCAAGAACCGTACGCCCATAAGCGCAACAAGCGACCAGCTGTAACCGGAAGGGGTTAAGGCCGTGAGGGTGGTAAACAGGCTCCACCAGACAATACCAACGGCGATAACCCGGTAGGGCCCAAACCGGTCTGCAATCCGACCTGCAATGGGCTGACTAAAAGCGTAGCCCATGACGAAGGCGCTAAAGACGCCGCCGAGTTGAAGGTTGCTGAGCCCGAATTCCTTCTGGATCGTTGAAGCGGCAATCGAGATATTGTTGCGATCAAGATAGGATACGGCCGCAACCACGAACATCCAGAACACCAAAATCCAGCGGACGTTCTTGACGTTTTTGATGGCAGCCATGGCTCCCCTCCTTCAAGCGTGAGGTGGTTCTTAGACTTCGTCGAACAACGAGACGTGGAAGTTCTTGTCAGTCAGGGTGTTCTCAATGCCTGGCCAAAGATCAGCATGGACCTTTGAAGCGATCCATTTTTGACGAAGATCTTCGTTCTGATAGGTCAATTGGAACCGATAGGTGACACCCTCTGGCAGCTTGTCGCCTTGGATCAGTGTGCGCAGCTTGAGCATCTTCAGATCGATGAATCCTTCAAACTTCGCACCTGCGGGTTTGAATTTGTGGTGGAAGTGGTCAAGCATTTCCTGCTGTCGCGCTGGATCAACCTTGAGGTCGCAATAGAGTACGATTGGCAACTGGCCGGAGGATTTGGTCTGAGCACTGGCCTTGCTGGCAATACCGGCGGTGGCCAAGGCGATGGCAACGGCCGATTTTAAGGCGTTACGACGGTTCATGGGCATGTCTCCCTTGTCCTGTAATTAGTTACTGTAGAGCGGCTTTTCGCCAGGAGTGGCGAGCTTCAAGCGATAAACATTGCCTGCGCCCATAATGTAGGCCGTCATCTGATCCGCGCCGCCCCAAGCCAGATTGGCTTGGGCGCGATCGGGGGTCTTGATCTGACCAAGGACCTTGCCTGCGGGACTTATAATGCGGATGCCGCCAGGACCGGACGTCCAGATATTGCCCTTGCTGTCGACCTTCAATCCGTCCGGCACATCGGTTGGGTTCGGACCGGGATAGGTAATCAAGCGACGCTGATTGGAAACCGTTCCGTCGGCGGCGACGTCATAGGCATTGACGAACATCTCAGGCTCACAGTTGGAGATGTAGAGTGTCTTGCCGTCTGGCGAGAAGCCAATGCCGTTTGGGCGTGGCAGGTCGGTGATGACGGCCTTGAGCTTGCCATCCGCATAGCGATAGACGGCGTTAAAGGGGACTTCCTTTGCTGGATCCTTATCTTGGCCCAACATTCCATAGGGCGGATCGGTAATCCAAAGCGCACCGTCAGAGGCGAAGATCATATCATTGGGGCTGTTAAGACGCTTGCCCTCAAACTTTTCGATAAAGGGCGTCAGTTTCATGTCTTTTGACACTCGAACAATGCGCCGAGCGCCATGCTGCCCCATGAGAACGGATCCGTCCTTGTCCACCACTGATCCGTTTGATCCTTGGAAAGCGCCTTCCGGAGGATTTTCAAGGCCGCCGGACTTGTCGAGCAACATCCTGACCTTGCCGTCCTTGCCGAGGGCAAACAGCCTATTTCCGGTAAGGTCTGAAAACCAAAGTTCGCCATAGGTCCAGAGCGGGCCTTCGACGAAACCAAATCCACCCGCTACCTTTTCGATCGCAGTGCCTGGTGCGATTATTGAGTCAAGGGCGGGGTCCAATCGCAGGACCGACAGTTCATTTGCCGCGACTGTATTTGCCTTTGATTGGGCCTGAACTGAGGGGGTGATTGAGAACGCTGTTGCCAACGCCACGGCGCTTGTGACCAGCGCGGTCCGTAAGGACTTTTTCATTTAATGCCTCGCCTTGTTTTCACAATCGAAAGCCATGGGTCGCTATGGCAACAGAGTGGCTCTGCGATCCATGAACGTCTCCTGCCCATTCGATTCCATTCGGAACTATTTATGTAATCGTTATCATGTGATAGCGGGGCCGGTGTCAAGCATGAGCTAGCGTCTCCTCTGCTAGAGACCGTCACACCTCCCGATGCGCGCAATTATGAGCTAGTCTTGGGGTACGGGTCCCGTCGTTGCCCGCACAACCAAGGTGGTGGGCAAGACGACGTCGCGAACAATCACCTCGTCCTTTAGAACCGCGTTCAACTTTAGCATCGATTGATAGCCAAGCTCTTCGGTTGGCACCCGAATGGTTGTGAGCGGTGGATCATAAAGGGTGGCAATGCGCTGATCATCATAACCGATGACAGAAATGTCTTTGCCGACCGTTAGGCCCGCCCGTTTGATCGTTTGAATAGCGCCAACAGCGATTTCGTCATTTGCTGCGAAGACGGCGGTTGGACGTGGGCTGTGATCGAGCAGTAATTGCATGCCCTCTTCACCAAAAGCCGTTGTAAAATTACCTGCAGGGCAGGGCAGACCAAAGGGGTCAAGTCCGGCTGCCGCGAGGGCGCGTTCGAAGCCTTGGCGCCGATGGATAGCCATAGGCGCCAAGGGAGGCCCGCCAATATGTGCAATTTTGGTATGGCCTAGCGATAGAAGGTGATGGGTTGCATCGAAGGCGGCTTGATTGTGATCGACCCGTACGGTCGGCAAATCTTGGTTGTCGATGGTTTCTAGCGCCGCGACGATTGGCGGGATACGCCGCTTGTCATCGGCTAAGGCGGCAGCATCTGCACTGGTAACCAGAATAATGCCGTCGGCGCGCCGGCTAGCGACCTGATCTAGAAACAGCTTCTCACGGCCAGGATCGCGCTCGGTATGGCCCATCAGTACCATGTAACCACATTCACGGGCAGCCCGTTCAACCCCCCGAAACACTTCGAGGAAGAATGGACTGAGGCTTGGCACGACAACAAAAACCAGCCGACTTTCACGCAGCCTGAGATCACGGGCCATAAGATTAGGTTGGTATCCCAACCGTTCAATCGCCGCCAAAACGCGAACGCGCGTATCGTCTTTCAATAACTCAGGATGAATGAGCGCCCGCGATATGGTCGCGACCGAAAGGCCGAGTTCTTTGGCTACCTCTTTGATAGTGGCAGGCTTGGTCTGCTGACGGTTTTTGATTACGCAACCCAATCTTTGCGCGCTGAGCGCTGGCTAATTGTTACTCTATAGCCCTTTGATGCCGCGCCTTCGGTGAATAGGCAAGTGCGGGCTACTGTTCTATCGGCCCAATCATTCGCAAAATGGCAAAGTCCGCGTTATTTTATTGGAACAAGGCGAATGACCATGCCCGGCGTGGGTGCAGATAGGCTCAGGCCTGTACCCGAACCTGTCGGGACCTGTAAGAGTATATAGAGCAACCCATCCGGACCCGGAACGACCGCGCGGGTGCGACCATATTGGGCAAATAGGGTTTCTTGGGCGACAACTTGGCGACCCTTGGTTTCCAGTCTCAACAATTGCTGACCGGCGAGGGCTGCGACAAAGAGATTGTTTTTCCAACCCGGATATCTCGATCCCGAATAGAAGTTGATCCCGCTGGGGGCTAGGGTTGGCGTGTAATAGACGATCGGCTGCTCCATGCCGACCTCGTGGGTTTTCGTGATGCCGGGTTGGATGCCCATCGAGATGACTCCCCAACCATAGTTTTTTCCCGGCTCTATGATGTTGATCTCATCACCGCCTGTTGGGCCGTGTTCAGATTCCCAAAGTTGGCCGGTGATGGGATGCCACGCCAAGCCTTGAGGATTACGATGGCCGTAGCTCCAGATGGTTGGGATCGCACCGGGTGTCTTGACGAAGGGGTTGTCGGACGGGACGGAGCCGTCGTCATTGACGCGGTGAATTTTTCCCAGTGGACTGGAAAGATCCTGCGCGTTCTTCATCTCTCCGCGTTCGCCCAGCGAGTAAAATATGTGTCCTTTGGTGTCGAATAGGAACCGCGAGCCATAGTGCGCGCCGCTTGTGGTGTAGAGCGCCGCCGGAGCCCGAAAAATCTCTTGGCTCTCGACCCATTGATTGTTGCGGATCTTACCGCGCACCACAACCGTCATTGACGGGGCGTTGGGCGCGCGAAAGGGTGATGTGCCCGGAGCTGGGGTGGGCGGGGCGACTGCACCCGGCGCAAGCTCGGCATAGGAGAGGTAGATCCAACCATTTTTGGCATATTGCGGATGAGCGGCCACATCTAGCATGCCCGCATCTTGCCGCACCCAAGGTGTGGGTGTCCCAATGACAGGTTCAGGCGCCAGCTTTCCATCCTTGCTGATGAGCCGCAGTCTGCCTGCCCGTTCGGTGACCAGCATCCGGCCATCTGGCAAGAAGGTGAGACCCCAGGGTGTATCGAGACCGCGTGTGAGCACTTGGATCTTAAAGGCCTGTTTTTGACTTTTGATCGTCTGACCATCTGGATCAGCAACGAATGTTGGCTTGCCCTTCAACGCCGCAGCCTGCAGACGCATATAGGCGACGACTTGGGAAATCTGCCCTTCGCTATAAACAGTTTCAAAAGCCGGCATGCCGTTTGCGGAGGCCCCCTTGGCGATTTTCTCGGTTAGGGTCCCATCGCTTGCTGACAGTAGATGCTCACTCAGGAGGCTCGGGCCGCGTTCATCGGCGAGGGTTTTCCCATGGCAACCAGAACAGGTGCCGTTGAAGATCTGCGGGCCCGTCTGTGCCGATGGGTTGGTTGGTATCGGTCCCTCTTGCCGCGCTTGAGCGCCGGCACCTAAGGGTTGAAGGCTGAGTATCAATCCTAGGCCGATCAAAAGGCCTCGAATGAGCCGACTCAATGACCGCTGACGATCGTTCATTCCAAATTTCCTTAGGCCGGACGGCACTTCAGACCCCTTCCAACCTTAGCTTAGCGGTGATTGCTAGCGTGCCATAGGCGTGGTTGCTCAAAGAATGAGAGACGGTTCTTTGCTGTCGGGTCTGATCTCAAAGAATGAGAGAATCGCCGCGTCTGAGGCAGGGCCACCTGTATCCTTTTCACGAACTCTCGACACATACTGACAGATGTCATGCTGCCTTCTAGGTGCGTTGAAGCCGTTAAGTGTTGAAATTTAACAACTATTCGTTCGAGGGGGCGAGGGTGTTGTTTAAACGGTTGGAGCGGACCGAATGGGCCATTTCGAAATTGAACCTGCGCAAATGCAGGCGGGGTAGGGAGAAAACTATGACCAATCACCTAAAATCGGGCCAATCGTCGATGAGCGGCCCGCGCGCCTTTCTACTCAGCTCAACAGCTGCCGTGGCGCTTTTTGCAGCACCGCACATGGTTCTTGCCGCGGACAAGGCTGCTGCAGCTGCAGATGAGCCGGCGGTTGAAGAAATCATCGTTACCGGCTCGAGCATCCGTGGCGTCGCGCCAGTCGGATCAGCGCTGATCGGTGTTACCCGCGACACCATTGCCGCCCAGGCACCCGCCAACGTCAAGGAATTGATGTCGTCGATCCCGCAACTCGGGAACTTCGGTGCCAATGCTGAACAGTCGACCTCCAACCGTTTCCGTACCGCGGGCTTCCAGCCCAACATTCACAATCTGGGCATCTATGCGACCCTGACCCTGTTCAATGGTCACCGCATGGCGCCAACGGGTGGCGAAGCGGTCTTCCCTGACCCCTCAAGCATCCCGGTTATAGCGCTCCAGCGCGTTGAAGTCGTGGCCGATGGTAGCTCAGCTGTTTACGGGTCCGACGCCGTCGCTGGCGTGGTCAACTTCATCTATCGCAAGAATGTTGAAGGCATCGAGGCTTCGGCGACCTACGGCTTTAACGACACGCGTTATGAGAAACGCGATTTTGGCCTGCTGGGCGGCCACACCTGGGAAGGCGGCAGCATTATGGCTGCCTATGAGCACTCGGAAAACAAGTCGCCTCTGAACGTGGAAATTCCGCGGCTCGCTCTTGGCGGCAATTTGACCAGCCTCGGCGGCCGCGACCTTCGGGGCTCGACCTGCTTAACGCCTAACGTGACTGTTGCGGGTAAGACCTATGCCTACCCCGCCATGACGCTGGGGAAGAACATCTGCGGCGTCCTCAACGAGACCAAGATCATCCCGGATGGCAAGCGCGATGCCGTCCTCGTCACGGCTCGCCAAAAGGTCACCGATTCTGTCGAACTTTGGACCGAGGTGAACTATTCTAAATATGACACCCTGCGTTTGGGCACCCAAAAGGCTCTGAACCTTACGGTTCCAAGCACCAACCCCTACTTCATGCTGCCCGCAGGTGTAACGGCGTCTAGTCTTTCCCTGACCCGCAGTGCCCAAGGCCTGTTCCCCGGTGTGGTTGGCGTTCAATATGCCAAGCTCCTCGCCGTCACGGCCGGTGCTGACGTTGATCTTGGCAAGGGCTGGCGCGGTAACGTGATGGTCCACGCCTCCAAGACCAATGACTATAATAGCGATCCAGAGCTGGATCTTTTGGCCGCTCAACGTTTGGCAAACGGCACGACGAAGGCTACCGCCTTGAACCCGTTTGGTCAGGCCGCTGACAACGATCCTTCCGTCTTGGCGCAGATCAACAACAACTATTCGCAGATCAACAAGTCCAGCCAACGGATGCAAGAACTGCAGGTCAAGGCCGACGGTACGCTGTTCAAGCTGCCAGGCGGTGATGTGCGCGCAGCCTTTGGTGCCGACTATCGCGGTGAAACGGCTATCCAGTTGCAAACGGCCGGTTCGCCGGGACCAAACCTGTTGCTGGTTCGCAACGACAATATCAGCCGCTCGGTCTCTGCTGTGTTTGCCGAATTGAACATCCCTCTGGTGGGGCCTGACAATGCCGTTCCTGGCGTCAAGAGTTTGGTACTGTCGCTGTCGGATCGTTACGACAACTATGAAAAGCTCGGCGGTGCCAGCAATCCAAAATATGGCGTGGTTTGGTCACCCATCGATAGCGTTTCACTTCACGCTTCGTACGGAACCTCCTTCGCCGTGCCAAATATTGGCATGATCACCAGCATCTTCGGTGTGCCGCAGCCCAATACGGCGACCAATCTGACGGTTGCGACCACAGGCGAAAAGCTGGGGACCATCAATATCTATAACCTGGGGGGTGGTAATCCGAACCTGACGCCTGAGCAGGCCAAGACCTATTCGGTTGGCGGTGAGTTCGCGCCAGCCTTCATTCCCGGACTGCGCATGTCGGTGAACTACTATCACGTCGACTATAGCAATCTAATCTACAAGCCAACCCGTGCGGACGTGGTGACCAATGCCGCGTTTGTCAACTCGCGGATCATTCATCCGACGCAGGCTCAGATCGACGCGGCCATCAAGATGGCTCCACCACAAGCGCCAATCACGACCAGCTACGACATGCTGTTCAACTCGTTCGCCATCAATCTTGGCGTTCGTGAGATCGCAGGCGTTGACTATGATGCGTCCTATCGTTTGAGCACCGACAAGTTCGGCACGTTTAACTTCAGCGCCAATGCCAACAACCAGACCAAATATTCGCAGCAGGTTGTTCCTGGCACGGCGTTCACGTCGCGTTTGGGGACCTCTGACGCACCGAAATGGAAGGCCGTGTTCCGCACCGTTTGGAACAAAGACAACATTACGCTGTCGGCTCAGGCCAACTACATCAGCACCTTTATGAACACGACCATTACGCCGAACCAAGAGGTTAAGGCCTTTACGACCCTCGATCTGGTGGGATCCTATGCCCTGCCAGCCTTTGGTCCGACCAAGGGCTCTACCATCCAGATCCGTGCCGCTAATGTCATGGACAAGGAACCTCCGTTCTACAACGACGCAACGGGCTATTTCCCGGCTCTGGCGTCGCCATTCGGACGCACGATCGACGTGACGCTTCGCGCCTCGTTCTAATCCCGGAAAGACGAGCTGCTCAAATTGGGCAGATTGCCTCAAGGGCTTCAGCGCCGCTCTTTCCCCGGAGCGGCGCTTTTCTTTGTCGGGGGTCCAAAATGGGTACGAGCCATCACAGAATGAGAGACGGCTTGGGTATTAGACGCGGCTTAGATTGCTCGCGGGTGATAGCCTGCCTAACCTAATGTCTTAAGTTCCTAGGCTGAAGGCCTGTGCCGCGCCGGGATACACGGGGAGATGAGCGCATGAAATCTATAAGCCTGTTGATCGTGTGGGGACTGGCAACCTCCTCGATGGCTATTGCTCAGGACATGCCCAATGCCAGTTCAGCGCTCACTGCCGCTCCCGCAGCACCGCAAGCGCGGCCGCTTCGCGCGCCGAACCTACCTAATCCGCGCGGTACCGATTCCGGAGCGGGACCGGCTTGTAACCAATTGACACGCTATGGCGAAGTTCAGCCGGCGGGCCCGCCCGCGACGATCTATGGCCCCGGCGCTCCTGTCGCGGTAGTTACGATCTCATCTGGTCCGATTGTTGCTGCGGCTCCAGCGCGAACCGGGTCCAGCACCTTGGGCGCTGCGGGTATTGCAACGCGCGGTACGGTCATTCCGGATGCTCCGCGACTAAACTATATGTTTGTTGCATCGCCTCAGCCGCCTTCTGGCACCATTGGCTTTGCCAATGTTAATGGGGTTGGCCTGCTAAAAAATGGCAATTTGATCGTCAATCAGCGCATGCCGATGTTCCAAATTCTGGAATATAGCCCCGACAACCGCCTGATCCGCAACATCGACCCCAACCTTATCTCACGACCACACGGCATGCGTGTCGATGCTGACGATAACATCTGGATCACGGATCAGCAGTGCAGCACGGTTGTTAAGCTTCGGCCAACCGGTGAAGTGCTGATGACGCTTGGCACCTCGGGCAAGGTCGGCACTTGGGACGAGGCAAAGGGGGATCACCTCTTTAATCAACCCACCGATGTCGCCTTTGGTCAGAACGGCGACATTTTTGTCTCGACGGGACATGGCGGACCGGATCCGCGCGTGGTCCGGTTTGATAAGACCGGCAAGTTCATCACCACTTGGAGCCTGAAACATGCTGATGGATCGTCAGCGACCATTCACACCATCGTGGTGAACAAGAAGGGTGAGGTCTGGGTCGGCGACCGCGAGGTCAAGGTCATGCGGATCTTTGACGTGAACGGTAAGCCGCTGCGTGACATCCAGATGAAAAACCTGATCTGTGGGCTCTTTATCGACAAGCAAAATCGGCTTTGGATGACCACAGGCCAAGACGGCATGATCATGCAACTCGACTGGAACGGCAAAATTCAGGGCTGGGTTGGCCAAGAGGGCTTTGCGGCCGATGAGTTCGGTGAGGCCCACTATATGACCATGTCACCCGACGGTAAGACCATCTTCGTCGGCGATACGGTCAATAACGACATTAAAAAATTGCAGATGGCTAACTGATAGGAACTTATAAAAATAAAGGCGGCCTAGAGCAGACCTCTAGGCCGCCTTTTCTATTAGCGCTTCTTGGTGGGGGGGCTGATCTTGGCAATGCGGCCAATTGAGGTGTCACCAACATAGAGGGTTCCAGTCTTATCGAAGCCGAAATAGTTCGCTTCAATAAACTGCCCGGGTTCGATGCCCATTCCGCGTCCAACCGCGCCCAAGACCTTGCCGGCACGGTCGATCTTGATCACTTGACCATCTTGACCGGTGCCCACCCAAGGCTCGCCTTTCTGATCAAAAGCGATGGAACAGACCAGATTGCGCATCTGGATCGTGCGAATGAACTTGCCTTCGGCTGAGAAGATCACGATGCGATATTGCTCGCGGTCGCCAACCCAGACCTCGCCGGACCTTGGATCAACCGCAAGGCCGTGGACCTCACCAAACTTGCCCGCGCCGTGGTCGTCGCCGAACCATTGGCTGATGAACTTGCCATCCTTATCAAAGCGAAGAACGCGTGCCGCCCCGACGACATTGGCCGGGTCGTCAGACCCAACATCGTTTGGGCTTTCATTGGCATGACCTTCACCCAGATACATGTCGCCATTAACGGCGAAGGCCACCGAAACGGGTTGCCAAAGTAGCTGTTGGCCCTTTGCCTCATCCCAGTCGCCGCGCTTTTCCTTAGTGCCGAGGGTACGAAGAAGCTTGCCCTCTGGGCTGACCTGCATGGCCGTGGCACCGTTGGTGTCAGTGATCCAGACATTGTCCTGAGCATCGACTGCAATACCGTGGGCCTTTTGCTGATAGCCGATGACATCCGCGGGAACAGTCACGACAAGGTTGGCATCCTTGTCGAACTTGAACAGTTGGGGTTGACCGTCAGGCTTGCGTTGAACAACCCAAACATTGCCTTTGGAATCGAGCGCAACGCCCGGTGCGCCGCCCTGACCGGCGGGCAAATGGAAGGGATAGCTGAAGCTATAGCCCATGGTTTCGTCCCATGTGACCCGGTCGCTGACCTGACGGCTTGGGCCGCCCCTGCGTGTGCAAATGGTCGACTTCGAGCAGTTGGGAACATTGCCCCCAACAGGGCCAGCCACACCGGGTTGACGGGGAATAACGGTGACCTTGCCATCCACATCGACAATCGTGCGGCCAACCGGATCGGGTGAGCCCTTTTGCATATGCCAACCTGGCGACCCATTTGCCGCTAAGCCGGATGTTGGAACGTCTCCTGCCCAAGCTGAGGCCGCCAAGACGGTGGCAATCGCGGTGGCCATAGCCAGTACGTAAGGTTGCTTCATCTTATGAACCCTTTTTTGAAGCGGCCACGTGGAGCGGCGGCCCATGCAAACCTCCACACTGGACAGCTAATGGCCAGCCAGCAAGGTAGGGCCTTAGACTGGGGCTTTGAGTCTCTCAAAGGGCGAGAGGTTTATGGGTCATTGGTCCTTAACCGTACGCCAGCATTATTATGGTGCCTCGGGCGTCGTCCTGAGTCAGTGTGCGAGGGCTCTTTCGCCAATCTCTTTATTTAAAGCCCCATGCCCAGTCCCTATCCCTCGGTAGACCGCATTTCCCAGTACGCGGTGATCGTAACGCTGATCAAGTCCTATGGGCGCATCGCCGTGATGGATGCCATTCGCGCTGTCTTGGCAAACCATCGGGCCGATAGGGATGCCCAGAGCGACGCGCATTTTGGGGAAGCGGAGATTTGCGAGGCCGTGACGACGTGGTTGCAGGCGCGCGAAACGCCATCCTTGCGCCGCCTGTTCAACCTTACTGGCACCGTGCTCCACACCAATCTTGGCCGAGCGCGCTTGTCTCAGGCTGCCATGGACCATGCGGTTATGGCGATGGGCGAGGCCTGCAACCTTGAATTTGATCTTGAAACCGGCCAGCGCGGCGAACGCGATAGTCTGGTTGAAGCCCTGCTGGCCGAACTGACCGGCGCTGAAGCTGCAACTGTGGTCAATAATAATGCCGCGGCGGTTTTGCTGACCTTGGCCGGCGTAGCGCAAAAGCGGCAAGTGATCGTCTCGCGCGGAGAATTGATTGAAATTGGCGGCTCCTTTCGCATTCCGGATGTGATGCGAAGTGCCAATGTGCGGCTCATAGAGGTTGGCACCACCAACCGCACCCACAAGGCCGATTACGCCAATGGGATCGGACCTTCTACAGCAGCCCTGATGAAGGTTCACGCCAGCAACTATGTGATCCAAGGGTTTACGGCGGCGGTGTCTGAAGCCGATATGGCTGATGTGGCCCATGAGCACGGCCTGCCTCTGATCGTTGATCTGGGCGCGGGAAGCCTGATCGATCTTAGCGCCTATGGGCTGCCCAAAGAGCCTATTGTTGCCGATATCATCAAGGCGGGTGCTGATCTGGTGACCTTCAGCGGAGATAAGCTGCTGGGTGGACCACAGGCGGGCCTGATTGT
>CANCJE010000016.1 GCA_947378235.1 Caulobacteraceae bacterium | reverse complement strand
TCATGCTCGGCACGAAGACGATGGCCCTGCTCGCGCGCCTCTTGCCCCGTAATCCAGCGGCTTTCGCCCGAGGCCGTTGCGATCCGACCATCCAAGGAGGTGGCCAGTTTCAGAGTGACGGCGCTGCGCCGATCTGTGGCGCTCAACTCTCGTCGCTCAGCACATCATCGCTGAGGCCCTCGTCACCGAGGAACTTGGCGAAGTCCTGCGTTTCTCGAAAATCGCGATAGACCGAGGCGTAGCGGACATAGGCCACCTCATCGATGGCCTTCAGCGCCTTCATGACCATCTCACCGACCACGTGACTGGGCAGTTCTGTTTCGCCGAGGCTTTCCAGTTGCCGCACGATGGACGAGACCATCCGCTCTAGCCGCTCCGCATCCACCGGCCGCTTACGCATGGCGATGGAGATCGAGCGCATCAGCTTTTCGCGGTCAAACGGCGTTCTGCGGCCCGACCGTTTGACGATGGCCAATTCGCGCAGTTGAACCCGTTCAAAGGTCGTGAAGCGGCCGCCACATTCGGGGCAGTTGCGACGCCGACGGATGGCCGCGCCGTCCTCCGACGGGCGACTATCCTTGACCTGACTTTCCATGTGTCCGCAGAACGGGCAGCGCATGGGATGGCTCTCCCCGTGAAACTGGTGTCTTACCTATCCGTAGATCGGGAACTTGGCGCAAAGTGCAAGCACTTCTTCACGCACCTGAGCTTCCACCGCACCGTTGGCGTCGCCATTGACGGACAGACCGTCGACCACGATGGCAATCAACTGACCAATTCGGGTGAACTCTGCCTCACCAAAGCCGCGTGTGGTTCCGGCGGGCGAGCCCAAACGCACGCCCGAGGTGGTCATGGGCGGGGTAGGGTCGAAGGGGATGCCGTTCTTGTTGCAGGTGATATGCGCGCGCTCGAGCGCCGCTTCCGTGGCCTTGCCGGTCACGCCCTTGGGACGCAGGTCCACGAGCATCAGGTGGCTGTCGGTACCGCCAGAGACGATATTCACGCCACCAGCCTGGAGGGCAGAGGCCATAGCGCGGGCATTGGTCACCACCTGCTGGGCATAGAGCTTGAATTCCGGACGCAGGGCCTCACCGAAGGCCACAGCCTTAGCCGCGATGACATGCATCAGCGGGCCGCCTTGCAGGCCGGGGAACACCGCCGAATTGAACTTCTTGCCCAGCTCAGGATCGTTGGACAGGATCATACCGCCCCGTGGGCCGCGCAGGGTCTTGTGCGTGGTTGTGGTGCAGACATGGGCATGAGGCAATGGGCTGGGATAGGCACCGCCCGCGATCAGACCGGCATAGTGGGCCATATCGACCATCAGATAGGCACCGACAGCGTCCGCGATCTGACGGAAGCGGGCAAAGTCTATATGGCGGCTATAGGCCGAACCACCGGCAATGATCAGCTTGGGCTTTTCGCGCAGGGCCGTGGCTTCTAGCGCATCATAGTCGATCAGGTGGGTGACGGGATCGACGCTGTAGGGGATCGGGCGGAACCACTTGCCCGACTGATTGGCGGGGCTGCCGTGGGTCAGGTGACCGCCAGCGGCGAGGTCCATGCCCAGAAAGGCGTCGCCGGGCTGCAACAGGGCCAAAAAGACCGCCTGATTGGCCTGAGCGCCCGAATGGGGCTGCACATTGGCATAGGCGCAGTTGAACAGGGCCTTGGCCCGCTCGATGGCCAGGGTCTCGGCCACATCAACAAATTCGCAACCGCCATAATAGCGACGGCCCGGATAGCCCTCGGCATATTTGTTGGTCAGGATCGAGCCTTGGGCCTCAAGCACAGCGCGCGAAACGATATTTTCCGAAGCGATCAACTCGATCTGGGTCTGTTGGCGCTCAAGCTCGTGGGCGACGCTCGAGAACAGTTCGGGATCGGCATCTTTAAGCGATGCGCCGAAGAAAGCGTCCAGAGCACTGGCGGATTTGTGGGCTTGCACAGTCATGGGGGGCCTTCCTTGGGACGGAATCGATCAGCACGGGCATGGCGTCACGCATTGGTGCCCCTATTTACCGCCACAGCCGTTTTGTTCAATCCTTTGAGACAGATTCAAGCGGGCAAATGAGGTACTGAATAGACCGATGTCGTTGCGGTTCAGCAAAGGGGGCGCAATTTTAGCCCTGAGCCGCGAGGGCGCGTTTGAGTTTACCCATGGCAATCTGTTCCAAAGCCTTGGGATTGACGTTGTGCGGCCCCATCGCAGAGGCCTCCGTCCCGCTGGCCACATGGACCACCGCACATAACATGTAGGCACCGCGGCGGGTAAACTCGACCAAGACCTCTGACCTTGACGGGTCCGCCATCGCCCCTACGCCGCGTAGCCGCCCATGCGCTGCACATTACAGCGCGACCAGAGCTTATCGAGCGCGGTGACCAGATCCTTCATCAACGCATCGGTATGATAGGGCGTTGGGGTAAAGCGCAGCCGCTCCGTGCCGCGCGGTACCGTCGGATAGTTGATCGGCTGCACATAGATATTGTGGTCACTGAGCAGCAGGTCGGAGACCAGCTTGCAGTGATGGGGATCGCCCACCAGCACCGGCACGATGTGGCTGACCGATGGCATGACCGGCAGGCCCGCTTCGGTCATCATGCGCTTGAGGGTTTCGGCGCGCTCTTGGTGGATTTGACGCACCTCATCATGCTCTTTGAGCCAACGCACGCTGGCCAAGGCCCCCGCCGTCAAGGCTGGCGGCAAGGAGGTGGTGAAGATGAAGCCCGAGGCAAAGAGGCGAATGGCGTCGACCATGTCGGTATCACCGGCAATATAGCCGCCCATGACGCCAAAGGCCTTACCCAAGGTGCCTTCGATGATGTCGATGCCGTCCATAACACCGTCGCGTTCAGCAACACCGGCTCCGCGCACGCCATAGAGACCGACCGCATGGACCTCGTCCAGATAGGTCAGGGCCCCGTATTTTTTGGCCAAGGCAATGGTTCCGGCCAGATCGGAAATATCACCATCCATCGAATAGACGCTCTCAAAGGCGATCAGCTTGGGCGCATCAACCGGCGCGGCCTTGAGCAGGCTTTCGAGATGGTCCAGATCATTGTGGCGGAACACTTGGCGCTGCCCGCCACCATTGCGAATGCCCGCAATCATCGAGGCGTGGTTCAACTCGTCCGAAAAGATGATCAGGCCAGGCAAGATCTTATAGAGGCACGACAGGGCCGCCTCATTGGCGACATAGCCCGAGGTAAACAGAAGGGCCGCTTCCTTTTGGTGCAGATCGGCCAGTTCTAGCTCAAGCTCGACATGGTGATGGGTGGTGCCAGAAATGTTGCGTGTTCCGCCCGAGCCAGAACCGTGGGCATCAATGGCCTCGTGCATGGCCTCAAGAACGACCGGATTTTGCCCCTGACCCAAATAGTCGTTGGAACACCAGACAACGATTTCGCGCTCCCCCTGCGGCGACACCCATGTCGCGCGAGGAAAGTCACCGCAATGGCGCTTCAGATCAGCAAATACCCGATAGCGGCCCTCAGAGCGGACCTGGCCTACCGCGGCCTTGAATGCGGCCTTATAATCCATCTGCATCGTCCTTGACCCAGAGACGGACCTTTAAGCCGCCACCGTAAACGCACTCATCGGCACCGCGATTCACTCGTCACGCCCCGAACTCTTGCAACCTAACCTACGCTGCTCAATCCGCGAGAGGCGCGAAATGACGCAGCACAGACGAGCCCTTCGGCCTGTTGCTGCACGATAGCTAAGGCGCAACCAAGCCTTCGGCAACAAAATCCTTATTTTCATTCGCCTAATTAGCGTTTTTTATCGTCAATCATGAGATCAAACCGGGCGCCTTGCGAATATTACGCGGTGGCTCCATCCTATGGCTTGGTTAAACCGACGAAAGCCGCGCCGTGACATTGCATTCCAGCGATACAGATCCCTCGGATATAGGCGTAGACCGTAACCTCGCCTATCTGACCTACGGCCTTCTGTTTTTCTCGATTTTTTTTGCAGGGGCCCCCGCGCTCGTGGCCGTCGCGCTGGCCTATTCGCGACGCGATGAGGTTTCGCCCCTGATCAGAAGTCACCATCGGTTTCAGATTCTTATCTTCTGGGTCTCGTTCACCCTCGCTTTAATTGCAGGCATCTTCTTCCTGACCACACTCCTGTCGGCCATCGCGTCGGTCTTGAAGGCCGTGGACTATCAGGGCTGGGATAAACTGGATCATTTCAGCCTAGACTTCTCCAAGGTGACCATCACACCGTCGACCATCAGTCTGGGCGTCACCACCGTGGTGATGATGTCCCTGACAGCCATCTGGCTTGTCGCCGCTTCGGCCATTGGCACCCTTCGGCTTGCGTCTGGACGGCCAATCCGTCAAAGCGGTGTCCTTCGCTAAGTCTGTTTCCTGTTCGAAGGTTCCTGCCATGGCCATCGCCCCTCTCGCGCCCTATCCCGCCACCCGTCTTCGTCGCCTGCGCCAGGCCGACTGGACCCGCCGGATGGTGCGAGAAACGGCCTTGACCCACAACGACCTCATCTGGTCGATGGTCGTCCACGATGGCAAGGAAGCCCGGATACCGGTCTCCTCCATGCCCGGCATGGAACGGCTCAGCGTCAAGGAGGCGGCCAAGGCAGCCGTTCAAGCCCGCGACCTTGGCATTCCCGCCATCGCCGTCTTCCCTCACATTGATGGGGCAAAGAAGGACAGTTATGGCACCGAAGCCCACAATCCAAACGGCCTGATCGCCGATGCGGTGAAGGCCATGAAGGACGCAGCCCCCGAGGTTGGCATCATGTGCGACGTCGCCCTCGATCCCTTTACCGACCACGGCCATGACGGCCTGCTCGAGAACGGCCGCATCCTAAACGACGCCACCATCGAACGCCTGATCTCCCAAGGCCTCATGCAGGCCGAGGCCGGCGCCGATATTTTGGCCCCCTCGGACATGATGGATGGCCGCGTCGGCGCCCTGCGTTCAGCCTTAGAGAGCCACGGCATGAGCGACGTGATGATCATGTCCTATGCGGCCAAATATGCCTCTGCCTTCTATGGCCCCTATCGCGATGCCATCGGCTCGTCCAAGGCCCTTCAAGGCGACAAGAAGACCTATCAGATGGACCCCGGCAACACCGATGAGGCCCTGCGCGAAGTGGCGCTCGATATTGCCGAAGGAGCCGACATGGTGATGGTCAAGCCCGGCATGCCCTATCTCGACATCGTCCGCCGCGTCGTCGAAGCCTTCGCCATGCCGACCTTCGCGTTCCAGGTCAGCGGTGAATATGCCATGATCATGGCCGCTGGCGGCAAGGGCTGGATCGATGAAGAGCGGGCGATGCTTGAAAGCCTACAGGCCTTCAAGCGTGCCGGAGCCGCGGGTATCATCACCTATTTCGCGCCCAGAGCCGCCAAGCTTCTCCAAGGCTAGGGCCAAGATCAATGAACCTTGGCCTTGCCGATCTCGAGCTTCCCATTGCCAAGGCCCACCTCGAACAGGTCGCCATCCTTTAAGCTGCCTTCGAGAATCTGGCGGGCAATATTGTCGGTCAGGTCCTTCTGGATCACCCGCTTCAAGGGCCGCGCGCCATAGACCGGATCATAGCCGCGCTCGCCCAGCCAGTGCATGGCGTCGGGAGAGACAACCATCGACATCTGGCGATCGGCCAAGAGCTTTTCGACCCGCTGGAGCTGGATCTTGACGATCGAGCCCATCTGCATCCGGCCAAGACGGCGGAAGAGGATAATCTCGTCGATGCGGTTGAGGAACTCGGGCCGGAAGTGACGGCGCACACTGTCCATGACCATCGGCCGCACCGCCTCGACATCATCACCCTCACCCTGTGAGGCCAAGAACTCCGAGCCAAGGTTCGAGGTCATGATCAGGAGGCAGTTGCGAAAATCGACCGTGCGCCCCTGACCATCGGTCAAGCGCCCATCATCAAGCACCTGTAACAGTACATTGAACACGTCCGGGTGGGCCTTTTCGACCTCGTCAAACAGGATGACCTGATAGGGCCTGCGTCGCACCGCTTCGGTTAGGGCCCCGCCCTCATCGTAGCCGACATAGCCGGGAGGCGCGCCAATCATGCGGCTGACCGAATGTTTTTCCATATATTCGGACATGTCTATGCGGGTGATGGCGCTCTCATCGGTGAACATCAGTTCGGCCAAGGCCTTGGTCAGTTCGGTCTTGCCCACGCCCGTCGGGCCGAGGAACAGGAACGAGCCGATGGGGCGATTGGGATCGGACAGGCCCGCCCGCGAGCGGCGCACCGCATCGGAGACCGCTTCCAAGGCTTCATCCTGACCGACCACGCGCGCGCGCAGTTGGTCTTCCATGCGCAGAAGTTTTTCACGCTCGCCCTCGAGCATCTTCTCGACCGGGATACCGGTCCAGCGCGACACCACCGCTGCGATCTGCTCGGCATCGACGACCTCTAGGGTCATGGCGTCCTTGTTCTCGGTCTCGCCAGCCTCCAACCGCTTTTCAAGCTGGGGGATCTGGCCATACATGATCTCAGACGCCCGCTGCAGGTCGCCCGAGCGCTGGGCTTGAACCAGTTCAGCGCGCAACCGGTCCAAGGCCTCGCGCGCTTGGGCTGCAGAGCCGATCTTGTCCTTTTCCGCTTTCCAACGGCTGCTCATCTCCGCTGACTGGACCTCAAGCCCAGATAGCTCTTCCTCCAGCTTGACCAGACGGGCGACCGAGCCGGGGTCGGTTTCCTTCTTCAGGGCCTCGCGCTCGATTTTCAGCTGCACGAGGCGGCGGTCGATCTCATCCAGCTCTTCAGGCTTGGAATCGACGGCCATACGCACCCGGCTGCCCGCCTCGTCGATCAGGTCGATAGCCTTGTCGGGCAAGAACCGGTCGGTGATGTAGCGGTTGGAGAGAGTAGCCGCAGCCACGATGGCGGCGTCGGAAATCCGTACCCCATGGTGCAGTTCGTACTTTTCCTTCAGGCCGCGCAGGATCGAGACCGTATCCTCAACCGTGGGCTCTGAGACAAAGACCGGTTGGAACCGGCGGGCCAGGGCGGCGTCCTTTTCCACATGCTTGCGATATTCATCCAACGTCGTGGCCCCGACGCAGTGTAATTCCCCCCGCGCCAGTGCGGGCTTGAGCAGGTTGGAGGCATCCATCGCCCCCTCGGACTTGCCCGCGCCGACCAGGGTGTGCATCTCATCGATGAACAGGATGATCTGGCCCTCGGCGGCAGTGGTCTCGTTGAGGACAGCCTTTAGCCGCTCTTCAAATTCACCGCGGAACTTTGCGCCAGCGATCAAGGAGCCCATGTCCAGCGACATCAGTTTCTTGTCTTTCAGGCCCTCAGGCACATCACCATTGACGATGCGCAGCGCGAGGCCCTCGACGATGGCGGTCTTACCAACTCCGGGCTCGCCGATCAGGACGGGGTTGTTCTTGGTGCGGCGCGACAGGACCTGAATGGTGCGGCGGATTTCCTCATCGCGGCCAATGACAGGGTCGAGCTTGCCATCACGCGCCGCTTGGGTCAGGTCGCGGGCATAGCGGTTCAAGGCGTCATAGCCCTCTTCGGCCGTAGCCGTATCGGCGGTGCGCCCCTTGCGAATGGCATTGGCGGCCGCGTCAATCGAGGCTGGCGTGACGCCTGCCTTCTTCAAGACGCCCGATATATCGCCGCCATCCTTGGCCAGCGCCGACAGAAGGCGCTCGGTCGTGACAAAGGCATCACCGCCCGCCTTGGCCGCCTCTTCGGCCGTCGCAAAGACGCGCGCGGTTTCGGATTTCATATAGAGCTGTCCAGAGCCGCCCTCGACCTTGGGCATCTTGTTCAGCAGGCTTTCCGTCTCTTGAATGACCTGATCGGCCTTACCACCGGCTTGGGTGATCAAGGTGCGCGACAGACCGTCTTTCTCCTCAAGCAAGACCTTTAGCAAATGCTCGGGCGACAGATGTTGATGGCGGCGGGCCATGGCCAAGCTCTGGGCCGATTGGATGGCCTGTTTGGCGCGGTCAGAATAGAGATCGATATTCATAGGACTCCCCGTTTTCGGCGGACGATCCAGACAACCCGCCTAGCGGCATCGTCCCGATCACTCCACCGCATGTAGGTGTGGCTTTTCGAGCACACAAGGGGTGCGACACTCTGTGCAACCTCAAGACACACTCCTTATTGAAGGACTATGGCCCCATTGCACTGGCCGAACATTGAGATTATCGCCCAAAGCGCGCCCGACTGTGCCGAACCGATTGACTGTGAGTGCCCCAATGACCCCAAGGCCCCTGCCCGATCCTGAAGCCCTCGCGACCGCCGTCGCTGCCGGGGAACGCGCAGCGCTCGCACGGGCGATCACCTTGGTGGAATCCAACCGCATGGACCACCAGGTGCTGGCGAGGCAAATGCTCGAAATTCTGATGCCCCTTACTGGCAAGGCTCAGCGGGTCGGGATCACGGGCGTGCCCGGCGCCGGCAAATCCACCACCATCGAGGCGCTCGGCGGCAACCTCACGGCAGCTGGGCACAAGGTGGCCGTGCTGGCGGTGGACCCCTCCAGCGGGCGCACAGGCGGGTCAATCCTCGGCGACAAGACCCGGATGGAGCAACTCAGTGTCGATCCGAACGCCTTTATTCGCCCCTCGCCCTCCAGCGGCGCTCTGGGAGGGGTGGCACGCAAGACCCGCGAGGCCATGCTTCTGTGCGAGGCGGCAGGCTTTGACGTGATCATTGTCGAAACAGTGGGGGTCGGTCAGTCCGAAACCGTGGTCGCCGAGATGGTCGATTTCTTCCTCGCCCTCCTGATCCCAGGTGGCGGCGACGAGCTTCAAGGCATCAAGAAGGGTCTGATCGAGATCGCCGACATGATCGTCATCAACAAGGCCGACATTGACCCGCCCTTGGCTGAGCGGTCCGCCAGCGACTATCGCGCCGCCCTTCATATCCTGACCCCCGCCTCCAATGACTGGACACCGCCGGTCATCACCGCCTCTGGCCGCAACAATGCAGGCTTGGAAAAGATCTGGCAGCAGATCTTGCGTCATCGCGACATCATGGAGGCCAATGGCGAGCGGGCCTCGCGCCGCGCCGACCAGAACGCCCGCTGGATGTGGGCCATGGTCCGCGAACGGCTGGACCAGATGTTCCGCAACGCCCCGGGGGTCAGCGCGATCTCTGACCGTCTCGAAGATGCCGTGCGGGCCGGACAGGTGCCCGCGTCTTTGGCCGCCGACCGCCTCTTGGCGGCCTTCGAGACGCGGGATTAGGCCTGTTAGGCTGTCGCCTTGGCCTTGCGGACGCGAGGCTTCACGGCGAGCTTTGGCTGGGAGGGCGCGGCCTCTGCCTCAGGCGCGGCGACTAGGGCGGGCGCTTCACTGACTGGCTCGGCAACGACCTCAACCGCTTCGACCAGAACCTCTGGTTCGGAAGCGGGAGCAGCCTCAAGCACGGGCTCTGGCGCGACAGGCGTCTTCGCCATCACAGCCTCAAGATGGGTATAGCGCGCAAAGCGGCTCATCCACCAAAAGGCCGCACCGACGCTCGCGGCGCTGTAATAGGCCAGAAAAAACGGGGTCGATAGACCGATGGGGGTGGTTAAAAGGGACTGGGGATCAAATCGGGCAGACGACTCGCCCGACAGCTTGTCTTGCTGGCTCATAACCGCTGTCTCCGTATCGAGGCCTCGCCATCACGGTCAAGGCCCATATTGTGCATCGCAATATAACACGGGATTTCATCTCGCACATGCGAAATAATTCGAGCTAGGCGAGCGACCAGACTCGCGCTTCACCGCCCGGTTCGCCGAGAGCCTCGACCACCCACCCTGCCGCCTGTTTCAACGCATCTGTCAGGTCGGCGGGCGCGTTTAAGATCACCAAGGCGCAGCCATTCATCCGCATGGGCGTGGTCAGGGGCCGAAGCCGCGCCTCAACCACAAGGGTTGGCGGCAAGGCGACCTGCTCAAGGCGCCGCAAGAAGCCATCAAAGGTCTCAAGATCCTTAAGCGGCGTCCAAACCATCACCACCGCGCCGGGATTTCGCTGGATCATGGCAAGGGCGGCCGTCGCGGCTCGATCATAATCGTCGGCCCGCTCAAAGGGCGGATCGATCAGGGCCAGCACGGGACCGGTCGGCGGCGTGCGCTGGGCGGCCATGACATAGCCGTCATCCATCAGGGCGGTGACCTTGGCCTTGGCCCCCTTCAGCGTCTGTTCCAGCAGGGAAAAGTCGTCGGGGCGCAGTTCGCAGACCAGATAGTGATCGCCGGGCCTCAGGACCTCAACCACCAGACGCGGTGAGCCCGGATAGAGCCGCAGCCCCTTGCCGCCATTCAGCTTTCGCACCGCTTGGACGAGAGGCTGATAGACCTCTGGCACCTTGGGCAGGGCCATAAGCCGACCAATGCCTGCCTCAGCCTCACCCGACTTGCGCGCCATTTCGGAGCCCAGATCATAGGCCCCGGCCCCGCCATGGGTGTCGATCACCGTAACCGGGGACTTGGCCTTGGTCATTTGTGCCAGAACGGCCAGCACGGCGGCGTGCTTGACCAGATCCGCGAAATTTCCGGCATGAAAGGCGTGGCGATAGTTCAAGGATGTCTCCGCAGGCTGATAGGCCGTCGCGGACCTTCTATAGGCACAAGGGCCGATGGTGAAATGGCATCTTTCAGTCAGCTCCGCGCCGCTGTAGCGTGATCCCATGTCGAACATCGCTCGCTCATTCGTCCTAAAGGGTCCGCTCGCGCCCGCCGTTCTGGCCGGATGGGCCCTGATCCTTTTGGCCGCTTGCACTGGCAAGCCATCTCAGCAGGCGGAAGTGGAACTCGCGCCGTCAAAACCCTGTCAAACCAGCCTGCCCGGTCCGACGCCCGCCAACCCCAAGGCCGGGATGGTTCACATCAAGGGCGGCACCTTCAGCATGGGGGCCGCAGCCGTCCATAGCGAAGAGGGTCCTCCCGCCAAGGTCAAGGTCGGCAGTTTCTGGATCGATCAGACCGAAGTGACCAACGCCGCGTTTGCGCAGTTCGTGGCCGCGACCGGCTATGTCACCCTTTCCGAGCGTCCCCTCGATCCCAAGCTCTATCCGCAACTGAGCGGGGAACAACTCAAGCCTTCGTCATTGGTCTTTGTCGGCATGTTGAGCGGAACCGACCGCAGCAATCCCGCCGCCTGGTGGAGCGTTATTCCGGGAGCCGATTGGCGCCATCCCTTTGGCCCCAAGAGCACCATCAAGGGCATGGACCAGTGGCCCGTCGTCCACATCGCCTATCAAGACGCCGTCGCCTACGCCCAATGGCTTGGCCACGATCTGCCCACCGAGGCGGAATGGGAATATGCGGCGCGCGGCGGCCTAGAGGGCAAACGCTATGTTTGGGGTGACGAGCCCCAGACCGCCGCCAAGCCCCGGGCCAATAGCTGGCAAGGGGTCTTCCCGATCGTCGATAATGGTGATGACGGCTACAAGGCCCGCACCGCCTCGGTCGGCTGCTACCCCGCCAATGGGTTTGGGCTCTATGATATGAGCGGCAATGTCTGGGAATGGACCAAGGACTGGTACCGACCCGGCCTTTCCGAAAACCCCGTCGATGGCCCCCCGATGGACATGGCCTTCGACCCCGCCGACCAGACCGTGCCCAAGCATGTGGTCAAGGGCGGGTCTTTTCTGTGCTCGGACGATTACTGCTACCGCTACAGACCCGCCGCCCGCAGCGCCGGACCCAGCGACAGCGGCGCGTCGCACACGGGGTTTCGGACGATTATAAGAGAATAGAATCCGTAAATATATTGACACTATCCGTGCCATAATATAGCCGTGAGTCTCCGCGCTATTATGAAGGCCAATAGACCTATGTCCAAACGATCATTGATCATCATTGGTGTCCTTGTCGCCCTGATTGGCGGTGGCTTTCTGCTGCGCGGTAAGATCGCCGTGGCCCTGATGGAACGCGTTCTGGTCAAGACGCTGGCCTCTGATCCCATCGACGCCCTGCCTGATGGACTGCATGTGGGTCTGTGCGGCGCGGGTTCGCCCCTGCCCGATGCCGATCGTGCGGGTCCCTGCGTGGCGGTCATTGCGGGCAAGAAGCTGTTTGTCGTCGATATTGGCGACGGGGCGACGCGCAATCTCAGCCTGATGAACCTCGGACCCGCTCGGGTAGATGCCGCATTCCTGACCCACTTCCATTCTGATCATATTGACGGACTGGGCGGCCTGATGCTTCAGCACTGGGGCGGTTCGGCACAACGGCCGCTGACGGTCTATGGCCCTCCGGGGGTGGATCAGGTCGTGTTTGGCTTTAACACGGCCTATGCCCTCGACAGAGGCTATCGGATCGCCCACCATGGCCCAAAGGTCATGCCTCCGGAAGGTTCGGGCGGCGAGGCACGCCCCTTCCCCATCGATGCCGCCCATCCTGATGCGCTCATCATTGATGAGCCGGACCTCAAGGTCCGCGCCTTCCTCGTTGACCACAACCCTGTCGAACCAGCCGTGGGCTATATCTTTGAATATAAGGGCCGAAAGGTCGTCATCAGCGGCGACACCAAGCCCACGGCGAGCGTCCAGGCGGCCGCCAAGGACGCTGACATCCTGATCCACGAAGCCCTATCGCCTGAGCTTGTCATGATGATGCAGAAGAGCGCAGCCAAGGCCGGACGACCGAACCTTGCGGCCATCTTGCATGACATTCCCGGCTATCACACCAGCCCTGAACAGGCTGCAACCATCGCCCAGAAGGCGGGCGTAAAGATGCTTCTCCTTGACCATATAGTTCCCCCTTTGCGGCTCAAGGCGCTAGAAGGCCCCTTCTTGGGCAAGGCCCGCCAGATCTTCCATGGCCGCTTGGTCATCGGAACGGACGGCGATTTCTTCACCCTCCCCGCCAACTCGACCGCTATCAAAAAGACTCGCCGACTATGACCTCCGACACCACCAATGACGCGAACATCCTGACCGCCCCCCGCGCGCTGATCGAGCCGATCCAAGCCGACGGCCGTCGTCAGCGCTCCGTCGACAGCCGTGCCCGCATCGTTCAGGCGCTGCTCGACCTTGTCGGAGAAGGTGAAATTTCGCCCAGCGCCGAGCAGGTGGCCCTGCGCGCTCAGGTCGGGCTGCGCAGCGTCTTTCGCCATTTCAAGGATATGGACAGCCTCTATAGCGAGATGTCGCAGGTTATCGAGGCGGAGATCGTCAAGACCTTCTACCGGCCCCATGCTGGCGACACCGTGGCTGATCGCCTCGCCGATCTCATCAGCCGCCGCGCCGGACTGTTCGAGCGCATCGCCCCCTTCAGACGCGCCTCCACAACCCTCGCGCACCGATCCAGCTTTCTGGGCAGCGAGCAGAAGCGCATGTCGGCCGCCCTGCGCAAGATCTTGGTTGACGCCCTGTCGCCCGAGATCATCGCCGACACGGCCAAGGTGGAAATTCTCGACCTCTTGCTCAGCTTCGACAGCTGGAACCGCCTGCGGCAAGACCAAAATCTCAGCCCTAGCGAAGCCGAAGCGGTCATTGCTGCAGCCGTGGCAAGGGTGATTGCTTAGGCGCTAGGCCGACAGGTGCCCGCTCCAGGTCAGACGCAGGGTCTTCTTGTCGATCTTGCCGGTGGCGGTCAGGGGGACGGGGGCAAAGAGGACGTCGTCGGGCAGCCACCACTTGACCACGCGATCAGTTAAGAAGGCGATCATCTGGTCTTTGGTGACGCTCTCGCCCTCATGGGTTTCGACGATCAGCAAGGGGCGTTCCTCCCATTTGGGATGGGGCACACCGATCACGGCGGCGACCTTGACCCCTGGACAGGCGACGGCGACATTTTCCAGGTCAATCGAGCTGATCCACTCACCGCCCGACTTGATGACGTCCTTCTTGCGGTCGGTAATGCGCATGAAGCCATAGGCGTCCAGCGTGGCGATGTCGCCTGTGTCGAACCAGCCCTCTGGGTCGGTAATATCGGCCTCTTGCCGGAAATAGCGTTGCAGGGTCCAGGGGCCGCGCACCATCAGGGCACCGGAGGTCTCACCGTCCATCGGGGCCTCCTGACCGTCCTCGGTGACGATCTTCAGCTCAATACCGAACTGGAGGCGCCCTTGCCGGGTCCAGATGGCTTGGCGCATAGCCTCATCGCCCATCTCGGCCAGAGCGGGGGTCGGGGTAGCGACCACGCCCAAGGGGCAGGTCTCGGTCATGCCCCATATCTGGAGAACCTCGACACCATAAGCCTCATGGAAGCGTTGGGCCATGGCCAAGGGCACAGCTGACCCGCCGATGACAACGCGCTTTAGGCTGGCGGGTGTCTTACCGGTCCTATCCAGCCAGGCCAGATAGTTGGTCCAGATGGTCGGCACGCCGCCGGTGAAAGTGACGCCCTCCCCCTCGATCAGGTCGTGCAGATTGTCGCCGTCCATCCTATCGCCCGGCAGGACCAGCTTGGACCCGCAGATCGGGGCCACAAAGGGCAGGCCCCAAGCCGTGGCGTGATAGAGCGAGCTACAGGGCATGACCACATCAAAGGCGGTAAAGCCAAAGGCGCTGGCCAGACCCGCCGCCATGGCATGGAGCACCACGGCCCGGTGGCTATAGAGCACCCCCTTGGGATCGCCCGTGGTGCCCGACGTATAGCAAAGGAAGGCCCCGGCATTTTCATCGAAACTCGGCCAGGTCATGGTCTGGTTCTCAGCCGCCAGCAGGGTCTCATAGCAAAGGGCATTGACCGCGCCGGGCTGATGACGGGCCTCATCGGACATCTGGATGAAGGTCTTGACCGTGGTCAACTGCGGGGCAATGCGGGCAACCAGATCAGCGAAATTGCTGTCGAAAAATAGCACGACGCTCTGGGCATGCTCGATCGTATAGATGATCTGTTCGTCAAACAGGCGCGGATTGGCCGTGTGGAGCACAGCCCCAAGGCCCGGTACGCCATAGAACAGTTCCAGATGCCGGTGGGTGTTCCACGCCAAGGTGGTGACCCGGTCGCCCGCCTGAACCCCCAGCCCTATCAAGGCCTTAGCGATTTGCGCCGAGCGGCTGGCAAGGCCTGCGTAGTCATAGCGCCAGAGCGGCTCGTCGATGAGCCGGGACACGATGGGCCGCGCGCCATGGGCACGGGCGGCGAACTGCATGATCTGGGTGATCAGCAGCGGCGTCTGTTGCATCAATCCCGGCGTCATCTTGAAGTCCTCAGTCTTAGATAAGATCGACCACAACCCGGCCCCGCACACCGCCAGCGAGGATGGTGCTGCCAAGGCCAATCACCTCGTCCAGAGCCACGTGACTGGTCATGGCGTCGAGCTTGGCAAGGTCCAGATCGCTGGCCAGACGGGCCCACGCATGGATACGCTTAGATTGCGGGGCCATCACGGAGTCTACCCCCAGCAAGGACACATCGCGCAGGATGAAGGGCATGACGGTCAAGGGCAGGTCTGCCCCTTGCGCCAGACCGCAGGCGGCCACCGCGCCATCATATTTAGTAGCGGCTAGGACATTGGCCAGGGTGTGACTGCCGACGGAATCCACCGCACCCGCCCAGCGCTCCTTGCCCAAGGGCCCGCCCGCTGCGGACAGAGCCGCGGCATCGATGACCTCGGCCGCACCCAGGCCCATCAGATAGGCGGCCTCGCTGTCCGCGCGCCGCGAAGAGGCCACGACGCGAAAGCCTAGGCCAGACAGAAGCGCGATGGCCACACTGCCGACCCCGCCCGCAGCACCGGTAACCAGAATATCGCCCTGATCCTTCGTGATCCCAGCCTTTTCCAGCGCCACGACGCAGAGCGCCGCCGTATAGCCTGCTGTACCGATGGCCATGGCCCGCACGTTAGAGATATTGTCCGGCAGCTTGACCAGCCAATCGCCCTTGACCCGTGCCCGCTCGGCATAGCCGCCATGATGGCTCTCGCCGACGCCAAAGCCGTTCTGAACCACCCGATCACCGACCGCAAAGCCGGGATGGGACGACTCGACCACATGGCCCGAAAAATCGATGCCGGGGATCAGGGGAAATTTCCGCGCCGAGGGCAGCTTGCCGGTTAGGGCCAGGCCGTCCTTGAAATTGATGGTCGAATAGTCGACCGCCACCGTGACATCGCCCGTCATCAGGTCAGCATCGGTCATCCGGGTCAGTTCCGGCTTGCCGGCCTCTTGCAGAACAATGGCGCGAAATCCGTCGGTCATGGTCGAGTTCCCTTTTGGGTCTAATGGTTGATATGGCTTTGACGCAGGCCAGCGGCCCTGTCCAGTATCACTAGATGGCAGCGGCCATAACCGAGGCCTGTTGGATCGCAGCCTTGGCGTCGAGTTCGGAGGCTTCGAAGGCCCCGCCAACCAACGCCGCCTTAACCCCCGCAGCTTCCAACTGGTCAAACAGCGTCCGAAGCGGCAGTTGACCGGCGCAGACAATGACCGTGTCCACGTCCATCACCGTCGGCTGTCCGCCCACCAGCATATGCAGGCCGTCATCATCGATGCGCTGATAGTCGACACCATTGAGCATCTTCACGCCGCGCCGCTGCAGGGTCAGACGGTGGGTCCAGCCCGTGGTCTTGCCAAGGCTCTTGCCGACCGAGTCGCTTTTGCGCTGCATTAGGGTCACTTCACGGCCCGAGGTCGCCACCTCAGGCTTGACGCCCGTGACACCGCCGCGCGGATGGTTGACGAAGTCGATGCCCCATTCCTTGGCGAAGACATCAATATCCATCGAGGCCGAGACCCCGGCATGGGTGATCAGTTCGGCCACATCAAAGCCGATACCGCCCGCGCCCATGATCGCAACCTTTTGGCCGACCTTGGCGCGGCCCATAATCACGTCAATATAGCTCACCACCTTGGGATGATCGATACCCTCAAGCTGCGGCTTGCGCGGCTCAATGCCGGTGGCAACAATGACCTCATCAAAGCCCTCTGCCTTCAACTGGGCGGCATCAACGCGGGTGTTGAGGCGAAGGTCGATGCCGAGAAGCTCAATACGGCGGCCGTAATAGCGCAAGGTCTCGTTGAACTCTTCCTTGCCTGGAATACGGCGGGCCAGATTGAACTGACCGCCAATTTCAGCGGCACTGTCAAAGAGGGTGACCGAATGGCCTCGCTCAGCGGCAATGGTGGCATAGGCCAAGCCCGCAGGCCCTGCCCCAACCACGGCCAAGCGCTTGGGCGCCGTGGTGGGCAGATAGTTCAATTCGGTCTCATGGCAGGCGCGCGGATTGACGAGGCAACTGGTTAGGCGACCGGTAAAGGTATGGTCCAGACAGGCCTGATTGCAGGCGATGCAGGTATTGATCTCGTCCTCGCGGCCTTCCTTGGCCTTCAGAACCAGTTCGGGATCCGCCAGCATGGGCCGGGCCATCGAGATCAGGTCCGCATCACCGCGTGCCAGAACCGCCTCGGCCACATCGGGCATATTGATCCGATTGCTGGTGATCAAGGGTACCTTTAGCTCCTTGCGAAGCCGTCCGGTAACCTGGGCGAAGGCAGCGCGGGGCACCATGGTGGCGATGGTCGGCACCTGAGCCTCGTGCCAGCAGAAGTGGGTCGAGATGATGGTCGCGCCAACCGCCTCAATGGCCTTGGCCAGCGTCACAACCTCATCCCAAGCCATGCCGCCTTCGAGCATGTCCATGGCCGCAATGCGGAAAATGACGATGAAGTCCGGCCCCACCGCCTCACGCACCCGCCGCACCACCTCAACAGGGAAGCGCATCCGGTTCTCGAACGGCCCGCCCCACTGGTCGGTGCGTTGATTGGTCCGCTCGACCAAGAAGGTGGACAGAAGATAGCCCGCCGAACCGATGATCTCGACCCCGTCATAGCCCGCCTCTTTGGCCAAGGCGGCGCAGTTGGCGAAATCATTGAGCTGTTTTTCAATGCCCTCTTCGTCCAACTCATTGGGCACGTGGGCGGCGATGCGGGCCCGAATGGCCGAAGGGGCAACGCTGTCGCCGCTCCGCGCCAAGGACCCGGCATGGAGAATTTGCAGGCAGATCTTAACATCCGGATCGGCAGCGTGGACCGCGTCCGTGACCTGCCGATGCTCCTGCGCCTCCTCCGGCGTCGATAGTTTGCCCGAACCGGCTTCGCGATTGGGGCCAATACCGCCGGTGATGATCATCCCGACACCGCCGCGCGCGCGCTCTGCGAAATAGGCCGCCTGCCGCGCCATGCCGCCGGGAATGTCCTCTAAGCCCGTATGCATCGAGCCCATCAGAACGCGGTTCTTGAGCTGAGTGAAACCCAGATCCAAAGGCGCAAACAGGTTGGGATATTTGACCAGCGCGTTCATCTTGTTTCCTCACAGGCAGGCCCTGAACCCTTGGCTCGGACCGTGTTTGTCTTGAGATGACTGTTGTGCGTCAAGCCAACAAAAACAAGCCTATCCTCACGTCACCTTGGGCCATTGACGGGATTGAAAGCCCCTTACCCCGGCTGCGCCGGTACTTTCCCCTGAGGGGAAGATTTGCCGTGTTAGGTCTTCCCCCTCTGGGCGAAGTGGCGCGAAGCGGCGAAGGGGGGCTTGTTTTAGTCCCTCTCACACCCATCCTGCGCCCGTCGATGGACGAGGAACACGCACCCTCCCCCGCGTTCCCCGCGAAGGCGGGGATCCAGACCCTTTCACACCGCCTGGTCGCTCGGGGTGCGCCCTCGTCCTTCGACGGGCTCAGGATGAGGAATGTGGGGTTGGTCAATAGCCCCCACGCCCAACCCTCTCCCCCTCAAGGGGGAAAGGGCCTTACCTACCCGCGCCGTTACGAGCATCACGAAGCAACCCCGGAGACTGGCGCGGACCTCGGTGGACGTCGCCAACAGACTGGACAGGATCGCAGCGGCGGCATAGTGGCGAGGGATGACCCGCACCCTCGAAACCCTGTTTGTCACCAAGACCTACCGCTCTGACCTCGCGGCGGGAGAGGCCTTCATCACCGATCTGGAGGAGGCTTGCCGCCAGATTGCTCAGCAGGACAAGGCCGGACAGGCTTGGAGCCGAGAAAAGGGCTATCGGGGCTACACGTCCTACGCCTCGCTCGACGACCTGCCGCGGCGCGACAGTCTGTTTGATGAACTCAAGCGCAAGCTGGACAAACATGCTTCAGCCTTCGCCAAGGATCTGCATCTGGACCTTGGCGGGCGTCGGTTAAAACTGGACAGCCTTTGGATCAATATCCTCAAGCCCGGCGGCATGCATTCGGGCCATATCCATCCCCACAGTGTGCTTAGCGGTACGGTCTATGTGTCAGTTCCCGACGGCGCGGGCGCGCTACGGCTCGAAGACCCTCGCCTGTCTCGCATGATGGCCGCCCCGACCCGCTTGGACGAGGCCCCGCGCGAGCTTCAAACCTTTATCGCCCTCGCGCCTGAGGCCGGGACGATCTTGATGTGGGAAAGCTGGCTCAGGCACGAGGTCCTGCCCAACGCGGCCAAGACTGACCGGATCAGCATCAGCTTCAACTATGCTTGGTAGGACCTAGCCGCAACCGACAGCGGTAATCAGGCTGGATTCCGCGTCAAACAGGATGCGCTGGCGCGTTTCGGAATGATCGTCGGGCGCGATGCAGGTCGTACAGACCACTTGGCGCGTTGAGGGGTCGACAGGGATTGGGATCTCCGTTCGCGGCCGACCGATCAGGTAGGTTAGGCTTTGCGCATTGCAGAGGTCAGGCTTGCCCGGCTCTGGCGCGACCTTTGCCAAGATCGCGGGCTCTAGGGTCGGTGCCGGAGCGGCCCACTGCGGCGGCCTTTGGGCGCAGGACCCAAGGGCGGTCAGGACCAGCGCCAAAGCCATCCGGGCCGCAATCGGCCTCACGCCTTCTTTTCCCATCCGCGCTCTGCCCCCTGCTGCCAGTAGGACACGCCAAGGCCCTGAGCTCTAAATTTGGACCAGTGGGTCCGAGCCTGAGCCACGGCGGCCTGATCCTGTCCATCAAACAGCACGATACAGCGCTGATAACCGCTGGCATCGCCGGGTTCGGCCCCATCGATCAGAAACAGGGCCTCGGCACCGTTGAGATTGCTCTCATCGGTGCCGAGAAGCACAGGCTGGCGCTCGGCAAAAGGCTCGCCGTCCTTGGCATGGGGTAGGAAGGCCTCATTGCGATAGCGCCAGAGCCAATCGTCAAAGAAGTCGACACAGTCTTGAGACGCCGCCCGCACGCGCGCCTTCCAGCCCTTTTTCAAGGTCTTTTCCAGCAGTTCGGGCAAGGCATGGTCCAGCGACGTGCGCTCTAGATGATAGAACCAGACCTCGCAGGCGGCGCTCATATTCAAGCCTCGTAGTGATCAGCGACGAAGCGGTCGAGCAGCTGCACGCCAAAGCCGGTCGCCCCTTCTGGGATGGTCGGATCGGCTGAGGGCTTCTTCCACGCTGTGGCGGCGATGTCGAGGTGCGCCCAAGGCAAGCCATTGACGAAGCGCTGAAGGAACAGGGCCGCCGTGATCGAGCCTGCTGGCCGTCCGCCGGTATTTTTGACGTCGGCAATCATGCTGTCGATCTGCTTCTCGTAGGAGGCAGGCAAAGGCAGGCGCCACAGGTTCTCACCCGAGGCCTTGGAGGCGGCGAGCAGATTGTCTGACAGGGCGTCATTGTTCGAGAAGAGGCCCGCATAGTCATGGCCAAGCGAGATGATGATGGCACCGGTCAGGGTGGCCAGATCGACCATGAACTTGGGCTCAAAGCGCTTTTGGCAATACCAGAGCGCATCGGCCAGCACGAGACGGCCTTCGGCGTCGGTATTGATCACCTCAATGGTCTGACCGGACATGGAGGTGACCACGTCGCCCGGACGCTGCGCATTGCCGTCGGGCATATTCTCGACCAGACCCAAGATGCCGACCACATTGACCTTGGCCTTGCGACCCGCCAGCGCGTGCATCAGGCCCGCGACAGCGGCGGCCCCGCCCATATCCCATTTCATATCTTCCATGCCGTCGGCAGGCTTGATCGAGATGCCGCCCGTATCAAAACAGACGCCCTTACCGACAAAGGCCAGCGGCTTTTCGCTCGACTCTGGCGCACCCTTCCACTGGATCACGGCCATTTGGCTTTCACGGCGACTGCCCTGCCCCACGCCCAGCAAGGAGCCCATACCTAGAGCGGCCATTTCCTTCTCGCCGAGGATCTCGACCTCTAGCCCGAGGGCCTCCAAGCGCTTAACCCGGCGCGCAAACTCTTCGGGATAGAGAATATTGGCCGGCTCTGAGATCAGGTCGCGCGAGAAATAGACCGCGTCGGCAAGGGTCGAGAGCGGATCAAATGCGTCCGTCGTCTGATCAGGATTGGCCACCACGACCTGAACCTTGGTCACTGACGGCTTCTTCTCAGCCTTTTCCGTCGTCCGGTAGCGATCAAACCGATAGGCCGCGAGGCGCACACCAAATGCCGCTTGAGCCGCGATGGCTTCGGTCTGATCGGCCAACATCAGGGTTAAGGTTTCGACGCCCGACAGTTTAATCGCCTGATAGGCGCTGGCACCAACGGACTCGGCGATCTTGGCGGTAAAGCTGGCAGCAGGACCTGCGCCGATGAGAATCACCCGTGCGGCCTCAGTGCCTGCGGGTGCGATCAGATCAAGGGTTTGGCCCTTGGCACCCGTAAACCGGCTGGCCGAAATGGCCCGGCCGATCGCGCCGCTGGTGGCTGTGTCGAGCTTCTGGGCGGCTGATCCAAGGGCACCGCCCTCAAAAACCAGCACTGCAACGGCCGAACGGGGCGAAAGGGCGGTGTTTGGGCTGACAAACTCGATTTGCATTCTGTGCTCCTGCGTCCACATCACTGGACGACATTATCCATTTTCCCGTCAAGATAGGTCTAGGCGCGCTCAGCGGTTGGCACCAGCCCCTTGGGACGTGTAGAACATAGCGACACGGTTCGCCGCTGCAATGGCTGTGGTATCGTTACCCCTTCCGGCTGTTTGAGGACCGTTCCCAGCCCATGAGTCTGATCGAGCGTTATCTCTTCAAGCAACTGCTCGGCCCGACCCTCCTGGCAACGCTGGCGCTTGTCGCAGTGGCTCTGCTTAGCCAAAGCCTTGGCACGCTCGACATCATGGTCGAGCAGCGTCAAAGCGCGATGGTCTTTGCCAAGATTACCTTTCTTGCCCTGCCTCAACTGCTCAATATGATCCTGCCCATTGCGATCTTTGTCGCCTCGCTCGTGGCGCTCAACCGGCTCC
Source organism: Caulobacteraceae bacterium (assembly GCA_947378235.1). Taxonomy (GTDB): domain Bacteria; phylum Pseudomonadota; class Alphaproteobacteria; order Caulobacterales; family Caulobacteraceae; genus CAISGS01. The sequence goes on along the minus strand of CANCJE010000016.1, from coordinate 12,468 downwards.
ATACGGAACAAGAGATCGTTGTCTGTTTTGCCGGAGGCATGAGCCGCTGGCGGGTGATTGCCCCGGCGATAAAGCTGGCTTCGCTGGCCATGCTGGTGACACTAGTCGTCAATCTGTGGGTCCAGCCCTACTGCTACCGCACCATGCGCGACGAACTGTTCGCCGTGCGCACCGATCTGGCCGCCAGCCTGGTGCGGGCCGGTGAATTCTCACAGCCCTCCTCCGACCTGACCGTCTATGCCCAGAGCATTGATCAGCAGGGCATAATGCGGAACATGTTCCTTAATCAGGAAAAGGCCGAGGGCGGCTCAACGACCTTCTTTGCGCGGCAAGGCAAGATCGCCAAGCGTAATGGCGAACCGATCTTGATCATGCGGCAGGGCTCCAATCAGGAACTGTCGCGCGAAGGGGTCCTGAACTTTCTGAAATTCGACGAGTACATCTTCAACCTCGCCCCGTTCATGAACACCTATGAGTTGGTCCACTACAAGATTTCGGACCGCTATATGCACGAACTGATGTTCCCAGACCTTCAGCAGGAATGGGAACAGCGTAACAGGGTCAAGATGATCGCCGAGTTCCACTCGCGCCTCTCGTCACCGCTCTACAACCTCGCCTTCATGGCCATGGCTCTGAATGCCGTGATCGGCGGGGCCTTTAGCCGCCTTGGCTATGGCCGACGGATTGCGATGATTGCGGGGGTCACGGCCTTTGTGCGTATTGTCGGCTTTGCGGTTCAAGCCGCCTGCGATGACAGCGCCTCTTTGAACATTCTCCAATATGCTGTGCCTCTGATCGCCACCTGGTGGGCCCTGTCGCAGCTGTTCCGGCAAAAATCCTCTCGCTCTGGAGGCCTAAGGCTTCTGGGCGCGCGGAAGCCTGACGTGGAGTGGATCACCTGATGCGCACGCGCCTGACCCGTCTGGAGACCTATGTCCTCGGCCACACGATGCTGGCCGTGCTGGGAGCCTTGACCATCATCAGTTCGATCATCGTGCTGGTGGATTTTGTCGAGCTGTCCCGTTCTGTCGGCATCCGCGCCGATGTGGGTGCCGCTCAGATCTTTGGCCTCACCGTTCTCAAGTCTCCGTCGGTCATTCTGCTGCTGCTACCCTTTGCCTTCCTATTCGGGACCCTATCGGCCTTTGTCAGCCTCAATCGCCGCAGCGAGCTTATCGCCATGCGGGCCGCTGGGGTTTCAGCTTGGCGATTTATCTTCCCGGCCGCGGGCGCGGCCTTTGTCATTGGCACCTTGACGGTCATCGCGCTCAATCCGCTCGCCTCGCGCCTCAATGCCCAGTTCGAGCGCAATCGCGACGCGATCATGAGCAACTATTTGGTTGTCGCCCCCACCGACATTTGGCTGCGTCAGGGCGATAAGCGCACCCAGATCGTCATCCGGGCCCATGGTCGGGACTCCGTCGACGGCGCGGTTCGGCTGTCGGGCGTATCCCTGTTCGTTTCCACGGTCGGCGCTAAGGGCGATCTGGAATTTTCGCGCCGGATTGAGGCCGACGAGGCCCGGCTGGTGGATGGCAATTGGAAGCTCACCGGCGCGCGCGAGGCTTCGCCTGGTGCCAGTTCGGTCAAGTATGACAGCCTGGTCATTCCATCGACCCTTGACGCCCGCGCCGCACTTGAGAAGTTTGCATCGCCAACGGCCATCCCGTTCTGGAGTTTACCCGGAAAGATTGCCCAGACCGAGCAGGCAGGCTTTTCGGCCACAGCCTATCGGTTGAGGTTCCAGCAACTTTTGGCCACACCCCTCCTGTTCGCCGCCATGTCGGTCCTCGCAGCGGCCTTTTCTCTTCGCCTGATGCGCCTTGGCGGCCTGACCGCCTTGGCTGGGTCGGGGACGGCGCTCGGCTTTGTGTTTTTCTTTTTCAACAGCTTTTGCGGCGCTTTGGGTAAGGCCGATGTTATAGCCCCCTTCGCAGCCGCTTGGGCACCGCCAATCTTGGCGATTTTGTCGGGGTTCACCTTGCTTTGTTATACCGAAGACGGTTGAACCAACATCATTGAGTCGTCGCCGCAAGTTCGGCTGACGGATAGAGGAATGGGACGAATGACAGAGCGGCGATCGCTCCTTGGCGCACGGCGAACGGCACTGCTTAGCGGCAGCGCGCTGCTCTGCGCCCTGTTGAGTTCGCCCGTCGTCATCGCCGCTCCCGCCCCTGCCCCGTCGGCGGCGAAGCCTTCGGCCGTCGATGATGGCCTTGGCGATGACGGGTTCTATCTCGAAGCGGACGTTGTGATCCGCGACGATGCGAACAAGACCATTGCCGCTCAGGGCGATGTTGAGGCGCGCTATCAAGGCCGCACGATCCGCGCTCAGCAACTGGTCTACGACACCAAGACGGGCGTCATCACCGCCAAGGGCAAGGCTCAAGTCATAAGCGCCGATGCCGGCGTTCAATCGGCGGAAGAGATTACGCTCGACGATAAGCTGCGCGCCGGCGTCGCCTACGGCTTTTCCACGATCTTGGAACCCAATATCAAGTTTGCCGCCTCCTCGGCCATTCGCCGTTCTGAGACGGTCAATGAGCTGAACCGGGCCATCTACACACCCTGCGACATCTGCGCCAAGAACGGTGAACCCAAGGCTCCGAGTTGGTCGATCATTGCGGACCGCATCGTGCAAGATCGCGGTCGTCAGCTGGTCTATTACCGCCACGCGGTGGTCAAGGTCCTCGGCGTTCCGGTCTTTTACGCTCCGATTTTCTGGCATCCAGACCCGCAGGCTGAACGCAGTTCCGGGATGTTGCCGCCGCGCATTCAAAAGTCCAAGCGCCGGGGGTTCAGCTACGAACAGCCCTATCTGGTGGTCATTTCACCGTCGCAAGATCTGGTGATCAGCCCGCAGATCAATAGCCTCGTCAATCCATTCTTGAACCTAGAATGGCGTAAGCGGTTCTATTCCGGCGAGATAGAGGCCCGCGCGGGCTTCACGCACGAACGTGACCTCGAGACCATCAATGGCGATCTTCGCAAGGTCGGGGACGACACCTCGCGCAGCTATATCTTGGCCAAGGGCAAGTTCACCATCAATGACAAGTGGGACTGGGGGTTTGGCCTTGAGCGAACCTCTGATGCCCTGCTGTTCGACAAGTACAATATTGGGCGAGTCTATCAGGACAATCGCGGCCTGTTCAACACCGACAGCCGCCGTCTCTTGACCCAGCTCTATGCCACCCGCCAGACCGACCGGAGCTATCTGGCCCTATCAACCTTGAGCTTCCAAGGCCTGCGCAGCACCGACAATAACCACGCCATCCCCTACGCCGCGCCCCTCGTCGAAGCCCGCTATGAACCGGCAGATCCGATCTTTGGGGGACGCTTGCGTCTGCAAGGCAGCGGCGTGGCCCTGTTCCGCGATCAATCACCGCTGTCAGCCAAGCAACCAGGCGTCGATAGCCGCAGGGCCACCGGCGAAGGTGAATGGCGCCAGATCAACACCTTTAGCAATGGCCTGAGGGCTGAGCCCTTCGTCTCGGCGCGCGCGGACTATTACAATATTGCCGACCAGTCCCTAGCCAATAGCAAGGGTCAGTCGATCAGTCGGACCATGGGCACGGTCGGTATGGACTTGAGCTATCCGCTCATCCGCAAGGCCGGTGCCTCAACCCTTATTGTTGAGCCCATGGCCCAGATTGCCCTGTCGCCCAATGCCCAGAGCGATAGCCGCATTCCGAACGAAGACAGTATCTCGTTTGAATTTGACGAAACCAACCTGTTCGAAGCCAATCGCTATCCCGGATTTGACCTCTATGATGGTGGTCAAAGGCTCAATGTCGGTGTCCGAACCACAGTCGATTGGGGCGGGGGACGCAATGCGCGCGTGCTGGTCGGACGCAGCTTCCGCTCTCATCGCGATCTGATGGTTCCTGCCCGCACAGGCTTGCAAGGCACCGCGTCCGATTGGGTGACGTCCGTATCGGTTGCGCCCATCGCAGGCCTATCGGCCTTTGCGCGTACGCGGCTCGACTCTGACACCCTGAAGGTCCGTCGCCAAGAGGCCGGAGCCAATCTCAGCCTTGACCGCGTCCGAGGCTATATCCGCTATCTGGACGACAAGACCGCCATCAGCGGTACCGCCGTGCAGGACATCCAAGGTGCTGGAGAAGTCTATATCTCCAAAACCTGGGGCCTGACCTTTGCAGGTGTCCGCGATCTGGAAAATGATGTTTGGCGCAACCGCGAGATCGGGCTGCTCTATCGCGACGAATGCACAAGGCTCGAAATTGTGTATCAACGCGAAGAAACCTATAACCGCACGCTCGGCCCGTCCGATAACGTGCTCGTTCGCCTAACCCTCGCCACATTGGGCGATGCAGGATACACAGACTATGACGACCGCTAGAGCGACTCTGGCGGGCGCATGAGAGGAACGACATCCACGATGATGCGCGCGTTGACTGTTAAACATCTGGCGACGGCTATTGCGTCCGTCTCTATGCTTGCCCAAGCGGCAATCCCGACCTCTGCTACGGCTCAGGCCGCTAGCGCGGCGACAGCACCTGCTGCCGCGGTCAACTATCTGAGCGAAGGCGTTGCCGCCATCGTCAATGACAACATTATTTCGACCTATGATCTACGCCAGCGCATGTTGTTGTTGATCGTGACGTCAGGCATGCAGCCAACGGCCGATAGTCTCGGGCAGATCGAACGGGAGTCTTTGCGGTCTCTGGTCGACGAGGCCCTTGAGATGCAGGAACTGCGCCGCGTCGAAAAGGAACAGAAGTTCAGTATCATCGCAAAGGACGAGGACATTGACCGCCAGATCGGTCGCATGGCGCAGGAAAATCGCGCCACGGCTCAGCAATTGGTCAGTTCCCTCGCCGCCTCCGGGGTCAATCCCGAAACCTTGCGCGCGCAAATCCGAGCTGAAATTAGCTGGCAGCGCTGGATCAATGGCCGCTATGGATCGCGCCTTCGGATTGGTGACGATCAGATCGAGGCCGCCTTGGCCCGACAGAACGCTGCAGCCGCCAAGCCTCAATATTTGGTCAGCGAAATCTTCATCGAAGCTACTCGGGTCGGGGGCGCGGAAAATGCCATGCGCGGGGCCAACCAATTGGTGGGCCAGCTTCAACAGGGCGCGCCCTTCGCCAGTGTGGCCCGGCAGTTCTCTGCGGCTGCGACCTCGGCAACCGGCGGCGATACGGGCTGGGTGACCGGTGAAGAATTGCAGCCCGCGCTGCTGCAGGCCTTGGAACAGCTGCGCCCAGGGCAGTTGTCTCAACCGATCCCTGTGACCGACGGCGTCTATATCTTGGCCCTGCGCGAAAAGCGGGCCGGTGCCAGCGCCACCTTGGTGGACCTCAAGCAAGCCGCCATCCGCCTGACCGCGACCGCTACTGAAGCCGATGTCGCTGCCGCGCAGGCTAAGCTTTCGGCCCTCAAGCCCTTGATTAAAGACTGTTCTAATATGGAAGCCGCCGCCGCGACCGTTTCAGGCGTGATCGCGGGCGATCTGGGCGAGTCAGAAATCAAAGACCTTGCCCCAGCCTTCCGCGACGCTGCTGAAAAGCTCAATGTTGGGCAGGTCAGCGATCCGATCCGCACGCAGGTGGGCCTGCACCTCATCGCCGTCTGCGCCAAGCGCCAGGACGGTGGGCGGGTTCCGACCAAGGAAGATATGGAAAACCGTCTGGTCGGCCAGCAACTCGCAATGATTGCCAAGCGCTATCTGCGCGATCTGCGCAACTCGGCGACGATCGAAACCCGGTGATCGGTCGGTGACGCAAGGCGTGCTCGCGCTCAGCCTCGGTGATCCCGCTGGCATTGGGCCAGAAATCATCGCCAAGGCTTGGACCGCGCTTTGTCACAGTGGCCCGGCCTTTATGGTCATCGGGGACGCTGACCTCTTGGCCGCTCAAGGCGTTCCCGTGCAGCGCGTTAGCGGGTCTGCGCAAGCGCCCGCGACCTTCTCAAGCGCCCTTCCTGTCCTCGACCAGCCTTTGGACCAAGCGGTTCAGCCAGGCGTCACCGACAAGGCCCATGCGCCATCGATCATCCAATGGATCGAGATGGCTGTGGATCTCGCCGTGAAGGGTGAGGTACGCGGCGTAGTGACCGCCCCGATCTCAAAGGCTCCGCTCTATGAGGCGGGCTTCAAGTTCCCCGGACACACCGAATTTCTCGCTGCCCTGACCGCCGATGTGCCATTGGACGGCGCGCGTGGACCGGTCATGATGCTGACCTCAGGCGATCTGCGCGCCGTGCTGGTCACGATCCACGTTCCCATAGCCAAGGTCGCGAGCGCCCTGACCCAAGAGGCGATCATCCATACGGCGACAGTGACCGCGCAGGCCATGAGGCGCGACTATGGGATCGCCAAGCCCAGACTGGTTCTGGCGGGGCTCAATCCCCATGCGGGTGAAGGCGGCACCATCGGCGATGAAGAGATCCGCCTCTTGTCTCCGGCTGTAGCCGCGCTTAGAGCCATGGGCATAGATTGCGTGGGCCCCAAACCCGCCGATACCCTATTTCATGACGAGGCCCGTAAGACCTATGACGTGGTCATTTGCCTCTATCACGATCAGGCCCTCATTCCGGTCAAGATGCTCGATTTCTGGGGCGGCGTGAATGTCAGTCTGGGCCTGCCGATTGTGCGAACCTCGCCCGATCACGGCACGGGCTTTGATATTGCTGGACAGGGTATCGCGCGGGCCGACAGCCTGATCGCCGCCATCCGCATGGCCGACCAGATCGCCAATAGCCGCGCAGCGCAGGTCCGCCCATGAGCCTTAAGGACCTTCCCCCTATCCGTGAGGCGCTGGAAGAGTACGGCCTGTTGGCCAAGAAGAGCTTTGGCCAGCACTTCCTGCTCGATCTCAACATCACCCGCAAGATCGCCCGCTTGGCCGAGGTGGTCGAAGGCCAGACCGTGATCGAGGTTGGCCCCGGCCCCGGGGGACTGACCCGCGCCCTGCTCGAAGCCGGTGCCAAGGTCATCGCCGTTGAGATGGACCCTCGGTTTTTTCCGCTGCTGAACGGTCTCGGCGACGCGGCTCCCGGCCAGCTTCATCTGGTCCAGAACGATGCCTTACGCGTCAAGGAAGCCGACCTGATCGCCGAGCACGCACCAGACACCCAAGCCTCGGTCGTGGCCAACCTGCCCTATAATGTCGGCACGGCCCTGTTGCTGAAATGGCTGACCGGGCCGTGGCAGCCTCGGTCCATGACCTTGATGTTCCAAAAGGAAGTGGCAGACCGGATCACCGCTCAGGTTGGCGATGATGCCTATGGCCGCCTCGCCGTCGTGGTTCAGGCCACCGCCAAGGCCCGCACCGTCATGGACCTGCCTGCTCGCGCCTTTACGCCGCCGCCTAAGGTGACGTCCGCTGTCGTCAATCTGACCCCCCTGACAGACCGGCCAGACGCCGCCATGCTCAAGGCACTCGAGCGGACCACACAGGCGGCCTTTGGCCAAAGGCGCAAGATGCTGCGCTCCAGCCTTAAGACCCTTGGCGGAACAGAACTCTGCCTCGCCGCTGGCATTGATCCAGACGCGCGGGCCGAGACCGTGGATGTGGACGGGTTCTTAGCCCTGGCCAAGATCGTCTTGGCGCAATCAGCGACCTAGGCCGCCGCCTAGATCGGCTCGTCCATCAGGCTGTTCACAAAGGGAACCAGCCACGGATTGCGCGCCGCCTTTAACCGCTCGGCGTGATAGATGTGCGCCAGTTCGGCATAGGCCAGATCGAAGTCCTCATTGACGATGACATAGTCATAGTCGGTCCATTTCTCGATCTCACCCTTGGACCGGCCAAGCCGCCGCTCGATCACATCGGCTGCGTCCTGAGCCCTCGCATTGAGGCGGCGCTTGAGGTCAGCCATGGTCGGCGGCAGGATAAAGACCCGCACCACATCGCTAGCAGCACTGGCAGCGATCTGACGGGCACCTTGCCAGTCAATATCGAACAGCACATCGCGCCCCTCTGACAGGGCCTGCATCACAGGGGCCGCGGGGCTGCCATAGCGATGTTCGTGAACCTCGGCCCATTCCAAAAAGCGGTTCTGCTCGACATCCCGATCAAAGGCGGCGCGATCGACGAAATGATATTCGCGGCCATCCTTTTCGCCGGGGCGCGGGCCACGGGTGGTGCAGGACACCGATAGCTCAAGGTCAGCATGATCAGCGACCAGACGCCGCGAGAGCGAGGTCTTGCCTGCGCCCGATGGGCTGGAAATGACCAGCATCAGGCCTCTGCGAACGCCAAATTCGGCATGGAGGTGGGAATTACTCGACATTCTGGACCTGTTCGCGGAGCTGTTCGATGGTGGCCTTAAGATCAAGGCCTGTGGCGGTAAGGCCGGTCAAGGCAGACTTGGAACAGAGCGTGTTGGCCTCGCGCATAAATTCCTGCATCAAAAAGTCGAGCCGTCGACCTGACGCCGTCTCGCTCGAGAGCAAGGTGCGAGCGGCTTGAATATGGCTGACCAGACGATCTAGTTCTTCGCGGACGTCGGCCTTGACGGCCATGGCCGCCGCCTCGGTGACAATCCGTTCGGCCACCCCTGCGCCATCGCCCGCCAGCTCGGTCATGCGCTTGGTGAAGCGATCCTTGATGACGGCAGGCTGACCGGCGGCCTGTTCCTCAGCGGTCGCTACCAGCCTTTCGATACGGTCGACCAGCCCGCCCAAGACCGGGGCTAGGGCCGCGCCCTCGTCCAGCCGTGAGGCCTGCAGCGCCGTCAGCGCCTCAGTGATCGATGCCGCCATGGCCTGCTCAACGGCAGCCTTAACGTCGGCCTCTTCGACCTCTTCAGTCACTTCCAGCACACCGCGCAGAGCCAGCAGGCCATCGGCGCTGGGGGGCTGAGCACGGCCCGCTGCGATCAAGGGGGCTATGAGGCCCAGGTAACGTTCGATCTGGTCCAGATTGACCCGCACCTGTCCGACCGACTCCGCCCGCTTGGCCTGAAGACCGATGGTGATCTGGCCGCGCTGGAACAGGCCCTGAGCGCCATCGCGCGCCACACGCTCCAAGCTGTCAAATCCCGGAGGCCCTCGAAAGCGGGATTCGAGATTGCGGCCATTGACCGAGCGCGCCTCGACCGCCCAGGTCCAAGCGCCTGCAGAGCCTTCAACCCGGGCAAAGCCAGTCATGCCTGACAGGGCCATCCTAGCGTCCCCCGGCGGGCGCAGCAGCCTGCTGACGCTCGATCCGGCGCCACTGGGCAACATTGCGGCGATGGTCAGTATAGCTGGTCGCAAAGACATGCCCGCCTGTCCCATCGGCCACAAAGAAGAGCTCGCTCGAGGGCGGCGCTGTCAGGACCGCCTCCAGCGCCGCGCGGCCGGGATTGGCGATCGGCGTCGGCGGCAGGCCGAAAATGACATAGGTATTGTAGGGCGTATGGCCATCGACCTCTGAGGCGCGCAAGCCCCGGCCCAGCGGCCTGCCTCGGGTGATGCCATAGATGATGGTCGGATCGGATTCGAGCCTCATGCCCTGCTGCAACCGGTTGATGAACAGGGCCGCGATGCGCGGACGCTCATCGGCCTTGGCGGTTTCCTTCTCGACGATGGAGGCCAAGGTCACGGCCTGCTCAGGCGTGGAGAAGGGCAAGCCGCTGCGCCTCTGGGGCCAGAGTTCAGCGACCAGATCGGTCTGGGCCTTCATCATACGATCTAGGACGGCAGCACGGGTCTCGCCGCGCTTGACCTCATAGGTCTGGGGCATGACCGAGCCTTCAGGCGGCGGCGAAACCGTGCCGGTTAGAACGTCGCTTTTCATCAGGGCATCGACGACCATGTCGGAGGGCAGGCCTTCGGGGATCGTCACCTGATGACGCAGCCTCTTGCCCTTGCGGATCATGTCCATCACCACCGACATCGAGGTCTTGGAGGGGAAGCTATATTCGCCCGCCTTCAACCGACGGGCCGATCCGGTGACCTTAGCGGCCAGAACAAAGACCGGAGCCGAGGAGATCACCCTCTCTTGGACCAAAACCGCTGAAATCTCAGACAGGTTTGCACCCTCAGCCAGCTCAACGATCCGGTCAGCGCCATCGGCCGATGCCGGTCCGGGCAAGCTGTAGGTCCCAAGACCCCAGATCAGGGCCAAGCTCATCAGCAGCGCAAGCGTTGCCGCCGTACTGACAGCAATGATCAGCAGCGGACGCTTTTGCGGCGTCACGCTCGGGGTTTTAGGAGGCGATGGCTCGCCAGCCGAGGTCATGGGACCCGCTTGAACACGAGCGAGGCATTGGTGCCGCCAAAGCCAAAGCTGTTGGACAGGGCAACATTGATTTCCATCTTCTTGGCCTTGTGCGGCACCAGATCAATGGCGGTCTCAACCGATGGATTGTCCAGATTGATCGTCGGCGGCGCGATCTGATCGCGAATGGCCAGAGCCGTAAAGGCCGCCTCCACAGCGCCCGCGGCGCCCAGCAGGTGACCAATCGAGGACTTGGTCGAGGACATGGTAGTCTTTGAGGCTGACGCCCCCAGCATCCGCTCCACCGCGCCCAGTTCGATCTCGTCGCCTAGGGGCGTCGAGGTGCCGTGAGCGTTGATATAGTCGATCTGTGAGGGATCAATGCCCGCGCGGGCCAGAGACAGGTTCATGGCCCTGAAACCGCCGTCGCCATCACTGGCGGGCGCGGTGATGTGGTAGGCATCGCCCGAGAGGCCATAGCCCACCACCTCGGCATAGATCTTCGCGCCACGCGCCATGGCGTGCTCGTACTCTTCCAGCACCAGAATGCCCGCGCCTTCGCCCATGACAAAGCCGTCGCGGTCCTTGTCATAGGGTCTGGAGGCCATCTGGGGCCGATCATTGAAGTTGGTGCTCATGGCGCGCGCTGCAACAAAGCCCGCGACGCCAAGCTTGCAAACCGCCGCCTCAGCACCGCCCGCAAACATCACGTCCGCATCGCCCCACTGGATCAGGCGCATCGCATCGCCAATCGCATGAGCGCCCGTGGCGCAGGCCGTGACCACCGAATGGTTTGGACCCTTAAGGCCGTAGCGGATCGAGACCTGTCCGGAGGCCAGATTGATCAGGGCCGAAGGGATAAAGAACGGGCTAATCTTGCGCGGGCCCTTGGCCTCGAGTTCAAGCGCGGTCTCGGCAATCGAATTGAGGCCACCAATGCCCGAGCCAATGATCACACCGGTCCGGCACTTGTCTTCCTCGGTCTGGGGATGCCAGCCGGAGTCAATGACGGCCTCATCGGCCGCCGCCATGGCATAGAGAATGAAATCATCGACCCGGCGCTGATCGCGCAAAGACATGGTCAGGTTGGGATCGAACGATCCGACAATATCCACACCGCCGCCGCCGCGCCCATCGACCCGGGGCACTTCGCAGGCGATCTGACAGCCATAGTCCGAGGGATCAAAGGCTGAAATTCGGCCCGCACCAGAGCGTCCTGCCAGCAGGGCTGACCAGGTGTTATCAACCCCTGTACCCAATGGCGTAACCAGCCCAAGACCGGTGATAACGACACGACGCATGGCTTTGATCCTTTAGAACGCCCCGGCAATCTTGGGGTCAGTCCGCCTCCGCCGCCTAAAGGCCATCCAGGAGGGGACTATGAGTCAAGACGCCGCGCCCGGCATGGCCCGGCGCGGCGACCTGTCATCGATCGTGACAGCTTAGGCCGCGAGGCGCTCGCTGATGAACTTCACGGCGTCGCCCACAGTTTGAATATGTTCTGCGGCGTCATCGGGAATCTCGATGTCGAACTCTTCTTCGAAAGCCATGACGAGCTCGACATTGTCGAGGCTGTCTGCACCAAGATCGTCGATGAAGCTGGCCTTTTCCGTGACCTTCTCCGGATCGGCGTCCAGATGCTCGATCACGATCTTACGGACGCGTTCGAGAATGTCGGACATACGCTGGAATCCCTTGTCTAGATGGTGAGTCCGAATGCCCCTAACGACGATCGCTAGACGGTCACCCGGTCGTGAAACCTATGTTGCTGAGCCGAATCCACCAAAGGCAGTTCGTCACAGGCCCTCGCTAGCACGTTCTTTTTTGCGAGACTAGCGTGTCTACACCGAGAATGTGGCTCGGATCAAACCATCGCCATCCCGCCATTGACGTGAAGGGTCTGTCCAGTGACATACCCGCCTGCGTCGCTGGCCAGATAAACACAAGCTGCAGCAACGTCAGAGCCCTCTCCCAGACGGCCAGAGGGGATCTTGGTGAGGATCGCGGCCTTTTGCGCCTCATTGAGATCATCGGTCATCGGACTGGCAATAAAGCCCGGCGCGACACAGTTGACGGTGACATTGCGGCTGGCCACTTCCTGCGCCAGCGCCTTGGAAAAGCCGATCATCCCCGCCTTGGAGGCGGCATAGTTGGTCTGGCCCGGATTGCCGGTCACGCCGACGACACTGGTAATGCCGATGATCCGGCCAGAGCGGCGCTTCATCATGCCCTTGAGGGCGGCGCGGCTGAGCCGGAAATAGGCCTCAAGATTGACCTTGATCACCGTTTCCCAGTCCTC
>CANCJE010000015.1 GCA_947378235.1 Caulobacteraceae bacterium | reverse complement strand
CCCCCGCCGATGACGGCAAGTCCCGAATCTTTATCGATGCCGACGCCTGCCCGGTGAAGGACGAGACCTACAGGGTCGCGATCCGCTATGGCTTGAAGGTGTTCGTCGTTTCGAACAGCTTCATCATGACACCGCGCGAGCCGTGGATTGAGCGGGTGATCGTCGATGCAGGCCCCGATATTGCCGATGACTGGATCGCCGATCAGGTGCGTCGGCGTGACATTGTCATCACCAACGATATTCCTTTGGCCAGTCGCTGCCTCGAGAAGGGCGCTCTGGCCATTGGCGCGACAGGGCGGGCCTTTACGCCTGATTCTATCGGCATGGCCTTGGCCGCACGCGGGCTAGCCGAGCATCTGAGGTCCACCGGTGAGGTGACCAAGGGGCCGGCTCCCTTTGGTCCGGCGGACCGCTCTCGGTTCCTGTCGGCGCTAGATGAGGCGGTAAATCGCGCCAAGCGCATGGCGCGCTAATTTTTTTTGCTAAGCGCTGCAAACCCTTATGGGACTTGAGGTGTGGGGCCAATCCCTTGAATCCGCTACGGCACCTTGGCCATCCTAACCAGCCGCTTCGAACCGGCTGGCCGCCTGTGCCATCACGTGTACCTGATCGGCGTAAAGTTTGACTTCCCTCTGGCCCGCGAAGGGATAATCTGAGCTCCAGCATCAGGCCAGCGGTAAGACTGGGCGTGACGAGGAAGCACAGATGGATTTCGAATTTTCGGCTGAACAACAGCAACTCAAGGAACAGGCGCGCCGTTATCTGGCGGACAAGTGCCCGACCACGGCCGTGCGCGCCATTTTGGAAGGCTCTGACCCCTTTGATCGGGCCCTGTGGCAGGGTCTGGGCGAGATGGGCTTTTTGGGCGCAGCGATCCCGGAGGAATATGGCGGGCTCGGCCTAGGCTATCTGGAGCTTTGCGTCATAGCCGAAGAGCTTGGCCGCGCCTTGGCACCCGTGCCCGTCTCCTCCTCAATCTTCCTGGTCGCTGAAATCCTCAAGGCGGCGGGTAGCGAAGAGCAAAAGCAAAGATGGTTGCCTAAGCTCGCTTCGGGCGAAGTGATCGGCACCCTGGCCTCGGTTGAGGCAACCGGGTCTGTGCGGCCTTCAAACGTCGCCCTGTCGGCCAAGGCTGGAACCCTGACGGGAGCCAAGTCGCCCGTACTGGACGGCGATATTGCTGACATTGCCATCGTCTTGGCCCGCCATGCGCCGGGTAAGGATGCGCAGGGTCTGTCGCTCTATCTGGTGGATCTGAACCAGTCCGGCATCGAGCGCACCGTGCTGGACACGATCGATCCATCGCGCAGCCAAGCCAAGATCGCCTTTAAGGACGCAGCGGCCGAACTGGTCGGTGCAGCGGGCGATGGCTGGCGTCTTTACGAAGAGGCGCTGGACCGCGCCGCGATCCTGACCGGCTTTGAACAGATCGGCGGGGCCGATAAGGCGCTGGAGATGGGCCGCGACTATGCCCTGCAACGATTTGCCTTTGGCCGCGCCATCGGCTCGTTCCAAGCCATCAAGCATATGCTGGCCGATATGTATGTCTCGGCCACCTTGGCCCGCTCGAACGGCTATTTCGGGGCCTATGCCCTGTCGACTGGCTCGGCAGACCTTGCTGAAGCCGCCGCGACCATGCGGGTCAGCTCGACCAAGGCTTTCCAACATTGCGCCAAGAACAATATCCAAGTGCACGGCGGTATGGGCTTTACCTGGGCCATGGACTGCCACCTCTATTATCGCCGCTCCAACCTCTTGGCTGTCAGCCTCGGGGGCTTGAATGAATGGGAAGACAAACTGATCGACCGGCTGCGCGCCAAGAACGCTGCCTAAGCCAGATCACCATTTAAGGGACCTTAAGCCATGAATTTCGACGACACACCGCACGAAGCCGCCTTCCGCGCCGAAGCCCGCGCCTGGATCGACGCCAACGCCCCTAAGCACCTGCTGCCCCACCTCGAAAAGGCCGGTTTCGGTGGGATTGAGCTGGGCGGTCTTGACCCCATGAAGGAGGCCAAGGCTTGGCAGAAGAAGAAGTATGACGCCGGATGGGCCTGTCTGCACTGGCCTAAGGAATATGGCGGACGCGGTGCCAGCCCCATCGAGCGCGTGATCTGGAACCAAGAAGAGGGGCCATATGCGGCCCTGTCTGGCTCCTTCATTATCGGTCACGGTATGTGCGGCCCAACGGTCATGGACTGGGGTCCAGAAGAGGCCAAGCGCGAGCTCTTGCCGCGTTTGGCGGCGGGTGAAGATATCTGGTGCCAACTGTTCTCCGAACCCGCAGGTGGCTCCGATCTGGCCGGTTTGCGCACCAAGGCTGAGCGCGATGGCGACGACTGGGTCATCAATGGCCAGAAGATCTGGACCAGCGGCGCGCACTACTCACAGTGGGGCATCCTGATCACCCGCACCGACCCTGACGTGCCCAAGCACAAGGGCCTGACCATGTTCTTCCTGCGCATGGACACACCCGGCGTGCGCATCGTGCCGATCAAGCAGGCCAACGGTCAGTCAGGCTTCAATGAGGTCTATTTCGACAATGTCCGCCTGCCAGACAGCCAGCGCCTCGGCGGCGTGGGCGAGGGCTGGAAGGTGTCACTGACCACCTTGATGAACGAGCGCCTGTCCATCGGCTCGGGCATGAGCGCGGGCTTCCCAGACATTTTCGAGTTCTGCAAGGAACTGGAACTGGCCGATGGCACGCTGGCCATCAACGACCGGGGCGTTCGTTCCAAGCTAGCCGAGTGGGCCTGCCGTCAGAGCGGCCTGAAATATACCGGCATGAGGGCCATCTCGGCCCTGTCGCGCGGTGAAAATCCGGGGCCAGAAAACTCCATCGGCAAGCTGGTGGCCGGTTCCAGCCTGCAAGAGATCGCCATGTTCGCGCTCGACCTTCAGGGTCAGGCCGGGGCCGTGTCCGATCCGAAGCTGGCGGCCATGGCGGCGAAGTTCCAAGCCCAACTGCTGCGCTCGCCCGCCACCCGCGTCGAAGGCGGTACGGACGAGATCTTGCGCAACATCATCGGCGAGCGGGTCCTTGGCCTGCCCGACGATATGCGTGCCGACAAGGGCATAGCCTTCAACAAGATCCCAACGGCCTAGAGCCAAAGGACCCCACCATGCCCGCGCCCTACGCCACATTGTTGATTGAAAAAGAAGGCCCAATTGATTGGGTGACGCTGAACCGGCCCGAGGCGCTCAACACGCTGAACGGTCAGATGGTCGATGATCTGCTCGACTATTTCGGCGGTCTCTATTTTGATCGTAAGACCCGCATTGTGGTGCTTCGGGGGGCGGGCAGGGCCTTTTGCGCCGGGCTCGACATCAAGGAGAGCATGGAGGCTCGGCCCGACGATAATGCGCCGCGTGGTCCGGCGGCGGGGCTGCTCAGTCAGCGCCGCATCTCCGAGATCGTCATGCGCATGCGCCGCTGTCAGCAGCCGATCATCTCGCTGGTTCAAGGTCCAGCCTGCGGCGGTGGCTTTGCGCTGGCGCTGGCATCCGACATCCGGATTGCGGGTGAAAGCGCGCGCATGAATGCCGCCTTTATCCGCATCGGCCTGTCGGCCTGCGATATTGGTGTATCCTATTTCCTGCCGCGCCTCGTGGGCGTGTCGGTGGCGTCCGAGCTGATGCTGACCGGGCGCTTCATCAATGCCGAGCGATCCTTGAGTGTCGGTCTGGTCAGCGAAGTGGTTCCCGATGCCGACCTGACCAAGGCGGCGCGCGCCTATCTGGACGACATGGTCACAACCTCGCCGCTGGGCCTTCGCCTGACCAAGGAATGTCTGAATATGAGCGTCGATTCCCAGAGCCTTGAAGCGGCCATCGCCATGGAAGACCGCAACCAGATCCTCTGTTCCCAGACCGCCGACGTGCGCGAAGGCATGACGGCCTTCTTGCAAAAGCGTGCGCCGAACTATTCGGATAGCTGATTGCGCCTTAATCGATAATTTTATCTTTAGCTATCTTGACGGGTTTGTGATCAGGGTCTTCTCTCACTCAGGCTGAGTGAGGGAGTCTTTCGTGTTGAAGATCGGATTGCGGACCATTCTGTTGGGGCTCGTTGCCTCGGTTTTGGTCTGGGGAAGAGGGCATGCTGCCGACCGGTCGGATCTGTCGGCCTATGGGCGGTTGCCGCTGATAGACTCCTTAAGCATGACCCCGAGCGGCAAAGCCTTCGCTGTGATCGTGCGCGATGAAGGCGGGGCCGCAGTTCGGGTGTTCGACGCCCAAAGCCTAAGTCTCACAGGCAATGTTCCTCTGCCCAAGGCCAAGGTTCGAAATGTGTTCTGGGCGGATGATGATCGTCTGGTGCTAGTCTATTCCCGAACGGGTGAGTTCTCGACGCTAGACGGTAAGACCCGTGAATATTTCATGGGTTCTGAATTGAACTTCAAAACTCATAAGGCCAAGGCCCTGTTGACCGGTCTTGACCGGTCCGTAAATGTATTGGGCGGCCAGCCTGTCCGCGCGACGGACAAATCCGGTGAAACCATCCTGATCGTGCCCGGCCTGACCTTCCCCGGCAATCAATCCGTGATCTCCTTGATCAGGCACACGGATTCAGGCCTGGAGTCGCTCCTAACCGAGGGGACGCTGGATACGACGGACTGGGCGATTGGGCCGACGGGCTCGGTGCTGGGTGAGGTGCGCTATTCAAAGAAGGACGGGCGTTGGAAAGTGTTGGTCGGGCCGGGTAAGTCCGAGTTGAAGCTGGTTCAATCGGGCACAGACCTGATCAACCGTCCCCGGTTTGTCGGTGTGTCCGCTGACGAGGCAAAGGTCTTCGTCTCGATTCCAGATGAAGAGAATGACCACATCCACACAGTGGCCGTTCAAGCCGGAACTTGGGGTGATGAATTGACCGATCTTCGAGGGCGAAGCACCGTCAAAGAGCAGGGTACCCACGTGGTCATTGGATCCAGCAAGCTGGCTTACAACGCCAATGATTACGAGTTTGAAGCCGCGTCAGACCAAACCCTCTGGCAAGCCGTATTGAAGGCCTTTTCCGGTGCGCAAGTCGACTTGATATCCCTATCCCATGATCGAACCCGTCTAATCGTTCAGGTGTTTGGAGGGGATTTTGGCTTTGGATATTACATCGTTGATCGCAAGACGGGCGGTGCCAAATGGTTCGGTGATGTCTATAAAAATGTTGGTCCCAAAGAGATCAGCGAGCGCCAATATATTCATTATGCCGCCGCAGACGGGATGGATATTCCGGCCTACCTGACTGTGCCGAGAGATCGGCCCGCCAAGGATTTGCCTCTGATCGTACTGCCGCACGGTGGCCCGTTCGCCAGAGATGATATTGGCTTTGACTGGTGGTCCCAGGCCTATGCGTCACGCGGCTATGCCGTCCTTCAACCGCAGTTTCGAGGGTCAGATGGATTTGGCCTTGACCATTTGCGTGCGGGCTACGGCGAATATGGCCGCAAGATGCAGACGGATCTGTCCGACGGTATTACGGATCTCGTCAAAAAGGGATTGGTCGACCCCAAGCGGGTCGCCGTTGTTGGCGGGTCTTATGGGGGCTATGCAGCCCTAGCAGGGGTGACGCTTCAGACGGGTATCTATCGCTGCGCGGTCTCGCTGGCGGGGCCGTCTAACATGAGTAAGCAACTGCTCTTTCAGTCCGCGAACTATGGAACCAGTCGAAATGCGTTCTCGCGCTATTGGCACGAATATCTGGGGGTCAAGAATGACAGGGACCCCACCTTAGATGCTATTTCCCCCGAGCTTCAGGCGGCGAAGGCCTCAGCACCTATCCTGCTTATTCACGGCGTCGATGACACGGTCGTGCCAATTGATCAGAGCAAGCGGATGGAAGCGGCGCTCAAAAGGGCAGGAAAGCCGGTCGAGATGGTCGTTCTCAAAGGCGAGGACCATTGGCTCTCCACCAGCGAGACCCGACTTGAGATGCTAACCGCTTCAACCGCCTTTTTGGAGCGGTGTAATCCCCCGAACTAAGGAGTTTAGGCCTGAAAACTCAACCGCACCGCCTCAAGGCAGGTCTCGCGGATGGGGGCGAGATCGAGGTCGGGGTCGAGGAGTAGTTGCATGCTCAGGCCAAAAAGCTGCGCGCCGATCATCAGGGCGGCGGCGTCGGGATCAAAGCCGGTGCGCACCGATCCGTCGGCGTGGCCGCGCAGGAAGAGCTGGCTCAGCCTGTGCTTAACGTCTTGGTGCGCGGCGGCGAAGGGGTCTCGAATGTCGGACCGTTCGGCGACGGCCCCCGCCATGAGGACGAAATAGGCCCGAAGCTCACCGTCCTCGGCCAAGGTCCGCAGATAGATGTCGATGAAGGCGAGGATGGCTCCCAGACCGCTGGCGGCCTCAAGATCGCGGGCGGCCAGTTGGATTTCTAACCGGCTTTGCAATCTGGCAATCAGGGCTTCGATCAGCCCCTGTTTTGACCCGAATTTCTGGGTGGCCAGGCCCCGACTATAGCCCGCCCGCGCACCGATATTTTCAAAGGTGGCGGAGGCCATACCCTGCTCGACAATCAGTTCCGCAGCAGCCTTGAGCAGGCCCTGCTCGGACTGTTGGCGACGGTCGCTCTGGCTGCGTCGGTTTGTCGTGGCGGCGGCATCTTGAGTCATCTTGCCAAGGTAACTTACTTGTTGGACAACTATCAAATAGAAACGCCACCCCTCGATCCTAGCGGCCTGCATCGGGCCTGTAGGGCCAGAACCATAGGCGTGTAGGAGGACTGTCACCGTGACCATTTCGACCCCGTTGGCCAACACCATCGTTGATCCCTTTGCCTATGCGGATGGCGACCGCGTCGATCAGGCCTTTGCCCAGTTGCGCCGCGAGTCACCTCTGGCGGTGGCTCAGCCGGACGGGTTTGATCCCTTTTGGGTGGTGACGCGCCATGCCGACATTCTCGAGGTCGAACGCCAGAACGACCTGTTCCACAATGGCGACCGCTCGGCGGTGGTGACGACCATCGCGGCGGACAAGAAGGTGCGCGAGATGATGGGCGGCTCGCCCCATCTGGTGCGGTCCTTGGTCCAGATGGATAATCCCGATCACATGGCCTATCGGCGGGTGACGCAAGGCTCGTTCCTGCCCCAGAACCTTCGCGTTCTCGAAGCGCGTATCCGCCAGATCGCGAAGGGCTTTGTCGATGGCATGTTGGCCAAGGGCGATCAGTGTGATTTCGCCCGTGACGTGGCCTTCCTCTATCCACTGCATGTGATCATGGAGGTGATCGGCGTGCCGGAAACGGACGAGCCGCGCATGCTCAAACTCACTCAAGAACTGTTCGGCAGCGCCGATCCTGAGCTTAACCGCTCTGGTTCGGCCGTCGGCGATACCAATACGGGGGTCGATACGATCCAGTCGGTGGTCATGGACTTCATGACCTATTTCATGGCCATCACCGAAGATCGCCGCGCCAATCCCCGGCAAGATCTGGCCAGCGTGATCGCCAACGGCCAGGTCAATGGTCAGCCCATGGGTCATCTGGAGGCCATGAGCTACTATATCATCGCGGCCACAGCGGGCCATGATACCACTTCTTCGACCACGGCAGGGGCCATGTGGGCCTTGGCGGAGAACCCGGACCAGTGGGCCAAGGTCAAGGCCAATCCCGCCCTGATCAATGGCTTGGTCGAGGAATCCATCCGCTGGGTCACGCCGGTCAAGCACTTCATGCGGACAGCGACAGCGGATGCTGAACTGGCTGGTCAGAAGATCGCCAAGGGCGATTGGATGTTCCTGTCCTATCCCTCCGGAAATCGCGACGAGGCGGTGTTTGAGGATCCCTTCAGCTTCAAGGTTGACCGCACGCCCAACAAGCATGTTGCGTTCGGCTATGGGGCCCATGTCTGTCTGGGTCAGCATCTGGCCCGGATGGAGATGCGCATCCTTTGGGAAGAGCTATTTGCCCGTATCGACAGTGTCGAGATGGATGGCGAGCCGCGCCGGATGGCGGCCAACTTCGTCTGCGGTCCCAAGGCCGTGCCCATTCGCTTCAAAGCCAGCTGAGGGTGATCATGACGCTCGAGGTCTGGAAGGTCTGGCAGTGCCGCACCTGTGGCTATCTCTATGAAGAAGAGTTCGGCGACCCCTCAGAGGGTCTGCCGGCGGGCACCCGGTGGGCGGATATTCCCGCGGATTGGGTCTGTCCGCTCTGCGGCACCGCAAAGGCTGATTTTGACATGATCCAGCTTTAGGCTGGACCCAATTGGGTGCATGATAGGCGCGAACACGGATGAAAAATCCGTGACCGATAATATCAGGGAGCCGCAGACTATCCATGCCCACTCGTCAGGCCAATAAGACGCCGATCCTACCGGCGGCTGAGATCACGAACGATTGGCTGACCGCCGCCTTGGGCAAGGCCGGGATCGAGGCCAAGGTCTCGTCCTTCACGGCTAAGAAGTTCGGCACCGGGCAGGTGGGTGAAAGCGTGCGCTTTACCCTCGATTTTGACGGTGACGCCAAGGGCGCGCCCAAGACGGTGGTCGGCAAGTTCCCGTCGCAAGATCCTGAAAGCCGCGCCACGGGTGTGAATTTCGGTAACTATGTGCGCGAGGTGAACTTCTATCGCCAACTGGCCGCAACGGCTCTGGTGACGACGCCCAAGGTGCTGTTCACGGATGTCGACGAAGAGACCTGCGATTTCGTGCTGCTGATGGAAGACCTCGCCCCGGCGGTTCAGGGCGATCAGGTGGCCGGAGTGACCTTGGACCAGGCGGCCCTATCGGTCGATCAGGCCGCCCATCTGGCCGCGTCCCATTGGGGGCAAGACCGATGGGATCAGGTGCCGTGGATCTTCGGCTCGGCGGCGGGGCCTGAAAGTGCCGGGGCGGACCTGATGCGCACCCTGTGGCTTGGCTTTCGCGAGCGCTATGGCGACCGGATCTTGCCGGAATGTGTGACGATCGGTGAGAAATTGACCACCAATTTCGACCGGTTCAAGTTCGGCTATGAGGGGCCGCGCTGCCTGACCCATAACGACTTTCGCCCCGACAATATGATGTATGGTACGGCTGAAGGCGGCTATCCCATCGCCATCGTCGACTGGCAGTCCATCGGCTATGGCTGCTGTATGGCCGATGTGTCCTACTTCCTCGCCGGTGCCCTGTCGCCGCAGGACCGCAAGGCCAATGAGCAGGAATTGCTCAAGGCCTATCATGCACGTCTGATCTCATTGGGGGTGCGAGACTATCCCTTTGAAAAGCTCATGCGTGACTATGCCCACTATAGTTTCTCGCTGTTCAACATGGCCTATTCGGCCTCGATGATCGTGGGACGTACCGAGCGGGGCGATGACATGTTCTTTTCGATGCTGGAAAGCGGTGCCGCCCAGGTGCTCGATCTTGGTGCCATGAAACTTTTGGACTAGGCGCCGCAAGGGCAGTGCTGATAGCGCTGCCCCCATGACCCAGACACTGTCCATTGAAGAGATTAACGCGCCCGTCGGCTTTGCCGCCTTTCCCATCGAGATCGGCTTTATCGGTGCCAATGGCCCCCTTTGGCTAAACCCCCACGGTGAGGTGTTAAAGCTCGGCTTTCGGGTCGAGATGCGCCACTGTAACCCCATGCAGATCTGCCACGGCGGCATGCTGGCCACCTTCATCGACATGCTGATGCCCATGTCGATTGCCCATCAGAGCAAGATGCGCGGACGTTTCATGCCGACCATTCAACTCAGCCAAGAGTTTCTGGCCCCGGCTCCGCTCGGCAGTTGGGTCGAAGGCACCGCGCAGGTGCTGAAACTCACCCGCAATATGGCCTTTGCCCAATGTCTGATCACCGCCGATGGCGAGCTCTGTGGCCGGGCCAGCGGGGTCTTTAAGCTGGGTAAGGAGATCGGCGGGGCGGGGCTATCGGGCGTGATCGAGAAGATCAAGGCCGCCAACCCCTTACCCTCAACCGAAGGCTAGGCCTTAGCGCTTGGGCGCGCGTCCATGCGCTTGATCCAAGCGGCCGTCCAAGCATGTTCCGCCGCGAGCGGCTGGCCGACGGCGGCGCCGAAGGTCAAGAAACAGTAGAGCAAAATGTCGGCCAGCGTCAGGCGATCGCCGCAGACGAACTGACGATCCCCCATCTGGTCGCCAAACCATTTGAGGCGATCCTTGGCGATGGCCTTCAGCTCTTCGGCACCGCTGGGGCCGACCAGCATGATCCGCTTTTCAAAGATTGGACGACCCTCGGCCGCCCGGAAGGCGTTGGTCATGGGTTCGCAGATGTTCAGGTCGATGCGGCGCGTCCACATGCGGGTCTCAGCACGCTCTTCAGGCGTCGTGCCGATCAGGGCCGGGGAGGGCTGAACCTCTTCGAGATATTCGCAGATGGTGGTGATTTCGCAGACAAAGCTGCCATCGTCCAGTTCCAGCGCAGGCGTTTGGCCGGCGGGATTGACCTCTGTGTTATAGGGCGGGCGACGGTTTTCACCGCCCATCAGGTCGACCGTGACGATGGGCAAGGTGATGCCCTTTTCGGCCATGAACATCCGCACCACATGCGGGTTTGGGCCTACGGAATTATGCAACTTCATTGACGTTTCCTCTTATGGTTCCCCGATTAGTCGGGTCTGGGGCAGGGCGCGTCAAGAGTTTGATCGAGCCCCTATGACTTTGCGCCAATCGGACCTAGAGTTTGGCCCAAGAGCAAAACAGAATCTGGGAGCGATTAGGATGTCGGAACGAAAGGGCGGATGCCTGTGCGGCGCAGTGCGCTATGAACTGAAGGCCGAGCCAACCGTCACGGCTATTTGCCACTGCACCCACTGCCAGCGCCAAAGCGGCAGTGTCTTCTCGACCAATATGGTGGTCATGGAAGCGGACTATGTCCAGCAGGGTGAGACCAAGGTCTTTCAGGACAAGGGCGACAGCGGCAAGGGAGTCTATCGTCACTTCTGCGCCAACTGCGGCTCGCCCATTCTCTCCAAGATCGACCTGATGCCGGGTGTGGTCATGGTCAAGGCCGGAACACTGGATGATTTGAGCACCGTCACGCCGGGCGTCGAGGTCTATGCCGACCATGCCCCTGATTGGGTCGCCCCCATTGCTGGGGTTCGCCGCTTTGGACAGGCCGCAGGTTAGGGCTGATGAGCGCAAGCCTGATCGAAGCCAGTCTGGAACTTGCTGCTGAACGCTGTGAGGATCTTACGCCGCTGGTCTATGAGCGACTTTTTCGAGAGCATCCTGAGATGGAGGCCCTGTTTTGGCGCGATACCAACCACGCGGTGAAGGGCGAGATGTTGTCGCGGGTCTTTGAGGCTATTCTCGATTTCGTCGGCGAGCGCAAATATGCCAGCACCATGATCCAGTGCGAGGTCGTGACCCATGAGGGCTATGACGTGCCGCCCGACGTCTTTCGCATGTTCTTTGCCACCGTTGCAGCGACCTTAAAGGCGTTGCTGGCCAAGGACTGGACGGCCGATATGGATCAGGCCTGGGTCAAGCTGCTCGCGGATCTGGACTATTATGTGATCCACCCCGATCAGTATGAAACCAGTATGGCCAAGGCGAGGTAGTCCACCGCCAAAATTCCGCTTTGGGCGCCTTTGGGGAAAGGGCGTAGAGACCATGAAAAGACCTATTGGGAGACCGAACCATGAGTGCTGATCCAGGACAACCGACTATCGGTGATGTGCGCCCCGCCCACAGGCTGGACGAAGCGGCGTTGGATCGATGGCTTGCGGCCAATGTCGAGGGCTATCACGGCCCTCTGTCGGTGCGACAGTTTCAGGGCGGTGCCTCTAACCCGACCTATATGCTGACGGCGGGCGGCAAGCGCTATGTGATGCGCAAGAAGCCGCCGGGGCAGTTGCTGGCCAGCGCCCATCAGGTCGATCGTGAGTTTCGGGTTATGTCGGCGCTGGGCAAGGTCGGCTTTCCTGTCCCGACCATGCGGGCCCTATGCGAAGATGACAGCGTCGCAGGGGCAACCTTTTATGTGATGGACTTCCTAGAGGGCCGCATCTTCCGTGATGCCCGTCTGCCCGGCATGACCCCCACTGAGCGCACGGCCATCTATGACGAGTTGGGCGCGGTGATGGTGCAACTGCACGCCATCGATCCCAACACCATCGGTCTGGCCGACTATGGCCGCCCCGGCAACTATTTCGAGCGTCAGATCGGTCGCTGGATCAAGCAATATCGCGGTGCCGAGACCGAGCGGATCGGGGCTATGGAGGCCCTGATCGAGGCCCTGCCAGGGCTGGTGCCAGCCGATGATACGGTGACCATCGCGCATGGCGACTATCGGCTTGAGAATGTGATGTTCCATCCGACCGAGCCACGCATCATTGCGGTTCTGGACTGGGAGCTATCGACGCTGGGTCACCCGCTGGCCGATCTGGCCTATAACTGCATCCTGTGGCATTCGCGGTCTGAGAGCTGGGGCACCTTTGACGGCATTGATCTGGCCACCTCGGGCATTCCGTCAGAAGAGGACTATGTCGCCGCCTATTGCCGCCGCACGGGGCGAGGCGCGATCCCAGAGTTTAACTTCTATCTGGCCTTTTCGCTGTTTCGTCTGGCCTCGATCTCGCAAGGCGTCTTCAAGCGCAATCTGGATGGCATCGGCACCTCTGACGCCCATGGCGACAATAGTGGCGTGAAGATCTTGGCCGATACGGCATTGGCCGTCCTGAACCGCTAGTCGGGGGCCCATGACCGGCAGCTTTGATTACATTGTTGTCGGTGCAGGCTCAGCCGGCTGCGTGCTGGCCAACCGGCTATCGGCGGACCCGTCCAAGCGGGTGCTGGTGCTGGAGGCCGGGGGCAAGGATGACTGGATCTGGTTCCATATCCCGGTCGGTTATCTGTTCTCGATCGGCAATCCACGCGCCGACTGGATGTTCCAGACCCAGCCCATTGACGGGCTAGATGGCCGCAAGCTGAGCTATCCGCGCGGCAAGGTCATTGGCGGCAGCTCGGCGATCAATGCCATGATCTATATGCGCGGACAGGCGGCGGACTATGACGGCTGGAAGGCGATGGGCCTGAACGGCTGGGGCTGGGATGATGTCCTGCCGCTCTTTATGGCCCAAGAGGACCATATCAACCCGCCAAGCGCGCTCCATAGCAGCGGCGGGGAGTGGCGCGTCGAGCATCCACGGATGCGCTGGAAGGTTCTGGATGCTTTCGCCGAGGCTGCGGCTGAGGAAGGCATTGCGCCTGTGGCAGATTTCAATGGCGGCGATAATGAGGGCGCGGGCTATTTTCAGGTCAACCAGAAGACCGGTCGGCGTTGGAGTGCGGCGCGGGGCTTTCTAAAGCCGGTCCTGCACCGCCAAAATCTCAAGCTTGAAACCGGCGTGCGGGTCACGCGGATCCTGATTGAGCAGGGCCGTGCGGTGGGCGTTGCCTACAGCCGAGGCGGACAGGAATTCGAGGCTCGTGCATCGGCTGAGGTGGTTTTGACCGCCGGTGCCGTGGGGACGCCGCAACTTCTAGAACTGTCGGGTCTCGGCGACGGGGCGCGTCTTCAGGCTTTGGGTATCGAGACCAAGGCCCATTTGCCGGGGGTGGGGGAGGGCTTGCAAGACCATCTGCAGATCCGGCCCTATTATAAGGTCAGCGGTGTGCCGACCATGAACGTCCTTTATGGCTCCCTGTGGCGCAGGCCCCTGATGGCGCTGGAATATGCCCTGTTTCGGCGCGGGCCCATGTCGATGGCTCCGTCTCAGATGGGGGCCTTTGCCCGCTCGTCACCCGATCAGGAACGGGCCAATGTTCAGTTCCACGTCCAGCCCCTGTCGCTCGACCGGTTCGGCGAGCCGCTCCATTCCTTCGGGGCCATCACCATCAGCGTCTGCAATCTGCGTCCGACCAGTCGTGGATCGATCCATCTGGCCAGCGCGAGGGCGCAGGACGCGCCCCTGATCCAGCCCAACTATCTGTCGACGCCCGAAGATGAGCAGGTTGCCATCGACTCCTTGCGTCTGGTGCGCAAGATTGTGGCTCAGTCTCCCTTGCAGCGCTTTGCCCCGCAGGAACACAGGCCCGGCCCTGAGGCCCAGTCAGACGCCGACCTCTTGGCCGCCGCTCGGTCGCTGGGCACAACCATCTTCCATCCGGTCGGGACCGCCAAGATGGGCCTGAGGGGCGACCCTATGGCGGTGGTGGATGACCAACTTCGGGTCCATGGCATCGAAGGGCTTCGCATTGCCGATGCCTCGATCATGCCGACCATCACCTCGGGCAATACCAACTCCCCGACCCTGATGATCGCCGAAAAGGCCGCTCGGATGATCCTGTCCGGCATCTAAACATTCCATTTTTCTCTCCGAATGTTGATTTAAATCAAATAAAAATATCTCCCCAATCAATGGGGATGCGCGATAGTGGCGCACCTAGCATAATATCATTGACCTTATTCCGTTACGGTGACGAAATTGCGTCATCCTGAAGCATTAAGAGAGATCAATTATTTTGATTTTACTTGATGATTGTATGTTCAGGGAAAAAATAGGGGATTAATGAATGAAGTATGCTGTTTCATCTGCCGTCATGGCCACTATGATTTGTGTCGCAGGGCAATCTGTCGCACAGGACTTCACACCCAAGACCACCGGGACCTTCATCCTTGCAGGTCGGGTGACGGATGTAGCGCCCGATGCATCCGGCGGCATCTATACCGCCTCCGGCGCCGCGACCGGGTTGCACGTCGATGTGAAAGCCGATGTGATGCCGACCTTAGGCTTTACCTATTTCTTGAACGAGCATGTGGCGGTCGAAGCCATCCTCGGAACCACCAAGCACGTGATCAGTGCCGTTGGCCCCGGCGGTGCCACAGCGGTCCATGACACGTGGGTGCTGCCTCCCGTCGTGACGCTGCAATATCATTTCCAACCGAAGGCCCGGGTCAGTCCCTATGTCGGCGCGGGGCTCAATGCGATGGTTTTCTATAGGGGTAAGGATCGCAACGGGTTCTCGGTCAAGGTGGATAACGGCATTGGCTATGCCTTGCAGGCTGGGACCGATGTGGCCCTGTCTGGTCCTTGGAGCCTGAATGCCGACGTCAAGAAGGTGTTTTTCAAGACCGATGCCAGCATCAATGGTGGGGCGCTAAAGTCAAAGGTCACGCTTGATCCTTGGGTCCTGTCCCTCGGCATTGCGCGGCGGTTTTAATCCTAGCGTTGAATGACCTGGTGGCGGTCCAAGAGGTTGGGCCGCCATTTCCGTATGCTGAACGAGATTTTATAACAAAATCCTATTATTTCAAAGATGTATGGGAATTGCGCGGGCGGCACCCATTGGTTGTGATATTTGTTAGCATTCAGTACTTAAATTTACTAATGAAGAACTGCAGACACTGTTAAACTTGACCATGCACGGCGCGAGAGTGTGTCTCGCTGTGTAAGAGGTTTTTCGAATGATTTGGGACCGGATATCGGATGACCCTGGGCTTGATTGGATAGATCATGATGTCCGGCAACAGTTTGCGCGCTTAGTCGTAACCTTTTTGGCTTGTATATTCTCGATTTCGAATTTGGGTTTAAAGTCGTCGCTGGTTTGGTTCGCTGTGGCCTTACTCGCTCAGTTTATGACCTACCGTATTTCTGTTTCCATTCGCGCCAACGAGAAACACGTACGTCAATATCGTCTGGCTACGGCCTTGGCGATGTTGTTTGAGACCTTTGTGTGGTCCTATTTGGCCTATCTCTATTGGCAGCCCTCGAGCTTGACCTTCTGTCTTGCCTCGGTTTGTATTTTAGCCGGGCAATTGCTTCATTCCGTCACCTTTGCTTCCCGATCAAGGGTAGCATCCTTGGTTTGTGGCGTTCCGCCTGGTCTGACACTGATTGGCATGACGACCTTTTTGGGCGGTCTGCATGGATCCGATCAGATCATGGTTTTCGTGGCGACAATGGGGGTCGTTTATTATGCGTTCGTGTCCGCCAGCGCGAGTTATGCCGCGCAATCAGCCCTTGAAGAGCAACGCCGTTTTGCCCAAGGCATCATCGAGGCCCTGGATTCCCGGATCGGGATCATCGATGCGAGCGGCGACTTCATCCATACCAACCGCGTCTGGCGCGATCGGATTCAGGCCATTGAGACCCGCACAAACACACGCCTCGGCAACCATCTAACAGAACATGCTGGGCGGATTCCAGGGCGAAAGGGGCAACTGGTCGAACGCCAATTGCAGGCCATGTTGGAAGGACGTGTCGATAGTTTTTCCACACTCTATAGGGCCAATGTCGAGGGACAGAGCCAGTGGTTCAGTCTGCGCGCCTATGCTTTGAAGGATGCAGGTCAGGCCAAGGTGCTCGTCGTTCAGGACAATGTCACCGAGATCAAAGCCTCCGAGTCCAAACTGAGGCAGACCAATCGCGTGCTTCGTCGCGCGCGATTGGAGGCGGATATGGCCAATCGCGCCAAGTCTCGTTTCTTGGCGACGATGGGGCACGAAATCCGCACCCCGCTCAACGGCATTGTGGCGATCGCAGACGTGCTGTCGCGCTCTACGCTTGGCGAGTCCGATCGAGACCTGATCGATACGATTTCATCCTCTGCTGACACCCTCTCTGGGCTGCTGGTCGATATGCTCGACGTGGCGCGGATCGAAGCTGGGCGGGTGAGCCTAGAGCAGGCTCCATTCCATTTGGGCGAAGCTTTGCGATCCGTCATCGCCCTGAGCAACATCATTGCCAGTGAAAAGAACCTAGCACTCAACAGTCACCTCGACCCGACGATTGAAGTCTGGGTCATGGGTGATTTGACCCGCTTCAAGCAGGTGGCGACGAACCTTATTTCGAACGCGGTGAAGTTTACGGACAAGGGCAGTGTCACGGTCTCAGCAAGTCGCAATGAAACGGGCGCTTTCGAGATTTCGGTCGCCGACACTGGTATCGGATTTGACCCCAGTCAGATTGAGCGCCTGTTTAATCCGTTTGAACAGGCCGACGACACCGTATCGCGCCGCTTTGGCGGCACAGGATTGGGCTTGGCCATCGTTAAACAACTGATCCTCATGATGGGCGGTAACATCAAATGTAACAGCGTGCCGGAGCGCGGTTCTGATTTTCACATTCTCTTGCCCCTCGTCGTTACCGAAGCGCCGCCTACACAGGTGGAGCCCAGTCTTGAAGACTATAACGAGACTGCGCCCTTGGTTATTCTGGTGGTCGACGACCATCCTGTGAACCGCAAGGTTGTCGGCTTGATCCTTAATCAATTGAACATCCAACTGGTCATGGCCGAGAACGGCGAAGAGGCTGTCCAAGCCTTCTATAAGCAGCCTTTTGATGCGGTTCTGATGGATATGCAGATGCCGGTGATGGACGGCTTGCAAGCAACCCGTGCCATTCGTGACATTGAGCAAAAGGCCGGGCAGCAACGTACGCCGGTCATCATGTTCAGTGCCAATGCCCTCACCGAGCATATCGAACAGAGCCGCGCCTGCGGGGCGGACCTGCATTTGGCCAAGCCGATCACTGCCAAGGGACTTCTCGGGGCCTTGGCCAGTGTCGTGAACAAAGAGCCGACCCTTACGACACCGCCCCTGATTTCGGCCTGACAAGCGCGGCGAACCGTTTAACATTGCCTCTGGAACGCCCATCCGTGGCGTAAATCGATCCAGGAGTGCGCTATGAAAGCCGCCGTCTATTACGAAAATGGTTCACCCGACGTCTTGAAATATGAGGATGTGCCCGATCCGGTCTGCCATCCCAAGGGCGTGGTCATTCGGGTCTTGGCGGTCAGTATCGAAGGCGGTGACACGCTCAATCGCTGGCGCGGCCCGCTCGTCACCCATCCCCACATTGTCGGCTATCAGGCCTCGGGCGAGATCGTGGCCATCGGCTCGGAGGTCACCCATCTCAAACTCGGTCAGATCGTCGCCACCTGCGACGGCTTTGGCAGCCATGCTGAACTGCGTCCGGTTCCGGCACGCAACTGCTGGCCGGTGCCGGAGGGCTTTGATCCGCGCTTGGCGGCGGTCATTCCCGTGGCCTTCGGCACCGCACATGACTGCCTGTTCGAGTTCGGACGTCTGAAGGCGGGCGAGACGGTTCTGGTTCAAGCCGGTGCCAGCGGCGTTGGCCTTGCAGCCATCCAACTGGCCAAGCGGGCCGGTGCGACGGTTCTGGCCACCGCCTCGAGCGACGAGCGCTTGGAGCGGCTAAAGGCTTACGGTCTCGATCACGGCATCAACTATTCGGCTCAGTCCGTGCCCGAAGCGGTGATGAAATTCACCGATAAGAAGGGCGTCAACCTGGTGGTCGACAGCGTCGGCGGCCCCACCTTGCAAGGCTCCATCCAATCACTGGCCTATCGCGGCCGGGTGTCGATGGTCGGTCAGGCTGGGCGCGAGCCGATGGTGGTCGATGTCGGCAGTCTGATGGGCGGTAACCGCTCGCTCAGCGGTGTGTTCCTCGGTGCTGAAATCATGACCGACCGGGCCCACGACATGATCCAAGGCCTGATCGATGATGCGGCCAAGGGTGCATTCCAAGTGGTCATCGACCGAGAGTTTAAACTCTCCGACGCCGCCGCGGCTCACGCCTATATTGAGAGCCGCCAAGCTGTGGGGCGGGTTCTGCTTATTCCTTGAGGGTGGGCTAACCCCCTACCCCGGCTTCGCCGGTACTTCCCCCTCTGGGGGAAGTGGCTCGAAGGGCCGAAGGGGGTCTTGTTTTCTACCCCGTGTTCCCCGCGAAGGCGGGGACCCCGACCTGTGGAAGACCGGCCGCCGATTGGCCCTGTTCTGGATCCCCGCCTTCGCGGGGAACACGGGTAGGGTGTGGGCTTGGATGCAATATCCTCGTCCTTCGACAGGCTCAGGATGAAGGGGCAGTCTATTATCTATAACCTTCCTCATGCTGAGCCTGTCGAAGCACGAGGAAGGGCAGCCCCTACCCCATCGGATAGAGGATCTCTTTCGACACGACGTTGATCTTCTTCATCACCTCGTCGGGGAGGATCAGGTCGGAGGCAGCGAAGATTTCGGCCAGTTGGTTTTCGTGGGTGGCACCAACGATGGTCGAGGCCACAAAGTCGTGCTGCATGCTCCAGGCGGTGGCCATGGTCACGAGCGACATGCCGGCCTCTTGGGCGATGGCCCCGAAACGCTCGGTTGCCAGCAAGGACTTGTCATTGACGAAGCGCTTGACCATCGTGGCCTGACGTCCACCCATATTGAGATAGTTCGAGAACCGCGCCCCGTCGGGCCGGCCGCCATTGTTATACTTGCCCGACAGAACGCCGCCCGCGAGGGGGGAGTAGGGGATCAGGCTGACGCCCTCCTGACGACAGACCTGCGCCAGTTCGTCTTCGAAGCGGCGGTTATTCAGGCTGAAATTGTTCTGGATGGTTTCATAGCGGGCAAGACCCTCGCGCTCGGACACGGACAGGCTCTTCATCAGGCCCCAACTGGTCTCGTTGCTACAGCCGATGATCCGCACCTTGCCGCTTTCGACCAGATCATCCAGCGCGCGAAGGGCGTCTTCATATCGGGCGCCATGGTCGGGCCAATGGGTCTGATAGAGGTCGATATAGTCTGTACCTAGACGGCGCAGGCTGGCCTCGACGGCGCTGACAATATTGTGACGGTCGAGCGCGGTCATACCGGCGCGTTGCGAGCCCTTGAGCCAACCGTGGCTTGGACCGCAGACCTTGGTCGCGATCAGCACCTCGTCGCGGCGCTTGGTCTTCATCCAACGGCCGACGATCTCTTCGGTGGTTCCGGCCCACTCTTCCTTGGGCGGGACGGGATAGTTTTCAGCCGTGTCGAAGAAGTTGATGCCAGCATCGAGCGACATGTCGAGGATACGGTGGGACATTTTCTCGTCGGCCTGAGCACCAAAGGTCATGGTGCCCATACAGATCTTCGAAACAACGATGGGGCTTTTGCCAAGGCGGTGGGTTTGCATTTTCGGTCCTGAAGGTTGGATTGGTGTTTGAAGGCTAAGGCTGAGTGATGAGATAGGTCTGCAAGATGGCCCTCAGGCCTTCGGATAGGGGGCTGGAGCCCTTCTCGTCGGCTTGGACAAAGGTCGTCGTGCAGATGCCGACGCACTTGCCTTTTTGGAACATGGCTTGGCTGATTTCCATCGAGGCATTGCCAATGCGGGTAATGCCGCTGCCAATATCGAGCATGTCGGGGTGAAAGACCTCGCCGAGGAAGCTGACGCGGCTATCGGCGGTGACGATCCGCACCCAAGGCGCAGGCCCCAGATCTTCGAAAATCTGCTTCATGAACCGGCCACGCGCCTCATCATAGAAGCCCGCAATGGCCATATTGTTGATGTGGCGCAGGCTGTCTTCATCCCGATATCGGGTCTGGATTTGGAACGCGAAGGGATAGGCGGCACGGTCAAGGCGCCAAGGATCAGGCTTCATAGATAGGCTACACTCTGAACAGATCGGATCATCATGACTTAAGGACTGGTTTTAGAGCCTAGCCGCCATTAGGATCAAACGATTGTTTGATTGATCGCCCACCGCCGCCGGAGATACCCATGTCTGCCACCGACCTACTCGCTCCCATGACCTTCAAGCGTGGCCCAGCCATGAAGAACCGCTTCATGCTCGCGCCCTTGACCAATCAGCAGAGCGGCGCAGACGGTGTCCTGTCTCAGGATGAATATCATTGGCTGGTCAAGCGGGCCGAGGGCGGCTTTGGCCTGACCATGACCTGCGCCGCCCATATTCAAAAGATCGGCCAAGGCTTTGAGGGGCAACTGGGTATCTTTTCCGACGATCATCTGCCCGGCCTGACGCGGCTGGCGGCGGGGATCAAGGCCAATGACAGCCTAGCGGTGGTGCAACTACACCATGCCGGTATGCGCTCGCCGAAGGAACTGATCGGCGAGGCCCCAGTCTGCCCATCCGCCAATGAGGAGTTCGGCGCACGGCCCATGACCACGGCGGAAGTCGAAGAGATGATCGAGGCCTTTATCGTCGGTGCTGAGCGGGCCGAGAAGGCAGGCTTTGACGGGGTCGAACTTCACGGCGCCCACGGCTATGTTCTCTGCCAATTCCTTAGCCCCGAGGTCAATCAACGCACCGACCGCTTTGGGGGCTCACTGGATAATCGCACCTCGGTGATCCGCGAGATCATCGCCGGTATCCGCGCCCGTTGCCGTCCAGACTTCAATCTCGGCATCCGCCTATCGCCAGAGCGGTTCGGCTTGAAGCTGTCGGAAATCCTGTCCTTTGCCCAAAGCCTCATGACGGCCGGCGATATTGACTATCTCGACATGTCCTTGTGGGACGTGTTCAAGCTGCCGGTCGAGGAAGACTATAAGGACCGCAGCCTGATGGCCTGGTTCGCAGATCTTGACCGCGGATCAGTGCGTTTGGGCGTCGCAGGCAAGGTTCTTACGGCGGAAAATGCGCGGGCCTGTCTCGAGGCCGGCATGGATTTTGTGCTGATCGGACGCGGCGCAATCTTGCATCACGACTATCCCAAGCTTGTCCAAGCCGATCCAGACTTCCATCCCATCGCCTTGCCGGTCAGCCCAGAGCACTTGGCCAAGGAAGGCCTCAGCCCAAGCTTCATCAAATATATGGGCAACTGGAAGGGCTTCGTCAGCCTCTAGAGGGTGACAGCCTCTCTAGGGGGCGGCATAGTCGGCATAATCACCAGCGCGGGGCGTCTTAGGACGACGACCCTGAGCGGACCAAAGGGAGGATGACATGGCCTATGCTCCGGCGACGCGGGATATCTATGATGCGGATAGCCACATCATGGAACTACCTGATTTCTTGAAAAAATACGCCGACCCGCTCCTGCGAGAAGAGATCCCAGAGGTGAGCTATTCGGCCTCGATCGTCACCGATGACGAGGTCGCGGTGATCATGGCGCAAGGCGGACGCCATAGTGCAGAGCACGTGCAGGCCCAGATCGATCTGGGTGATCGGCTGATCCAATCCTCAAAGGAAATTCAGGCCCTCGGTGCCTTTGACAGTGCCGACCGGACCCGGGCCATGGACCTGCTTGGCTTTAAGAAGCAGTTGGTGTTCGCTACCCACAGTGTCGCCATGCCCTTTTCGGCCAGCTCGCGGTTGGAGTCTCGCCTGCGCTACGGCGCGACCCGGGCCCATAACCGCCACATGGCCGATTTCTGCAGTTCTGACGCAAGGCTGATGGGCGTGGCGGTGATCCCGCTCGATGATCCCGAGATGGCCATGGCCGAGCTCGACTATGTCCTGCGCAGCGGCCTTGAGGCGGTCTGGATTCCCCATCGTCCTTGCGGTGATCGCTCACCTGGCCACGTCGATCTCGACCCGTTCTGGGCCAAGTTGGCTGAGAGCGGCATTCCCTTCCTCCTCCATGTCGGCGGCGCACCTTTGCAACTCGCCAAGGCTTGGATGAACAATGGCCGTCCTCCGACCAAGGATTGGCTGGGCGGCGGTGAGAACCTGCGCACCAAAGATATTGCCTTGCTGCATGAGGGACCCGAGGCCTTCTTGACCATGATGGTGTTGGATGGAGTCTTTCAGCGCCATCCGAACCTTCGCGGAGCCAGTGTTGAACTGGGCGCGGGTTGGGTGCCGGAACTGCTGCGGCGTCTGGACTGGGTGGTCAAACACTGGAGCCGCAATGACGCCAACCTGCAAGGCCTCAGCCGCATCCCGTCGCAGCAGCTGACTGACCAGATGGCCTTCACGCCCTTCGTCTTCGAAGAGGTCGGCAACTTCATCGATCAGTCCAATCCGGACCTCTATCTGTTTTCCAGCGACTATCCCCACATCGAAGGGGGACGTGATCCTATCGCGCGCTTTGAGGCCTCTTTGGGTGTTCGGGATGAAGCCGTGCGGGCCAAGTTCTATGCCGAGAACTTCCTGCGCATCTTCCCGGCGGCGCGGGTCGCATCAACCCTTAAGGCCAGCGCATAGTCGCGCTGGCCTCTTGGCCCTAGTTTATTGAACGATAGGCCTTCTCGCCGTGGACCGCCATGTCGAGGCCGTCATCGATGGTCTCAGGGCTAACCCGAAGCCCGACGGTTTTGCGCACAATCCAGACCAGAACCAGCGTTGCGATGGCGGACCAGCCGCAGACGACCAGAACGCCGAGGGTCTGGGTGATGGCCTGATCGGACATGGCGATCCCTTCGGCATAGCCCTTACCACCGAGGGCCGGGCTGGCCAGGACCGCAACCAACAGGGTGCCGACAATGCCGCCTATGCCGTGGACAGCGAACACATCCAAGCTGTCGTCGATCTTGAGGCCATGGCGGACCAATTCGACGCAATGGTAGCAAACAAAGCTGCCAACCGCGCCTATGACCACACCCCCGAGCGGGCTGATAAATCCAGAGGCCGGGGTGACGGTGGCAAGGCCCGCGACCACGCCGGTGACGAGGCCAACCATGCTGACCCGGCCAAAGCGCTTCCACTCGATCAGGGCCCAGACCAGACCTGCGGCCGAGGCGGACATATGGGTGGCCAGCAAGGCTGCGCCCGCATCGGCATTGGCGGCTAGCGCGCTGCCGCCGTTAAAGCCGTACCAGCCGACCCACAGAAGGCCTGCGCCCATCATGGTCATGCCGGGATTGTGTGGGGGGTGAAGATCGCGCGGATAGCCATCGCGCGGGCCAAGCTGCCAAGCCAGCAACAGGGCTGAAACCCCCGCCGTGGCATGGACGACCAAGCCTCCGGCATAGTCCATCACAAACCGACCCATCAGCCAACCACCGCCCCAGACCCAGTGACAGACCGGGGCATAGACGACCAACAGCCAAAGGCCGGAAAAGACCATCACGGCGCTGAACTTCATCCGTTCGACCGTCGCGCCGATGATCAAGGCCGGGGTAATGACCGCAAAGGCCATCTGGAATGAGAAGAAGACGTTCTCGGGAATGGTGCCGATCAAAGCGTCACGCGGCATGGTGTTCAAGGCAAACTTGGCCAGATCGCCAATCAGGGGCTGGGTCCCGGAAAAGGACAGGCTATAGCCGCCAAGCAGCCAGAGCACTGACGCAAGGCAGGCAATGCCAACGCACTGGGCCATGACCGATAGGACATTCTTTGATCGGACAAGCCCGCCATAGAACAGGGCCAGACCGGGCAGGGTCATAAGAAGGACAAGGGCGGTGGAGGCCAAGATCCAGGCTGTATCGCCTGAAGAGGCTGCAAGCACATCTTGAGCCTGCACGGCTGGAGCAATCGTCCATGCCGCAATAGCCGACCCCAGGCCGACCCATCCAAACCGCTTCATCCCAAACCTCTTATGCGTTGGGACTCTCCCCGAGCCCGTCGCCATGGCTATCAGGCTGACTACCGTTCGGGGAGAGAAAATTTGTACAGCAGTGCAAATTTTTTGGGGAAGCTGAGAGCGTGGCTAGAGGTCCAATCGATAGACCCGTTGCGCGGTGCCGCTAAACAGGGCGGTCCTTTCGTCTGCCGAATAGCCCTTGGCCAGATGTTTGAAGGCGTTCCACAGGACATCATAGGTGCAGGTGCCCAGATCGACCGGGAAGTTGCTTTCAAACATGCAGCGCTCAACGCCAAAGGCTTCGATACAGGTCTCGACATAGGGCCGCCATTCGTTGGCGAGGGTCTCAGATGGGGCCTGAGGCTGGGCCATGAAGGTCGGGAAGCCGGGGAAGGGCATGGCCAACCCGCCGACCTTGACCGACAGGTTCTCGCATTTGGCTAAGGCTTGGATCGACTGTTTCCAGATGTCGAACCGCTCCTCTCGTCGCCCCTGATAGCTGGCTATGCCCAAAGGGGTTCCCACATGGTCCAGAACCATGGCCGTGTCCGGGAAGGCTCTGGCCAGATCAAGCACATCGCCAAGCTGGGGTTCCAAGAGCCAAGCATCGAACGACAGGCCCAGACGCGCCAGATGTTTGAACCCTTGGCGAAACTCTGCCGAGCGATAGACGCCATCCGGGCGATGGGCGAGGGGGCCAAGGACATTGCTGTCGGCATCGAATGAGGCGCTGTGGCGAATGCCCCGGAACCGTCCGCCGCCTGCGGCAATATGGGCTTCCAGAACGGCCGCCGCCCCATCGCCGCGCATCAGGTCGGCATGGCCGACAATGCCCGCGCAGGCCCTCGCCGGACCATAGACACCGCTGGCGCTGATGGCGGCAAAGCCGTTGACGAACTCGGTCTCACCGACCGGCCGCATTTCTGATGGCCCGCCCGCGCGGTACATGGCCCCGCATTCCATATAGACGGTGGCGATGACATTATGGCCACGGTTCATATCCGCCAGCAACTCATCGAGCAGATAGCGCGGCGACAGACGCAGCAGCCTTTCAAACTCATGTTTGGGTGGTGGCTGGGTGGCGAACAGGGCGGTGCGATCCCATAGATGGTGGTGCGGATCGATGATCGGCAATGTGGGATCTAAAATGGTCTCGCCCATGAGGTCGTCTCCCGTATGCCCCCTCAAGTCTTGATGCTTGGGTCCATGGGCCAATCCATACCTTAAGACGTGAAAGCCATGCGCGCCAAGGGGGCAGATGAAGAGGCTGCGGCGGTTGGACGCTTAAGCACAAGGGGGCTTTTCGTGGCGAGGATTGTGCATATGATCGTCGGTTAGTTGTTGGCTCGCGCGGCGAAAGCGCCTGAACCTGGGGGATCGCCCTCAGCAATCAGAATGTCAGCAATCTTCATAGGAGAGGTGACCCATGGCCGACACCGCAACACTGGCAAAGTCCAACGACACGACCGCAACCGAGCATTTCGACGTCCTGATCGTCGGAGCCGGCATTTCTGGCGTGGGCGGTGCATATCACCTCAAAGATCAGTGCCCGGGCAAGAGCTTCGTCGTGCTGGAGACGCAGGAGAGTTTTGGCGGCACTTGGCTGACCCACACCTATCCCGGCGTTCGTTCGGACAGTGACCTCTATACGTTCGGCTATCGCTTTAAGCCTTGGGTCGGTGCGCCAATCGCGTCGGCCGAAGAGATCCTCAAATATATGGGCGAGGTGATTGAAGAGAATGATCTGGATCGCCACATCCGTTATGGCCACAAGATCCTGTCGGCCAGTTGGTCAGGCAAGGACAATCTCTGGACCATCACCGCCGTCAATAAGACCACGGGCGAGAGCTGCGTCTTCACGACCAACTTCCTGTGGATGTGCCAAGGCTATTACCGCCACGATGAGGGCTACACGCCTGAATGGCCGGGCATGGACCAGTTCAAGGGCAAGATCGTCCATCCCCAGACCTGGCCTAAAGATCTAGCCTATAAGGGCAAGAAGGTGTTGGTCATCGGGTCTGGCGCGACGGCAGCGACCGTGGTGCCGGCCATTGCGGCCGAATGCGAGCATGTGACCCTGCTCCAGCGTTCACCGACCTATTTCATCCCCGGCCGCAATGGCAATGACCTGGTCGACAATCTGCGCAAGCTTGAGGTCAAGGAGGAGTGGATTCACGAGATTGCTCGCCGTCAGATCCTGTTCGATCAGGGTGAATTTACCCGCCGGTCCATCGAGGAACCGGATGTGGTGCGCGAAGAGCTGCTCTCCGGCGTTCGCGCCTTTCTGCCCGAAGAGACCGTGCAAAAGCACTTTAGCCCGACCTATCGCCCTTGGCGCCAGCGCATCGCCTTCGTGCCGGACGGCGACATTTTCCAAGGCATCGCCTCGGGCAAGGCCAGTGTTGTTACCGACGAGATCGAGCGCTTTACCGAAAAGGGCATATTGCTGAAATCGGGCACCGAGCTTGAGGCCGATATCATCATCACCGCGACCGGCTTTAACCTAAACGTGCTGGGCGACATCAATTTCTCGATCAATGGCGAGGCTTTGGATTTTTCAAAGACCGTCACCTATCGCGGCATGATGTTTACCGGCGTACCTAACATGATCTGGGTGTTCGGCTATTTCCGCGCCAGTTGGACCCTGCGGGCCGATCTGATCGGAGACTTTGTCGCGCGTTTGCTCAACCATATGGACAAGAAGGGCGTCAAGGCGGTCACGCCAACGTTGCGCCCCGAGGACAAGGACATGCCGCTCTTGCCTTGGATGGACCCCGAAAACTTCAATCCCGGCTATCTGATGCGCGGCATGCACCTTCTGCCCCGTCGCGGCGACAAGCCCGAATGGCAGCACACCCAAGATTATTGGGCCGAGAAGGATCTATTCCCCCAGATCGATCTCGACGACGCGACGTTCCAATATAGCAAGTAAAACAAGGCCCCCCACGTCGCTTCGCGCCACTTCCCCCAGAGGGGGAAGAGTTACGCATCCTTGATCTTCCCCCATGGGGGAAGTACCGGCGAAGCCGGGGTAGGGGGCCTTGTATTTTAAGAAAACAAACAAGGCCCTCACCCAACCCTCTCCCTCAGGGAGAGGGCTTATCTGTTCTAGCCCTCGCCCCCTTCAGGGGGACAGGGTTGGGTGAGGGGGCATCCACTCACTCTCAACCGCGTTGCCCGCGAAGGCGGGGATCCAGCGGGTCGATGACCGCCTGAGTGAAAGGTTCTGGGTCCCCGCCTTCGCGGGGAACACGGATATAGGGTGGGGGGATTCCTCGTGCTTCGACAGGCTCAGCATGAGGAAGACTGATAGATCACTCACCGCCTATTCATCCTCATCCTGAGCCTGTCGAAGGACGAGGATGGCCCCGAAAGGAAACCCTTTCCCCAATCCGACTTTTGCAGGACTATGGCCGCAAAAGAACGACAGCCGAGGGAACGACCATGGGCCAATCCACCATCACGGTGACACCGTCAGGGCAGGCCTGCGGGGCCACGGTTACGGGTGTTGATCTGACCAAGCCGCTGAGCGCCGAACAGGTCGCGGACATCCGCGCCGCATGGCTTGAGCACCATGTGCTGGCCTTTACCGGTCAGGACATTAGCGACGATGATCAAGAACGGTTCACCATCGCCTTTGGCGGATTTGGTGATGATCCCTT
This sequence comes from Caulobacteraceae bacterium, assembly GCA_947378235.1. Classification (GTDB taxonomy): domain Bacteria; phylum Pseudomonadota; class Alphaproteobacteria; order Caulobacterales; family Caulobacteraceae; genus CAISGS01. Next base: position 7,157 of record CANCJE010000015.1, on the reverse strand, counting down.
CATCGCGCCGATCGAGGGCCGCAAGCATGTGATCGCGGTCAAGCGGATGGCCGATGAGACCTCGCCCCTGTTTGCCGAAAACTGGCACAGTGACTGGAGCTTTCAGGCCCGCCCTCCCGCAGGGACCTGCCTCTATGGCATCACCATCCCGCCGATGGGCGGGGATACGCTCTTTTCCAATCAGCATGCAGCCCTGGACGCCATGCCTGACGCCATGCGCGCCAAGCTCGAGGGCAAGATGGCCATCCATTCGGCCAAGAAAGCCTATGCGCCCGAAGGCTCCTATGGCGAAGGCGACATTGCCCGACGCTCAATGGATATCCGTCCCTCCCGCGCCGCCGAGGCCAGCCAAATTCACCCCCTGATCCGCGCCCACCCAGAGACCGGACGTCTCGGGCTCTTTAGCTGTTTTGGCTATATTGTCGGGATCGAGGGCGTGGCGGACGAGGAGTCCTTGCCGCTGTTGATGGAACTCTATCGCTGGCAGGGCAGTGAGGCGTTCCAGTACCGCCATCGCTGGGAAAAGGGCACGCTGCTGATGTGGGACAACCGCTCGGTGCTTCATGCCGCGACCGGCGGCTATGACGGCTATGACCGTTTGCTGCACAGAACGACCATCGCGGCGTTCTAAGAGTCCCCTACCCCCGCTTCGCGGGTACTTCCCCCAGAGGGGGAAGATCTCGGTTCTCAAATCTTCCCCCTCTGGGGGAAGTGGAGCGTAGCGACGTAGAGGGTCTTGTTTTGCCTTCGCGGGGAACGCGGTGGTGAGGGAAGGAGATCATCCTCGACCCTTCGACCGACGCAGGATGAGGGTAAGTGGATCTCACCCCCTCTCCCAACCCTCTCCTCCACAAGGGGGGAAAGGGCTTTCTATAACAGCGTCATTGCGAGCGTAGCGAAGCAACCCAGGGGTCTGACACGATCTTACGTAGATGTTCCCCTGGGTTGCTTCGGCGCGATGCGCCTCGCAATGACGCGGATATAGATTTTGGCGCGTCCTCATGCTGAGCTTGCCTGCGCATTAGGAAAGTTAACCCGCCGTCAGTTCCAACCCCTCTAATCCCCCCTCGGCCCGCCAGGCCTCTATCAGTTTGACAAAGGCGATCGGGCCCTTGCCATAGGCACCGTTGCGGGCGGCGAGGGCAGACGGTTTACCTTCGTTGTTGTAATAGCCGGGGGTGCATTCCTCAGCGAATTCTTGGCGGGAAATGGCGGAGTCGATGATGGTCTGGACCCACGCCGCTTCGGCCTCTTCGGAGGCTTCCACCACCGTGACCCCGCGCCTTTGGCATTCGGCAATGATGTAAGCCGCGTGCTTGCTCTGCTCGTTTAGCATGTGCGGATAGCTGACCGTGAAGCCCGACTGTGAGATGGCGAAGATGAAGTTGTTGGGGAAGTCGCGGCTGTGCATACCGTGCAGGGTCGAGACCCCATCTGCCCACTTCTGAGTCAGGGTCTGGCCGCTGCGGCCCTTGACCTCATAGCCGGCGCGCTGGGCATAGGAGGTGCCGACCTCAAAGCCGGTGGCGAAGATCAGACAATCCAGCTCATATTCAACACCATCGACCACGACGCCGCGCTCGGTGATCTGTTGCACGCCTTTGCCTTGGGTGTCGACGAGGGTCACATTGGGCCGATTGAAGGTGTTCAGATAGTCATCGTGGAAACAGGGGCGCTTACAGAACTGATTGTACCAAGGCTTGAGCTTGTCGGCGGTCGCCTTGTCGGCCACGACCTGATCAACGCGCGAGCGGATCTGCTCCATCTTGCGGAAATCGGCCAGTTGCAGCAGTTCGGCAGGATCGCCAGTCGTTCCGTCGGCGGACTGTTCCTTGCGGATGCGCGCGACGATGCCAATGTTGCGGATAATGTCGGTCCAACCATCCGAGACCAGATCTTCGGGCGCATAGCCGCCTGAGACGAGGATGTTGAAATTGTCCATCCGATGCTGTTGCCAGCCGGGCTGGAGGCTCTTGGCCCACTCCGGATCGGTCGGACGATTGTTGCGGACATCAATCGATGAGGGCGTGCGCTGGAAGACGAACAGTTGCCCAGCGCTTTCTCCAAGGTGCGGCACGCACTGAACGGCGGTCGCGCCGGTGCCGATGATCCCGACCCGCTTGCCCTTCAGACCCGTCAGGCCACCCATGGGATCACCGCCTGTATAGTCATAGTCCCAGCGGCTGGTGTGGAAGGTGTGCCCCTTGAAGGTCTCGACCCCAGCAATGCCCGGCAGCTTGGGCCGGTGCAGAGGACCATTGGCCATGATCACAAATCGCGCCTTCATGGCATCGCCGCGATTGGTCCGGATGATCCAGCGCGAGGCCCTATCGTCCCACGTCACATCGGTCACTTCGGTCTGGAAGCAGGCGTCGCGATAGAGGTCGAAATGCTCACCGATCTTGCGGCAATAGGCCAAGATCTCCGGCGCGCGGGTATATTTCTCGACCGGGATATAGCCGATCTCTTCGAGCAGGGGCAGATAGACATAGCTTTCGACGTCGCAGGCCGCGCCGGGATAGCGGTTCCAGTACCAGGTGCCGCCAAAATCGCCGCCCTTTTCGATCATGCGAACATTGTCGATGCCTGCCTCGCGCAGCCTTGCGCCCGCCAGCAACCCGCCAAAGCCGCCGCCAATCACCGCCACCTCGATCTCATCGGTTAGGGCTGCGCGTTTGAAACCGGGCTCGACATAGGGGTCGTCCAGATAGTGGCTGAACTCGGCCTCAATCTTGATGTACTGGTCATTGCCCTCCGCCTTAATGCGCCGGTCCCGTTCCGCACGATATTTTTTGCGCAGTTCAACAGGGTCGAAATCAAGGCTCATCGTCGCAGCAGCGTCGGTCATGGCGGCGTCTCCCTTATGTTTTGACATAGGGTGAGGGTTGACGCTGGGTCAGGTCAAGCCTTGCGATTGGCCAAAGGGCTCAGACCCTAAAAGGCCAGCCCTTGAGCCACCGATTTCAAGCGCTCGACCAGAGACAGTTTGTCGTCAATAAAGTCGCTATCGACCCACCAGTCCTCAACCTCGCGCAGGACCTCACCGACCAAGGGACCAGCCGGAACGCCCGAACCGACGACATCCTTGCCCGAGATGGGCATGACTGGCGCGTGCCAGCTTTCGCCCAGAGCCAGCAAACCGCGCCATTGCGGGGTGGTCGCAGGACGCAGGCTTCTGGCCCAGTGCAGCTTGACCCGATCGCGGAATGCCGGGTTGCCCAGTCGATAGACGGCTTGGCGCGCCGCCTTGGGGCTCATCCATGAGACCAGTCGGGGCTCTGTGCCCAGAGCCTGCGCCAACCGCTCGCGCTCAGCATTGGACAGGCGCAAGGCCCGGCCCACGGCCTCTCCCGCCGCGGGATGAGCCGGTAAGAGGGCGGCCAGTCGCAGAAGGGGCTCATTCTCGAACAGTTGCTCGTCCTCGATGGCCACCAGTCGGTCTAGCACCGCCAGCCCTTCGGCCTGTGGCAAGACCTGCGCCAGCACGCCCGTCGAGGCCATCAGCCTCAGCGCTGGGCGTGGATCGTCGGCGGCCAACAGCTTGAGCATTTCTTTGGCGACCCGTTCGGCTGAACAGTCCGCAAGCCGCGGTCGCCCGGTCTCACAGGCCGCAAGTGCGTCTCGATCCGGCTCGCCCTTGCCGTACCAGGCAAGGAACCGAAAATATCGCAGGATCCGCAGATAGTCCTCGTCGATGCGGGTCTTGGGATCGCCAACAAAGACTAGACGGCCTGCGCGGGCATCCTCAACACCGGTCCCCGACGGATCAAAGACCGCGCCCGATGCATCGGCATAGAGCGCGTTCATCGTAAAATCGCGACGTGCTGCATCCTCAGCCCAGTCGTCGGTAAAGACCACGACAGCATGGCGACCATCGGTCTGGACATCCTTGCGCAGGGTGGTGATCTCGAAGGGCTGGCCGTTCGACAGGGCTGTGACTGTGCCATGCTCTATCCCTGTCGGAATGGCCTTGAGCCCGGCTGCTTCCAGAGCCTTGACCACCGAGGGCGGGGTCAAGGTGGTGGCCAGGTCAATATCGTCGATCTTGCGGTTCAAGATGGCGTTGCGCACGCAGCCGCCGACAAAGCGCACACAATCGGCCCCGCCCTCGGCGATCAAGGCTTCCAGCACCGCCTTGGTCGCGGGCTTGGTCATCCAAGGCTTTAGGCTTAGCGCAAAGCTCATGGATTGGTCTTCTTGTCATCAAAATGGGCCGCACCCACGCCGCCGTCGGCGCGCGGTTCGGCGGGGACATAGGTCTGACCGCGATTGTCAGGATGGAAGGCAACCGTAGCCATCAGCGATAGGGCGGACAGCACCGCGCCTAGACCAATCAACCAGCCCCATGGAGTCGAGCCCATGGGCTTGCCGCTACGCAGGGCGACCTGACGCCAGAGACTATAAAAAATCAGGGGCATGGCGGCGAGCAGCAGCCGGAACAGAACCACGCGGATCATGCGGATAGGGCCCCTTCGGACTCGCCATAGAGGCGGATATAGAGCTGACGTAGCATGCCTGCCGTGGCTCCCCAGATGAACCACTGCTCATAGGGGATGGCGTAGAAATGACGCCGGTCGCCATTGGGCAGGTCGCGATGTTGGCGCTGGTGGTTTTGCGGATCCATCAGGAACGAGAAGGGCGTCTCGAACACATCGGCCACCTCGGCTGGATTGGGTGTCAGGACGAAACCGGGCTTCACAAAGCCAACCACGGGCGTGACATGAAAGCCCGTGCCCGTGCGATAGGGCGTCGACAGCCCCGCCAAGGTCACAAAGGACGGATCAAGACCGATCTCCTCCTGTGCCTCTCTGAGCGCTGTCTGAGCCGGGGTCTCGCCCGGATCACAGCGCCCGCCGGGAAAGGCGACTTGGCCGGTATGTTTGCGCAAACTGTCAGAGCGCCGGGTCAGCAGCACGCTAATGCCGCCCTCATGTTCGATCAGAGGCGTCAGGACGGCGGCATGAGCTAAACCAGCCACGCCATGGTCGCCCGGATGGGTTTCTGGGTTCAGGTCAAAGTCCGAGCCCATCTTCCGCTCTGGCCGGTTTTCGCCGTGGGCATCCAAGGGATCGAGCCGACTGGTGATCCAATCGCGAAGCAGATGGGGGGCGAGGGCTGGGTTCACGCGCCAAAGCCCTCTGCGGGACCCAGATCAAACCACGCCCCGTTGGAGGTCACGCCATAGCGCAGACCCTCTGGCGTCTGGCGTTCCTTGGCCATCTCGACCAGTTCATAAAAGACCGGGCGGGCGATGCGGGCCTCTAGGCCTCGGCGGACATGCAGATAGGGGCGAGGCTCGCCGGTCTCTGGATCGGACTGGACGCGAATGGCATTGTCCGGCCCGGCCTCAACCTCATCCCCGACATTGGTCAAGAAGCGTAGAGCGTCACCGACTTGATCGACCCGCACGGCGATAAAGGGGGCGTCCTCGACCTTGATCTTCATCTTTTCGGCGGGCGTCACCAGATGATAGCCGTCCGGATCAAGCCGCAGCACGGTGGAAAAGAGCCGAACCAAGGCCTCACGGCCAATGGGTGTACCCTCATGAAACCAAAGTCCGTCGCGCTTGATGACAATGTCGATTTCGCCGCAGTGGGGTGGGTTCCACAGATGGACCGGCGGCAAACCGCGCTGGCCCGTCTTCGCCGCTGCGATGACGCCGTCCAACCCGCCTGCCAAATTGCCTGTTCGTGTCGTGGTCATGGTCGCGCGATCCTTATCTCACCCATTGTGAGGTAGGTGCGCGGCCGTATCAAGGAAAGGGTTCCGGCTAATTCATCAAGGCCCTTGGGCACAGGCGGGATCAAGGATAGCCTCTTTGGACTGAACCAAGGACCTTTCATGCCCCTACTTGATATTATCGCCCTGACAGTGTTCGTCCTCTGTTGGCTATTTTACGAGCCGATGCTCAAGCGGCTGTCGATTGGCCGTCATCTGAACAGCAATATGACCATCGTGCGCAGCGCCTGGATGGCGAACATGGCCGCGCGCGAGAGTAAGTTCATCGATGCCCAACTGATGGGCCATGCCCTTAATTCCGCTTCGTTCTTTGCCTCGACGAACCTGATCGTCATAGCGGGGGCCGCTGGCGTTCTGTTCGGCGGCGAGCGTAGCTATCGCAGCCTTGAGGGGGTCGTGATGCTCGATCCTGGATCGCGGTTGATGTTTCAGATCAAGCTGACCCTAATGATGATCATTCTGGCCAGAGGGCTGCTCGACTTCATCTGGGCCATTCGTCAGATGAACTATACGCTTGCGGCTATTGGTGCGGCTCCGGACAAGCCTGAAGCCTCTGTCGCCAAGGCCTATGGCGAGGCGGTGTCCTTGCTGATCAATCCCGCCCTCGGTGCGTTCAATGCCGGTGTCAGGGGCTACTATTTCGCACTCGCCTGCACGGCTTGGCTGGCAGGACCGATCCCGTTCTGTCTGGCAACGATTGGGGCCACAGGCCTGTTGGTCTGGCGCCAATCTAGCGCCAGCGCTGCCCGGGGCGTTCGCAAACTGCGCGAAATTCTAGATGAGCGCGGACCTCACTAGAGCGCGAGAATTTTGCGGGCAGTTCGCTCTGCGCCCAGACCATCACAGAGCAGGCTCGCCTTAGCCGACATTGAGCGCCTTGCTGCACTGTCGTTCACGAGGCTGGTTAGGACTTCGCCCAGTCGGTCCGCAAAGCCAGGCAGGCGCACATCAAGGGTCTTGGTCACGCCGTGAGCATCCAACCGCGCCGCCATGTCGGCCTGATTATCGGCCAGAACCAACGTGATGCCGGGAAGTCCGAGGCAGCACCGCTCCCACGTGCTGGACCCGCCCGCACCAATGGCCAGATCGGCCTCGCCGACGACCGGGGCCATGGCCTTAACATCGACCTCGACGCGCAGGTTGGCGTGGATGGCGCTTAACTCGCGCAATCTTGGCAAGGACGGCGCGGCCGAACCGACCACCGCCAGAATGCGGGCTTCGGTCCCGGTTGCGAGCAGGGCCTCAACCACGTCAGCCGTGACCCCGCCGACATCGGTCAGGCCGAGCGAGACAAGAATGGATCGGACATCGCCGTCGCGGTCGCGCCGCTCCAACACCTTGCGGCGCGCAGCGGCAAATTCAGGGCGCACGAGCGCGAAGCTGGGGCCGGTCCAGATCTGGCTGCCCTCGGGCACCCA